>JBJLFF010000001.1:0-19339 GCA_045565515.1 Puniceispirillales bacterium (SeqCode)
TAAATGCTATCGGGAATTCTCTACCATTTACTCAAGAAGATTGGTGGGCCAAAAGAAGAGCTACTGATACAGTAATGGAAGAAATAGGAGGCGTTGTTACAAGGGTAGGTGACGAGACTGTTGGTGAAATGTGGTCACTATATGATGGACAAGATGTTTTGAATGAAGTTGACCCTCAATTTTCTAAAAATATATCAAATCATATTTACAAAGTTCTAAAAGAGGATCCTTTTCATGTTTCAGCCAATACCGACCCCAAGGGTGATAGATCTTTAGCTCCTCAAGACCAAGACCCAGATATGCTTCTTCACGTTGTAAAAGAAACTGATAAAGGAATAATTGTTAAGGGTGCTAAATATGAAACCGCTGCAGCCTATGCAAATCAAGCCTTTACTAAACCAACGATAGCTAATTGGGGTGATGCAAAATTGTCAGATTATGCTGTTGGATTTATTTGTGATCTTAATTCTCCAAATTTGAAATTTATATGTAGAGGTGGATTTGCTGGAGCTAGTGGTTCATGCCCACGAGCTGACCAAATGGATTACCCATTGGCAAACAAATTTGATGAAGTCGATGCTTTGGTTATATTTGATAATGTTCTAATACCATGGGAAAATGTTTTATTTTATCGTCACACAAAAGCTGCTGCTTTTATTAGAAGTACTCTTCACAGATATTCAGCTTTTGCTTATGTTCAAAGAACGTTGAAATTAGCAGATATGATGATTGGTGCAGCTTTATTTAATGTTAGACAAACTGGTTTAGAGAAACAGCCAGCAGTACAAGAAAAACTGGCACGTATAGCAACCTGGCGAGAAAATATTAATGCTCATCTAACGTCCAGTATTGCTTTAGCTGAAAAGTCACCTGCTGGCCTCCTTATGCCAAATCAATCCTTATTATATACTGGCAGATGTACAGCACTTAATCAATTAAATGAAATGATGCACATTGCAAGAGAGCTTTGTGGTGGTCAAATTTGTGTTACACCAAATGCTGCAACATTTAAAAATCCTGAAACCAGTCATTGGATGGAAAAATTTTACACAATTAATGATACATGGAAATCTGAAGATAGAAGAAAATTATTAGCTTATGCTCGAGATCTGCTAAATTCAGATTATGGTAGTCATAGGCTTACCTTTCAATTATTTGCTCAGTCTGCTCCTTTTGCTCAAAGTGCTGCTGTTTACAGGAATTTCGATTGGAATGCTACATTAGAGTTCGTAAAAAAATCTGCGGATCTTTCAGATAATGTTTACAAACCAAATAAAATAAACAATGGTGATCCTGCTATACAAAAATGGTATGATAACAATTTTAAACAAGCAGCAGAATAGATTATACATTTTATTAGGTGAATCTTTATGATTATGCACTCTAAAAACGAATGGGAAAACTTAGGTTCTCAGATTTCATTCAAAAATAAAGCTTTTATAAATGGAAAATTTGTAAATTCAATTTCAGGAGAAACTTTTGATTGTCTTAATCCATCAAATGGTAAGACACTCTCAAAAATAGCTTCATGTAATGAAGATGATGTAGATCTAGCAGTTAAATCTGGTAGAGATGTTTTTGAAAAGGGACATTGGTCAAAAATGTCGCCTACTGATAGAAAAAAAGTTCTTATAAAATTATCTGATTTAATTTTAGAAAATCATGAAGAATTAGCTTTATTAGATTCTATGGATATGGGGAAAACTGTAGCTGACGCTGCTACCTATGATATTCCAGGTGCTTCTGATCTATTACGTTGGAATGCCGAAGCTGTTGATAAGGTAATGGACGAAATTGCTCCAACTGAAAAAAATAATTTAGCTATGATAAGACGTGTTCCATTGGGAGTTATAGGTGCTGTTGTACCTTGGAATTATCCATTAGATATGGCGATGTGGAAATGTGCTCCTGCTCTTGCTACTGGAAACTCTGTAATATTAAAGCCCGCTGAACAGTCACCTTTAAGTGCATTGAGATTTGCTGAATTAGCTGTTGAAGCTGGTTTACCAGAGGGTGTTTTAAATGTTATTACTGGTTATGGAGAGACTGCTGGAAAAGCAATTGGAATGCATAATGATATAGATTGTGTTTCATTTACTGGTTCAACAGAGGTAGGTAAATACTTTTTTGAATATTCTGCTAAATCTAATATGAAATTAGTTTGGACAGAATGTGGAGGAAAGAGCCCTAATATTATTTTTGATAATAGTAAAAAATTAGAGATTGCAGCTCAATTGACTGCTAATGGTGGTTTTTTTAATCAAGGCGAGGTATGCAGTGCTAATAGTAGGGTATTAATTCAAGAAAGTATAATAGATGAATTTACTGATTTACTTATAAATGAAGCTAAAAATTGGATTACTGGGGATCCTTTTGAGCCAACATCAAACATTGGTTGCTTAGTATCTGAGGAGCATTCTTCTAAAGTAAAAAACTTTATTAAAAAAGCAAAAAGTGAAACGGAGCTATTATTTGAAGGAGAGATTTTACCTAATACAAATAAAGTTGGTACTTTTGTTGCTCCCACTGTTTTTAGAGATGATACTGGTAAAAAAGAAATTTCCACTGATGAAGTGTTTGGTCCTGTTCTTTCTTTAATACCTTTCAAAACTGAAGATGAGGCTATAAAAATTGCTCATGATTCAAAATATGCTTTAGCTGCTTCAATCTGGACAGATGATATTAGCCAAGCTCATAATGTATCTGATAAGTTACATGCAGGTACTATTTCTGTAAATACAGTCGATGCTTTTAGTCCGATGACCCCTTTTGGAGGTTTTAAACAGTCAGGTACCGGTAATGACTTGTCTTTACACGCTTTTGACAAATATACAGGCTTAAAAACTGTTTGGATAAAATATTAATTTATTGTGAGATTTTCTTTAAGACAATTAGAATATTTTTTAGCTGTATCAGAAACTAAAAGTATATCAATTGCATCAAAGAAGATAAATATTTCTTCACCATCTATTTCATCTGCAATTGGACAGTTAGAGAAAGAATTTTCAATAAAGTTATTTATTAGAAAACATGCATCAGGCTTAGAGCTTACAAAATCAGGTAAAGAATTTTCACTTGCTGCGCAAAATATTATAAACCAATCCAAGGACTTATATAATATTGCTAATAATTTAACTAACAATAATGTTGGAAATATAAATCTTGGATGTCTTACTACATTAGCACCCGTTATAGCGCCTTCTTTGAGAAAAAAGTATATTGAAACTAATGACAAAGTAAAAGTTACACAAATTGAAGGTAATCAGGTTGATATAATCGATAATATAATTAGTGGTAAAATAGATTTAGCTATCACCTATAATTTAAGCTTACCTAAAAATATATCTTTTATTCCACTTATGAACGTTCCCCCACATGTTTTATTGCCTTCAAGTCATAGGCTTTCTGAAGAGAAAGAAATTGATTTGTCTCAGATTAAAGATGAGCCACTAATTTTATTAGACTTACCGCTTAGTAGAGAATATTTTTTGAGTATATTTGAAAAACAAAATATAAAACCCATTATAAGTGAAAGAACTTCTCAAATAAGTGTATTAAGATCTCTGGTTGCTCATGGATTTGGATATTCTGTAGCAAATCTACAATTAGGGGTTTCACAATCTGTTGAGGGATTAAAAATAGCTCAAATCCCTCTTAAAGGTGATCACAAATCTCTAGAATTAGGGCTAGCTTTAGCAGATCTAGATTTTATGTTATCTTTAACAAGAGAATTTGTTGAATTTACTAAAGATTTTTTTAAAGTTGCTAGCTAATTATGAATACAAATAATAAAAATTTCAAAACTAATAATAAATATCAAGTTCTTTTTGAGCCAATTAAAATTGGTCCTGTTGTAGCAAAAAATAGATTTTACCAGGTCCCTCACTGTAATGGGGGCGGATACAGAGACCCATCTGCTGCTGCTGAAATGAGAAATATAAAAAGTGAGGGAGGTTGGGGAGTTGTTTTTACTGAACAAGTTGAAATGCACCATACTAGTGAAATAACACCTTACATCGAGCTCAGACTTTGGGATGATCGAGACATTAAAATTGTCTCTAAAATGGCAGATAAAATTCATAATTATGATACTTTAGCTGGTATTGAGCTTACTTATCCAGGTATAAATGGGCCAAATTTATATACTAAAGAAGTGCCAATGGCAGCTACTGCAGGACCCATTCTTACGTTTACAAATGATCCTGTAAATGCTCGTGAAATGGATAAAGAAGATATCAGAAATTTAAGGAAATGGTTCAGAAAAGCGGCTAGAAGATCAAAAATTGCTGGTTTTGATATTATTTGCCTTTATGGTGCACACGGATTTGGGGCTATTCAACATTTTCTCTCTAGATCAACTAATCATAGAATAGATGAATATGGAGGCTCTCTAGAAAACCGAAGTAGATTAATGAAAGAATTAACCGAAGAAGTTATGGATGAAGTAGGAGACACAATGGCTGTTTCTATTAGATTATCTCTCCAAGAACTTGGTGATAAATATAGTCTAACTAATAATGAAATACGAGATTGTATTGAAATGCACTCATCATTACCTGATCTATGGGATTTGGCTCAAGGTGCATGGGAAGACTGCTCTGGCACATCAAGGTTTGTAGAGGAAGGTGCCCAACAAGATTTAATTCAAGGTATTAAATCACTTACTAATAAGCCTGTTGTAGGGGTTGGTAGATTTACTTCACCGGATTTAATGGTAAAACAGATTAAGTCAGGTAATTTAGATTTTATTGGAGCTGCACGTCCATCAATAGCTGATCCTTTTTTACCCAATAAAATTAGAGATGGAAAAATTGATGAAATTAGAGAGTGCATAGGTTGTAACATTTGCGTTACGGGGGATATGACTATGTCTATTTCACGATGTACACAAAACCCTTCATTTATGGAAGAATGGAGGAAAGGCTGGCATCCAGAAAACTTTCAAATTAAAGGTGAAAGCAAATCTATATTAGTTATTGGATCTGGGCCAGCAGGATTAGAAGCTACAAGATGTTTATCAAAAAGAGGTTATGATGTTACTCTTGCTGAAAAAAATCCTTTTATTGGAGGAAGGGTAACTAAAGAGAGACTATTACCAGGTTTGAGTGCCTGGGGAAGGGTAGTTGACTATAGAGAAGGCCAAATTAATAAACTTAAAAATGTGAATATATACCTTGAAAGTGAAATTACTAAAAAAGACATTTTGGAATTTGATTTTGAACATATTTGCTTTGCGACTGGCTCAATATGGAAAAGAGATGGTGTAGGGAGAGTTAATTTACACCCTTTAGAAATTGATAGTTCAATGAATGTTTATACGCCTGACGATGTTATGGGTGATATTAAAATTGATGGTAAAGTTGTCATATTTGATGATGATCATTACTATATGGGAAGTGTTTTAGCTGAAAAACTTGTTAAAGAGGGTAACGAAGTAATATTTGTAACACCTGCCAGTATTGTATCTGAGTGGTCATTAAACACCTTAGATCAACCATTTATCCAAAAAAGATTAATTGAATTGGGTGTACAAATAATTTGTAATAAATCAATTTCTAAAGTGGAAAGTGATAGAGTTGATTTATTATGTAAATATACTGGAAACATAAGTACATTAGAGACTAAAAATATTTTGTTTGTAACCAGTAGACAACCAATAGACGGGTTGTACAAATCATTTTCTGAAGACGAAATTAGAATGCATAAAGATATAAAATCTATAGATATAATTGGTGATGCTAATGCTCCTGCGCCCATTGCATGGGCTACTTATGCTGGTTACAATTATGCTTTTAACCTTGATAAAAAAGTAGATGAGGATAGCTTGCCATTTAAAAGAGAAATAACAGACATCATAAATTAAAATTATGAATATTATTAGCAAATACAAAAGCACAATACTTTTGTTTGTTTTATCTTCTTTATGGGCTCTTCATTTCTCATTAGTTAAACTTGTTGAGGCAGATAATAATCCATTTTCTATATTAGTGCCTTTATTATTAATCTTATGTTTTCTATTTTTTCTTGTTTTGAAGATAAATAATCAAACTTTTAAATTTACTTTAAGAAAATCACTTTTTTTTGTAATTGCAGGGATTTTTGCTTATGTTATTCCATTATATGTTGAGTTTTTAGTAGCTCCTAAAATAGACGCTGGAATTCTAGTTCTAATAGTCTCAAGTGTTCCAGTTTTTACTTTATTAATAGTTTGGTTATTTAGATTGTTATCTATAAATTTAAAGCTTATTTTAGGAACACTTTCTGGTATTGTTGGAGTTTCACTTATAATGTTTGGAAATTCTAATAACACATTGAATATTTGGGCAATATTAGCTTTAATTGTTCCTTTGTCGTATTCATTCGATGCTATTTTTATGGAAAAATTTTGGCCTTCAAAGCTTAATACTTTTCAAGTTGCATTTGGTGAATGTATTGCTTCTTTAATTTTAATTATTTTTCTAAATTTTTTATTGGGGACATCGATAGATGAATATACATATTGGTTAAAATTAGAGAGTTTTTGGTGGCTTAGTATTGTCACATTCATAGAAATTGCATTATTTTTTTATATACTCAAAAATAATGGAGCAGTTTTTATTAACTTAGGGTCATATTTGGTTATGCCTGCAGGGTTTATTTGGGGCTTCATTATTTTTGGTGAAACATTTACAGTTATTAAGTTTGTTAGTACAGTATTTATAATTGGCTCAATTTTTTTGATAGGCAGTCAAGATTATAAAATAAAAAATACTCCCATAGAATAAAGTTATGAAAACATTCTTTTCAGAAAAACATAAGCTAAGAGATGCAAATACTGAACTTTATGGTGGTGAACTAGTAAAGCCTTTTGAAAGGCCTCAAAGATTAGATTTCATCATTGAAGAAATCAAAAAAAGAGACCTTGGAGAAATTTTAAGCCCCAATAAGATAGACTTAAATATTATTAACAAAGTTCATGATCATGATTATATTAAATTTTTAGATAGTGCATGGGATGAATGGATAAAAGAAGGGTTTAAAGGAGAGGCTATACCTACTGTTTGGCCTAGTAGGTCTATGAACTCTGAGAAAATACCTGCTTTTATTGAAGGTAAACTTGGTTATTATTGTCTTGCAGGTGAAACTTCAATTTCCAATGGATCCATCGAAGCTGCTTATGAAGCTGTAAAAGTTGCAATTTCTGCAGTTGATACTTTATTAAATGAAAAACTATCTGGAATTTTTGCTTTATGTAGGCCTCCAGGTCATCATGCATCTAAAAATCAATATGGTGGATACTGTTTCTTTAATAACGCCGCTATTGCTGCAGAACGATTTAAGGAACAGGGAGCCCAAAAAATATTTATTTTAGATGTTGATTTCCATCATGGAAATGGTACGCAATCAATTTTTTATGATAGGTCAGATGTCTTTTACGCTTCATTACATGGTGACCCTATGTTTGCTTTCCCACACTTTTTAGGTCATTTTGATGAAATGGGTGTAGGAAAAGGTGAGGGTTATAATTCAAATTTTCCTATGCCTCCTGGTACAAACTTTCTAACTTGGTCGGAAGCATTTGATAATTCAATCAAAGAAATAACAAAGTTTAATCCAGATGCATTAGTAATTTCATTGGGTGTTGATGCTTTTGAAAAAGATCCGATAAGTTTTTTTAAATTAGAAAGTAATAATTTTACAGAAATAGGAAAAAAATTATCTAAACTAAGGATACCAACATTATTTGTGATGGAAGGTGGTTATTCTATAAAAGAAATTGGTGTAAATACTGTAAATACTCTTGAGGGTTTTGAAAATGGTTAACCCAGTGGTTGCTTGCTCTCAAATAAGTTGCACATGGGACCAAGATAAAAATATTGATAAAGCTGAACAATTAATAAATAAGGCTGTTAAAAAGGGTGTAAATATTTTTTTGTTACAAGAACTTTTTACAAGCCCATATTTTTGTTCTTCCCAGGACCCAAAATTTTTTAAATTAGCACAACCATTTGAAAACAATAATTTAATTGAAAAATTTTCCAAAATTGCCTCAAAGTTTAGTGTTGTCTTGCCTGTCAGCTTTTTTGAAAAAGATAAAAATTCTTACTATAACAGCGTTGCTATTATAGATAGTAATGGTGAAGTTTTAGGAAAATATAGAAAAAGTCATATCCCTCAAAATCCTGGCTATGAGGAAAAGTATTACTTTTCTCCAGGCAATAGTGGATTTAAAGTATGGGAGACGAGAGTTTGTAAAATTGGTGTTGGAATTTGTTGGGATCAATGGTTCCCAGAATGTGCTCGTTCTATGGCTTTAGAAGGGGCTGATTTACTTTTTTATCCTTCTGCTATTGGAAGTGAGCCCCAAGATCCTACAATAAATTCAAAAAATCATTGGCAAACTGTAATGAGGGGGCATGCTGCAGCAAATATAGTTGGAGTTATTGCTAGTAATAGAATTGGAAATGAATTAAATAACGATGTAAGCATGAATTTTTATGGTCACTCAATCATTATTAATGAAACTGGAGAAATTGTTAAAGATATGGGCAATGACGAGGAGGGTTATGCTTCATATACATTTGATTTAGAAAGTTTGCGAAACAAAAGATCAGAATGGGGATTATTCAGAGATAGGCGTGAGGATTTATATTCTAAATAAATAATTAATGGAATTTTATGAAAAATATATCAGATAATTTAACAAACAATATAAAAAGACACTTAATTCAACCTTGGCCATATGCAAGTTCTATTGGTGACGAATATCGTGATATTGTGACGAATGGAGAGGGTATCTACATTGAAGATAAAAATGGAAACAAACTAATTGATGGGCCGGCTGGAATGTGGTGTTCAAACATTGGTCATAGAAATGAAGAAATAGCTAAGGTTATGTATGATCAGGCTATGAATTTATCCTATAATTCACCATGGTATACCACTAATGAGCCATCTGCTAAATTATCAAAAATGATCTCTGATTATGCACCAGGTGATTTAAACAATGTTTTTTTTACTACAGGAGGATCAACTGCTGTTGAGAGTGCATTAAGGTTTGTTCAGTACTATAATAATGTAATAGGGTTACCTGAGAAAAAATTAATTTTATGTAGAGAAGACGGTTATCATGGAAGTACGTATCTAACTGCATCTTTAAATGGTAAGTCCAGAACTAGTGATTGGATGAATTATGAAAATACAAATATTGTTAAATTATCTAGTCCTAATTCATTTAGGAAATTAAATGGGAAAAGCATCAAAGAATTTGAAGATTTTCTAATCAAAGAGTTAGATGATGTAATTAATGAAAAAGGGGCCAAAAATATTGCAGCATTTATTGGAGAACCCATTCAAGCATCTGGTGGAGTGATAGTTCCTCCTGAAAATTATTTAAAAAGGGTTAGAGATATTTGCAGAATTAATAATATAATTTTTATTGCAGATGAGGTTGTTACTGGTTTTGGAAGGATGGGACATATTTTTGCTTCAGAAAAAGTATTTGGTATTATACCTGATATTATAACTTTTGCTAAAGGAGTTACATCTGGATATTTTCCACTTGGTGGAATTGTGATTTCTAATAAGCTTATAAAAGATTTGAGAAGTTCAAATCATGCTGATGCCATGTTTGGTCATGGATTAACATATTCTAGTCATCCTATAGGTTGCGCTGTAGCAATTAAAAATATTGAGTTGATGGAAAACGGTGTTCTAGATAATGCTCTTAAGTTAGGTCCTGTTTTTCAAGAAAAGTTAAAAACTTTATTAGATTTACCGATAGTTGGTGATGTTAGAGGGCAGGGTTTAATGGCATGTATAGAATGTGTTGCTGATTATAATGAAGAGAACCCATTGGCTCTTGATCTTAAAGTAGGAGAAATTATAGATAAACACTGTCAAAAATTAGGCCTTTTATTGAGACCAGCAATAAATATGTGTATTCTTTCGCCCCCATTGATAATAAATAAACATGATATCGATAATATTGTGAGTATATTAAGACAAGGTATTATTCAATCAATGGAAGAATTAAAAAGTAAAGATTTATGGCATAATTAAAAAAATGTCCAAATCAAAATTAATTAACTACACCACACAAGATTTTCAAACTGAGAAAGATTTGGAGTTAAATGATTTTAGATGGAACCAAATAAAAGATAAATATCTGCCAAAGTTAAAAGAAAATGGTCTTTTAAGAATGGTTTCCATGAGAATTTGGAATAAAGATAATGTATTCAGAACTGGTCACTTATTTGAATACAAAGATGATGTATCATTTAAAAAATGTTTGCCAATTTGGCAAGAAATAGATGCCCTTGAACAAAAAGACACATCAATAAAATACCAAAGCATGAGGGGCATTGTAACTGAAGATATTTTGTTTTAACAATAAATTATATGTCTCAAAATTTTTATATTCCTAATCATATGACTGCTATAGTAACTACTGGAAATGGTGGTTTTGATAAACTTTCTCATAAAATAGTAAAGACCCCTGCAATCAATAAAAATGAGGTTTTAGTTAAGGTCTTAGCGGCAGGGATAAATAATACAGAAATTAATACTAGAATTGGTTGGTATTCATCTTCTGTTCAATCAGGAACTGAAACTTTACATAAAAATATTGAAGAAGTGAGAAGTTACAAAAATACTGGATGGAATGGAGACACAAATTTCCCTCTTATTCAAGGCACTGATTGCTGTGGTATAGTTGTAAATTGTAAAGATAATAAATTTAATTCTCTTTTGGGAAAGAGAGTAATTATTCGACCATGTATAAGAATTGAAGGCTTTAGCTCAAGACAAAAGATTTGGATGGCTTCAAATTTTGATGGTGCTTTTGCAGAATACGTAAAAGTTCCTGCGACAGAAGTATTTCCTATTGATTGTGATTGGTCTGACGCGGAGTTAGCAACGATACCTTGTTCTTATGGTACTTCTGAAAATATGCTTTTAGTATCAAATTGTAATCAAGATGATACCGTTCTTATTACAGGCGCTTCTGGTGGAGTTGGATCTGCAACTATTCAGCTTGCGAAACTAAGAGGTTGCAATGTGATTGCAATTGTCAGTGAAGACAAATCTTCTTATGCAATACAAGCAGGTGCAGATAAAGTTGTTCTAAGAGATTCCAACTTATTGGAAGTTTTAGGTGAGAATAATATTAACTTAGTTGTTGATGTGGTAGGGGGAAAAAACTTTTCGGACTTTTTTAAGATAATTGCTCCTGGTGGCAGGTATGTAAGTGCAGGTGCTATTGGAAACCCAATTGTAAATTTTGATTTACGTGATTTATATTTAAAAGATATTTCAATGTTTGGATGTACAACTTGGGAGGAGCAAGTCTTCTTAAATTTAATAAAATATATAGAGGAGGGAAGAATACAACCTCTATTATCAAGGACGTTTAAATTATCAAATATAATTGAAGCCCAAAAAGAATTTCTTAAAAAAAAACATTTTGGTAACTTTGTATTAATACCTTAGTTAAATTTCATGAAAACCATTTTAGTAACAGGAACAAATAAAGTAATTGGGCTTGAAATTGTAAGGCAATATCTTAACGATGGATTTAAGGTAATTGCAACTTGCAGAAATCTTTCTAAACAAGATAGTTTAAATGAATTGCTTAATTCCTTTCCAAATATGATTAGTGTTTACCAAATGGAGTTATTAGATGAAAAATCCATTGAAAGCTTTTCTTCAGAAATAAAAGATATACCAATCGATATTTTTATTAATAATGCAGGAGTTACATTTGGTTATAGTCGAAATGCAAAGTTGTCAAATACTGGAATATCATTAAATAAATTTAACACTTTTGGGCATATCAAATCAGAGAACTGGCTACCAATTTTTAAAGCAAATTGTATTGCACCATTATTGTTAACTCAACTCCTTTATCGAAATTTTTTGCTTGGGAATGAAAAAAAAATAGTTTTCATTTCTTCCAAACCCGCATCTATCACTGAAAATACTGGTGGATCAATGTATATGTCGAGATCAAGTAGAAGTGCTTTAAATCAAGTGATTAAATCTTTATCTATTGATTTATTTAATGAAGGTATTTCAGTAGCATCAATTAGTCCAGGATGGGTAAAAACTGATTCTGGAGGCATTAATGCTCTAATTGATGTCCAAACAAGTGTAACAGGTATTAAAAAAATTATAAATGAATTAAGATTAGAAAACACAGGTAGGTTTTGGGATTATAATGGAGATTTAATCTCTTGGTAGAATTAATAGTGTGGTATTAAATTTAATATTTAAAAAAAATTTTTTACTTAGTATGTTATTAATTTTTTATATAATGTCGCATAATATATATTATGACAAAATATTAATATTATTTTTGTTATAATTATAAATGAAACACCATACCATCAATGCCAGGAAAAACATTTTCAGGACAAATAGATAGAACATGATCATAATCTACATGCGCTAAATGAGTCAAAATTGATTTCTTGGGCTTAACTCTTTTTATCCATTCAAAAGTAAGATCAAAATGCGCATGTGCTTCATGAGGTTGATCTCTTAAACCTTCAACAATCCAAAGGTCTAAATCTTCTAATAGTTTAAAATTTTTTTCAGGAATTTCAACTACATCAGTACTGTAAGCAAATCTATTATTAAATTTGAATCCAAATGTATCTATATTACCATGATGCTGATTAAAAATTTCTAAATCAAAATCAAAAAAATTAAGTTTTCCTTCTTTAATCTCATTTAAAGTCATTGGTGGAGTGAAATAGCTAGGTGAATTAGATTTTTTTTCGAAAAGATAACTAAATGATGTATTTATTTCATTTAATGTATCAATCTGACCATAAATTGGTATATTTTTTCTTTCAGCAAAATAGTAAGGCCTCAACTCTGGCAAACCTGAAATATGATCAGAATGAGTATGAGTTATTAAAACTGCGTCAATTTTATCAACATTAGCATTTAGCAATTGGTTTCTTACATCTGGACCAGCGTCAATTAATATATTATGACCATTATCTTGAATTAAAACTGATGACCTCTGCCTTCTATTTTTAGGATTATTTGGGTCACATTTACCCCATCCTAAAATTCCTAATGATGGAACACCAACTGATGTTCCGCATCCTAATAATGTAATTTTCATTTTAATTTTGCCTCATATTGCTGAATAAAGACAATGTGTTATCACGAGTTTGATTAGCAACTATATCTAAAGATATATTTCGTAATTTAGATATAAATTCGGCTACAAAATAAGTATTTTTTGGCTCATTTGTTTTTCCTCTGAATGGTACAGGAGATAAAAATGGTGCATCTGTTTCAATCAAATATCTATCTGAAGGAACATAAGAAGCAATTTCTTGAATTTCTTTTGAGTTTTTAAATGTTACAATTCCACTAAAAGATATATAAAAACCTATATCAAGAGCAGCTTTTGCTAATTTTTTACTGCCTGTAAAACAATGAAGCACTCCATTAAATGGCTTTTCATTATAATTAGAAGTTAAAATTTCCTCCATGTCTTTATCAGCGTCTCTGGAATGAATAACAATAGGTTTATTTATAGTTTGAGATACATTAATTTGGGTCTCAAAACAATTTAATTGATCTTTTTTTGATGAAAAATCATAGTAATAGTCCAAGCCTGCCTCTCCTACTCCAACACATTTTTTTTCAAGGCAATACTTTTTTATTTTTTGAAAATTAGTAGAAAATTCATCAATTCCCGCTTTATGTGGGTGTATACCTGCTGTATGCCATATAAACTTGTATCTTTTAGATATTTCTTCTATTTTCTTTAATCCTGTCAAGGTTGTGCATATTGAAATAAATTCAGTAACTTTATTTTGATTTGCACGGTAAATAATATTATCTAAATCATCATAAATCTGCTCATAGTCTAAATGGCAATGAGAATCTATTAGTTCAATATTTTGAAGTTTATTCATTACTTAATTATCTAACCTAGGAAAAATTGGTTTTGGGCTTTCTATTTTATTAGATTTTATAAAATATTTAGGATCTAAATAAGTAAAATCTCTTTCATTAAAATCTATTGATAACTGATCTAATATTTTTTTAGAAGCGTAAGGAATAAATGGCTGAGTTAAAATTGCAATTTTTCTAATATTATCTGCTAAAATCCAAAGAACATCATTCATTCTAGTTTTATTTTCATTCTTTAATTTCCATGGAGCTTGTTCGTCAACATATTTATTAGCAGTTGATATAAATTTCCATATCAATTTCAACGCTTCATGGAAAGATTGTTTCTCAATTTCTAGTTTAACTTCATTGTATAAAGCATTTGATTTATTATAAAATAGTTTATCTTGCTCATTGAGAATTTTACATTTAAAAGGGATTTTACCACTACAATTTTTATAGATC
The DNA here is from genome assembly GCA_045565515.1 of Puniceispirillales bacterium (SeqCode). GTDB lineage: Bacteria > Pseudomonadota > Alphaproteobacteria > Puniceispirillales. The sequence continues at coordinate 14,362 of JBJLFF010000001.1, forward strand.
ATAGATATAACTCTTTGACATAAATTTCCCAAATCATTAGAAAGATCACTGTTAATTCTTACTTTTAGTGCTATTTTTGAAAAATCCCCATCACTTCCAAACGGCACTTCTCTCATTAAAAAGTAACGTATTTGATCTAAACCATAATCATTAATAATATCAATTGGATCTATTACATTTCCGTCTGATTTTGATATTTTTTTCCCTTCATTTGTCCACCATCCGTGTGCAAATATTCTCTTTGGCAAAGGTAATTCTGCAGCTAACAAAAATGCTGGCCAATACACAGCGTGGAACCTTAAAATATCTTTTCCTACCATATGCAAATTTGAAGGCCAGAAATTAATATATTCACTGTTATTAATGTCTGGATAGCCAACTGCAGAAAGGTAATTCGTGAGCGCATCTAACCAAACATACATTATATGATGATTATTATTAGGAACTTTTACACCCCACTCAAAACTCGTTCTGCTTACAGATAAATCTCTTAATCCACTCTTAACAAAGCTCTTAACTTCATTCATTCTACTTATAGGATAAATAAAAGTTGGATTTTCATCATAAAAATTTAATAATTGATCTTGCCATTTTGACAAATCAAAAAAATAGCTCTCCTCTTCAACCCATGTAACTTCAGCTCCAGTAGGAGCTTTACCATTAGTTATTTCTTTTTCAGAATAAAAAGCTTCATCTCTTAGAGCGTACCAACCAGAGTATTTACTAAGATAGATATGATTATTATCAAATAGTTTTTTCCATAAATTTTCAGATGCAATCTTATGTCTTTTTTCAGTTGTTCTAATAAAGTCATCATTTGAAAGGTTAAGAGTTTTAGTTAATGCTCTAAAATCTTTACTAATTACATCTGCATACTCTAAAGGCGTTTTGTTCTGAGCTAAAGCTGCTTTTTCTACTTTTTGGCCATGCTCATCAGTTCCGGTTAAGAATTTAACATTATAACCATCTAGTCTTTTAAACCTTGCCATTATGTCACATGCAATACTTGTATAAGCATGGCCAATATGAGGTTTATCATTAACATAATAAATAGGTGTGGTTATATAGTAATTATTTTGCATAATAATATTAATTTTACTTTAATGGAACTTATTTAAAAATTGAAAAACTTCTAATTCAAGACTTAAATTAAAAATTTTTACTCTTTTTATTCTATAATTCAAATCGTCAAGAATTTCCAATAAATCATTACTGTTTTTATTTTTTATAATAATTTGAATTACTTTATCTTCATTTAGAATAGTTGTCTCCTCTTGGATTTTCTTGTCCACTGAAAATCTAAGACAGTTATGTAAAAGCCTTTTTATAATCAACTCAGTAATCCAAATATTAGAAATAGTATTTTTTGTAATAGAAATAACTTTTTTGGAAAAATTTCTTATGCTTTTCTTGTTCGTAAATGTATCAAGTAATTCTTGATAAAGTTGCACTCCATGAATGGATGAAATTTCATAAGAAAGCCCCGGAGAATAATTAGCGAGTTTTATAGTTTCATTGATAGAATTTTTTTCTTTTAAGATATTATTTTCTTCTAAAACACTCTTACATTCATTTAATGATAAATTTTTAAAAAAAAGTTTTTGTGACCTTGATTGAATTGTAGGAAGTACATTTTTTAATTCATCAACTATAAGAAAAAAATAAACTCCCGCAGGTGGTTCTTCCAAAATTTTTAGCATTGAATTCATAGCACTATTGGTTAACCAATTAAATTTATCAATGATCACAACTCTATTATTTGAGTTATAAGAAAATAGTTTAAATTTAGATGATAAACTATCAATTTGCTCTTTAGAAATTTTGCCAGAGCTTTTTTCATCTAGAGAAGTTATATAAAAAAGATTATCTGATTTTTTGCTAAAAACTTCATTAGTTAGATTACTATTTTGCCAATTAACATCAAAATCATTTATAACGTATCCAGCAAATCGCATAGATAAAGTTCTTTTTCCAATACCTCTTTTCCCTATAAGCATCCATGTTTGATTTTTTCTTGATAAAACAGTTTTCTGAAATTGATTTTCAAGGTCATTAAAGCCAATTATATTTTTGATGATTATATTTTCATTCATTTTCAAATATTTTCTTTAATATATTTATCAAAAATATTTTTTATATCATCATATATATCTCCAATGGATTTGGAAGCATCAATTATATGCATTCTTTTTTTGTTTTTAGAGGCTAAATCAAGATAAGCATCTCTTACTAAATTATGAAAATCTGTACCTTTTGACTCAAATCTGTTTTCATTTCCTTTTCTTGAATTTGCTCTAGAAAGACCTTTTTTTACATCAATATCCAAAATAAAAGTTAAGTCTGGTTGAAAGTTATCTAAACAAAAATTATGCAGTAAATTAATTTTTTCTTGTGGGACCCCACCTACAATTCCTTGATAAACTTTTGTTGAATCAGAAAATCTATCACTAATAACAATTTTCCCTTCATTTAAATTAGGTCTAATTACTCTTATATAATTATCGCGTCTGGCAGCATACATTAAAAGGGCTTCTGTTTCAGTATCCCATTTATCTGGATTTCCAGTAACTAGAAGGTTTCTGATACTCTCGGCTCCTATAGATCCTCCTGGCTCACGTGTAACATAGACTTTGTAAGATTTAGAGACTAAATAGTCAGATAACAAAGCAATCTGAGTAGTTTTGCCTGATCCCTCACCCCCTTCAAATGTTATAAATAAACCATCGTTCATTTAAAGACCGAGTATCATTTAACTGAACCCCAAATTATATAGTCTATGGTAGATCCTATTCTCTTAATAAAACCCTGTTTTGGAATGTCACTACCTGCATATAAAGGATAAGAAAGAGCTGTTTTATTTGGAATTTCTATTGTAAGGGCACCCAAAATCGTATTTTTGTTAACTGGAGCAGAAATTGGTTCTTTCCATGAAGCTTTAACTCTCATTTCCCTTTGTTCTACAGAATTTAATAATAGACTTATTTCATCTTTTACAATAAGAGAAATGTTGTCACTTTCGCCTAAAAAAACTTTAGCTTTTGTAACAGTTTCATTTAAATTATATATTTTTAACTTTTTAAATTCTCTAAATGCAGAGTTTAACAGTCTTGAAGATTCTTGTTTTCTTTGCCTCATAGAAGTCATTCCATTTAAAACTAATATGAAGCGAAGATTATCTCTTTTTGCTGATGCAACTAATCCATATCCAGATTCTTGGGTGTGTCCAGTTTTAAGTCCATCTGCTCCAAAAACTAAATTATTATATAAAATGGGATTTCTATTACCTTGTTTTATTCCATTATAAGTAAAAGATATTTCTGCAAACATTTTATATAAATCTGGAAATTTATTAATAAGATTTAAAGCCAAAATAGATAAATCTCTAGAACTGGTATTTTGCAGAGGATCTGGCCAACCAGTTGAGTTTTTAAATATTGTGTTTTTCATTTTTAATTCACGTGCTACAGAATTCATCAAATCTGAAAAAATATCTTCAGTGCCTGATATACCTTCAGCCAAAACAATTGCAGCATCATTTCCTGATTGAACAATAACTCCCCTTAATAAATCTTCAACTGATACAGTTTGTCCTGGTTCTAAAAAAGTTCTTGAGCCTCTTTTTTTCCATGCTTTTTCACTGACTATAAATTTATCATCTAAAGAAATACTTTTATTTTTAATTTTTTCAAAAGCTATGTATATAGTCATCAATTTAGCCATAGAAGCAGGCTTCATCAGTTCATCTGAATTTTTTTCAAGTATTATTTGACCAGTATCTGGTTCAATCATTATTGCTTGTTTAGCAACAGTATCCATTGATAAAGAATATTTTGAAAATGTAAGTAAAACTAAAAAAGAAAAAAATAATAATTTGTAATTTTTCATATTAAACCCTTAAACTAATCTACAATTATTTTTGACCCATTAAAACCTAATTCAAATACTTTTTTTAGAACTTCATCGGCTATTTCAATTTCTTGAGTTGGGCCTAATCTTACTCTTTGAAGAATTTTACCTTTATACTCTATTGAAGTTACGTTTATGTCAAAAATATGTGAAATTTTTGAAATTACATTTTGGGTATTATTGTTTGATGCAAAAGCGCCTACCTGAACCCATATATTAGTTTCTTCAGGTTTGGTTTTTCTTAAATTGCCTTCCCTTGAAGAAGCTAGGATTTCTGTAAAACTTTTCTGTGTATCTTTTGTATCAATACTTATACTATTTTTACTAGAGATTGTATTCACTATTGAAACTTTTGGTCTGGAAGCTGAGTTTATTTTTGGTAAAGACATACTGTTATTATCTCTAACTTCACTTCCTGGAAATTGCCCATCCTTTGCAGACCTCTCAAGCCATAATGATTTTTCAACGAGAATGTTAACTTTAACTCTAGCAATTCCAACATCTTTAAACCCTAGTAATTCAGAGGCTCTTTCAGATAAATCTATAATTCTGCCATGTATGTATGGGCCCCTATCATTAATTCTCACATTTAAAACATTCCCATTATCTAAATTAGTAACCCTTACCATGCTTGGCATAGGTAAGGTTTTATGAGCAGCACTTATACTATTTTTATTAAAAATTTCTCCATTAGCAGTTAATTTTCCATGAAACTTATCTCCATACCATGATGCTATTCCAGTTTCTTCATATGAAAGATCTCTTTTGGGGTAGTACCAAATATTTTTAATTTCATAAGGATCTCCAATTTTATAAATAGGATTTGGAGTAATTTTTTGAGAAACTACAGTATCTTTTTTTCCAATTATAGATTTATTAGTTATAGTATTATCTTTTTTTGAAGCAATTGGAATTTCAGCTGTAGAATTTAAATTATTTATTTCATCTTTTACAGCAATTTCTAGAATTCCTCCCACATCTGTACATGAAGTAATAAAAAGAATTGTAGATAAAAAATATAAGAGTTTAATTAATTGTATATTTCTCATTTAAAATTTTAGTTAATTATATA
>JBJLFF010000002.1:0-71799 GCA_045565515.1 Puniceispirillales bacterium (SeqCode)
TTACAAGAAACTGGTGACCCAGTAATAATCTTATTTAAAGATAAATTTTTGCAAATAATTTTATTAATAATTTTATTAATTTTTATACTAATAAGGACTTTTGAGTTTGATTTAAATAATCTATTAATATTTTAATTTTGATTAAGTTGAACTTATTAAAAATTTTTATTATTTATTACTTTCCCACTCTAAAATTATTTTTAGAATTTCATCCAATCCATCAGTAAGTGCGGCGGGTCCAGGTTGCAAAATGAGTGGGGACTTTATTTCATGAATTTGATCATTTTTAACTGCGTTAATTTCATTCCATTTATATCTTGATATTATTTTTTCTTTTTTTAATTTTTTTCCACACCAACTTCCAATTATTATATCAGGGTTTGCATCAACAATGATATTAGGGTCACTTATTATTCGGTTTATAGCTAAAGATTCTAAAGATAAACTTCTGAAAATATCTATACCACCTGCGATTTCAATCAGTTCTGAAACCCATTTTATTCCTGTTATCAGTGGGTCATCCCATTCTTCAAAATATACCTTTGGTTTAGATTGAAGTTTTTTTGACAAATAGGTAACTTTATCCAATTTATTTTTTATTTTTTTTACATAATTGTCTGCTTCTTCAGCTTTATCTATTACTCGTCCTAAAAACTTTATGACATTTAAAATTTCATTTATACTCCTTTGATTAAAGCATAAGACATTAATTCCTTTTTTAATAAGTGTTGAACAAATATCTGATTGTATATCAGAAAAACCTAAAACCAAATCTGGCTTAAGTTCTAGAATTTTATCTATTTTTGCACTTGAAAAAGCACTAACTTTTGGTTTTTCTTTACGAGCTCTTTTAGGCCTAATTGTATAACCTGAGATGCCAACTATTAGGTTTTCTGCACCCAATTCATAAATTATCTCAGTTGTTTCTTCGGTAAGACATATTATTCGATTTGGAAAATTCATTTATATAACTATTATCTTAATGGATATTAAAAAACCAATTATAATTAATGAATACAAAAATATTCTCTTAAAAAGTCTTTCTTCAATTTTGCTTGAAATTATAGTTCCTACAAACATACCAAAAAAAGCAGCAATACATGAAATTATAGAAAAATATGATAATTCTAAAGTCAAATAACTAATAAAGTATAATTTTGATATACCTAAAAAAAAAGTTAGAATTGTAAAATGAATTCCTAAAGCTTGTATAAGTTTACTCTTTTCAAACTGAAGCGACTGAAAAAAAAATACTCCTGGAAAAAGAAGTGAACCAGTTGCACCAGTCAAAAATCCATTTGATAAAAAAACAATAAATTTTGTTAAATTCAAGTTTAATTTTTCAATTTTGAAAACACTCCCTTTTAAAACTAAAAAACTATAAAAAGTAATTATTATAGACAAAAGAAAAGTTGTTATTTTTTGTTCTGAAGTTTCAAAAAAAATTGTGCCTAAAAAAACAAAAGTCCCAGATATAATTAAATATAACCAAAACTCTGAAATTAATTCTTTTAAAAACTTACCAAAAATACCCTGCCATAAATTTGTAATTAAAGAAGGGATTATAATAAGAGTGATTGCTGTACTTAAATCTAAAAATAAGGTTAACAAAAGAAGGCTTATTGTAGGTAATCCCATGCCAATAATGCCCTTTATTAGTCCAGAAATAAAAAATATGATTGATAGAGATAAAATTATGTGTTCAAAAACATTTAACCCCGAATTAAAAAATAATTAAATTCACCTAAGAATAACTAAATATTTTTTTAAAATAAACTTTTTTTATTTACAATTTTTTTTATTATCTAAGGTTTGCTCAATCTTTTTTACCTAAAACATATCTCTTTTTGATACCTAACCATGTGATTTTAAAATCACTAAACGTCTTACGCGATTTTCTTACAAAAATTTAATTATGAAGGTGACATATTTCGCACTTTGAGATATGACATTTTTAATATTATTAACTTTCATAAAGATCTTTTAACATGTTAGAAACTAAAAATATTTTAAAAGAAATCAAAGAATATAATCATATCAAAGTTCAGAATAATGATAACTATAATTTTAAACATAGTGATAATGCTTATTTAATCTATAAAGGTTCTATTCTTAGTTATGGGGATAACAATTTTACTCAGTTGCTTGGGGAACTAGATCCAGTCGGTTTTGCTGAAATTATTTTAGCAAGGAAAAAAATACTTAGATATAAAATCTTATCTGATTTAGAACTATTAAGTTTTTCAGGGTTTAAAATTAGAAATGAAGTTAATAAATCCAACGTAGTTGTAAAATCGATTATTAAATATAGTCTAGCAAGGATTTTTGGAAATAGTAAATCAAAGGTCCACTATTTATTCGAAGATGAGTTCATTTCAAAACACTTAAATTTCTTCAAAAGATATAATTTTGTTAAAGGTGATAAGATATTTATTTATGGCCAACCTCCTAGAGGAATGTATTTTATCGAAAAAGGATCAGTATCATTATATACCAAAAATGATAAATTTTTATCTTCACTTGCAAAAAGTGAGAGTTTTGGTGAATCAGCTCTAATAAGTGGAAAATTAAGAACAAACAGTGCTGTAGCAAATACAGACACACAATTAATTGAAGTTTCAACTGAGATTTTAGATGAGAAAATTTCAGTTGAATCACCATTAGTAAAACTTACATTACTATCGGTATTAAGAAGATTAGAGTTAATGAATAAATTAAGAATGCCAAATGATTTTAATTCATAGCTTGATTAGTAATAATTAGATTAATTTTTTAAATGTTTGTTAAAAAAATTATTATAAAAGATTATTTGATATGCTCGGAAAGATCCAAACTCCTAAAAGTTATATCTCTAGTCTAGTGATCTATCCAGCTAAGCTCCCAATAACCTTTATTTTAACAGTCAAAATTATTTTGATATTTTTATATGGAAAAAATCTATGTGACAATACTATGACAATACAAGGTTTGGTATAGTTGGATCTGTGGCGCGCCCGAGATGCAGTTCTTTGCCTTTCGTATGCACCAATTCAAATGCTTTACAAGTAATACTCTCAGTTTAAGTAATCCAGTCTTTGTGTCAACAGGCACAAATGGTCTACCCAATGGTCTACCCTTAAATTAACTGTTATCAGTATAGGTAAATGTAACATTGAAATGTCTTATTCATAATAAATGAAAGAAGACATTAATAATGTAATACATATACACCCCCTGCATGTGCCATGCCCCCCTTGGGGGTAATATAATAATGAGTACTGTGATAGATTAGGTGTAATTATTGGTAACCATTTTAATGACTCTACCAGATTCATACAGAGGATGTTGTGGTTTTATGTACCCAGTTAGGGTGTGGCATTTTAAGTGAGACAGAGAGTCTTTATAGGAGTCTGGAGGGGGGTGTTTATATTAAAATGTTGATTAAACCAATATAATTACATTAAATATAAGTTATGTCTTTTGATAATAAATTTGATGGTGAAGCTAGTAGAACTATATATATAGTCGCATGGATTATAGCTTCGTTAGTAAATGCAATTATTACTGAAACAATTAGTTTAATATTATTTGATATTTTGGTTCAGCAAGAGGATGACTATACCACATATTTATTTATCCTTACTGTTGTTAATACTATTGTTTCTGCAGGAGTATTTGTAACTATTTACAGTTATTTTATTAAAATAATTATTAGGAAAGTTATTATATGGCTTTGGGGTTTAGGATTGTTAGGTACTATCATAAATTCTGCAAGCGCTTGGCAATCGTTTTATTTTATAGACAAAAATAACCCTGTTTTAGATGTAATAATTCCATTCAATGTTATTGGATTTATTGTATTAGTACTATTATTTATTCAGTATTTTAAATGGAATAGTAGATTAGTAGATGTAAATATTGTTGGATGGCCGAACAATAATAATAAAGAACCTAATGCAAACAAAGAAAACAAAACCAATAGAGAAAAAACTCCTCCATCAATAAAGGAAAAGACACTAAAAGAAGAATTAAGTGATTTAAAAAATCTTTATGATGAAGGGCTAATAACTAAGGAAGCTTGGAATAAAAAACAAGAAGAAATTCTTGGAGTAAAAAAAGAATAATTGGTTATTCCCAAAACATCCACCATGGCTTCAAAGCATCTCTAATTTCGTTTATTTTTTTTTCTTCAAAAGTGTAGAGAAATACACCGTTCTTATAAATCCCTTGCCTATTAATGGTTCTATCCTTGTTATATTCAATTGCTTCTCCGTTTAATTTGTTATCTCTCCATTCCCCTACTACACGGTAATTTTCACCAGCATAGATATATGTGCCTTGTCCATTTCTTTTATCATCCTTCCATTCACCGACATATTTATCTCCATTTGAATAGGTATAAGTTCCAAAACAATTATGTTTATAACCCGATGAAGGACAATCAGGCAGTGCCCTACTCTGTGATGTCATAAGAGTTGATGAAAATAATAATACAATAATAAAGTATAAATATCTCATACCTAAAACCCTAACACCAAATCCATCACCTGTGAATACATCCTCAAAAATCTTCTGGTAATGGAAAGAACCTTAATCTTTTCCTTTAATATTGAAAGTTGAAAAATAATTATTGTTGACATAATGTAGAGTGTGTAGTACTTACTCAACATATGTCAGACTTTGGTAAATATTTCAGGGAAAAAAGAGAAGCCTTATCTAAAAAAGGTAAAGGCTTATCTTTAAGATATGTCTCAAAAGAGATTGGTGTTGACCCGGGTTATTTATCGAAGATTGAAAGAGGTGTTTTTGCCCCTCCTTCTGAAAGCCTGATTATTAAGATGGCAGAAATTATTGATGAAGATAAAGATGTGCTTCTTGCCTTAGCTGGGAAAGTTTCATCAGACCTTCACATTATTATTAAAAAAAGACCCAAACTATTTGGACAACTTATAAGGCAATTAAAAGATGCACCTGATGATGCAATTTTTAGTCTTGTCAGAGAAGTCCAAGATGGTGATTGGTAAAGGAGACAAACGATGTTGTATTTAAAAGATAATACTTTGAATTTTAATTTTTCAGAGACCGTTCATAATGAGGCAAGATGCCGAATTGATTTTAAAAGAACTTTAAGAATACCAGATGATAATAATTCTTATCCATTACCTCCCAGTCTTGGAAGATTTGTTCTTAGAAATACTGAAGATTACAAAGAAACTATAGCTGAAAAACATATCAACAGAGGAGGTGTTGCATTTCCAATGTATCAGTCAGAAGCTATGTGGATTAATTTTTATAAAGGAGATTATCCTTTTGCAATTAAAATTGCAGCAGGAAAGATTAATGCCCTTACTGGTGATACATGGTCTAATAAATTATCTAAAACGAAACAAGATTATGTTGTTATTCCAGAACAGCCTTGGATAGATGGGTTTGCTATTGATGATGGATTTATCAGACAGTTTGTAGCCATGCAGTTAGGTGACGGCTATACAGCAGAAGAACAGATTACAGGTAAAGCAGAATTTGGTGGATTACAAATTATTGCATACCCCATGAAAAGAGAAATTTATAAGGAATTAAAAGAGGAAGAAAGAAGAAGAGAAGAAGAGAGAAGAAGAAGAGAGGAAGAGGCTAGAAAACGAGCAGAAGAAGAAAGAAAAAGAAGGTTGGAGGAAGAAAAAGCATTGACTGAGAAGATTGAAAAATTAAAGAAAGAAGGAAAGTGGGAAGATGAAAAACACAACTTAATACACCGTTTGAGCAAATATGAGGAGCATTCGTATGAGATGCATTCTAAGATTTGTGCATCAGCTTCAGGTGGAGGTCATATAGAAGAGTCTATGGGCATGGCACCCGGAGGAAGGATGAAGCAAGAAATATATAGAGATAAATATGGTGTTGAGGCTTGGGATGAAAATAATTGTTCACGTGTATTTGTAAGCATATTAAACTCTGAACAATGGAATAAAGCTACAGGTGAGAAGATGCCAACGAAGCCTATTTCAGCAGAAGATTACAATAGATACGATATGCCATGGTTTGAATATTATTCTGACAATGAATCCCTTGAGGGTTCAGATAAACTTGCAGAATTAAAGAGTACTGGAAATTTGGAGATTCCTGCGTTTCTCAAAATAAATAAAATTTATAGCGATGATTATAAAGGGAAAAAGATATCAGATGGTAAAGGTAAATCCAATATTTGGAATAAAACTTAAATGAAAGAATATCTAAATTTCATTATTAATAAATTTATATGGTTACTAATCTTGTCAGTAATAACCTTTATAATGATTGTATTTCCATATCTTAATCCTTTGGAGATATCTTTACGTATGTTTTTGAGGTTATTACTTGAAATCATCTATGACTTTCAAAATGCTGACTTCAAACAAAATTTCTTGGACTTTATATTTGAACCCAATATACCAAAACATTTAATACCAGAAGGATAAATTTTGAACAATAGGGGTTATACTTTTGATAATGATTTAAAAGAAAATAATGAAATATATAAATCTTTGGAAAAGGAATTAAAAGGCATTAGCAAAAATGAATATGGGTTAATAAATAAAAAAATTACATCTGCTTGGATTAGATGTGGAAGTAATTATGAGAGGTTTAACTCCATCTTGGAAAGGCTAGTTTGGAATAGTGTTATTGATAAAAATATTGAAGCAATAATTATTGAAATGATTTCAAAATTTGATAATCAGCCTTTACATAAAGATTCTGCAAACTTTGTATCTGATATTTTTTTCAAAACAGATAATACAAGAAATAGAAAAAATGATGAAAATGCAGGTAATGATAATTTTTGGCTTCACTTTTTTGAACTAAATTTACTTAAGAGTGATGATAATGTTATCAGATTTATATATTTGTTTTTGTGGTTTTTTAATATCTATGGGTTTTACTTTTGGTACACAATAATAATTGAATTTAACACAGGAACACTAGATTTAAATTTTTGGAATAATTTGGATGGTTTTTTAGATACAATGGAATATCTTTTTGGAGTAGTTGGTTATTTTATAGCTTTCATGATAAATTTTGGATTAATTTTATATAGCTTTATGCTTATTCCAGTTATCTTTGTTTTTAAAACATATCAATTAATTTTATATATTTGGACAGGAAAAATATTAAAATCTGGTTTATGAAAGTTAAGAATATATTCAAATAAAATCTATTTTATATGAACACCCTAAATGAACTCAGCCAGCAACTCTCCAAAGAAATACAAGACAAAGAGGAAAGACGTGCACGTTCAGATGATGAAAAATTTCGTTTTAATTATGCTTTAACAAAAATACTTGAAGACATTTGGAGTAACTATGTTGCTCATCCTGAAAGTGAGTGTTCAATTCATAAAAGAAGTAATGCTTACTCTGAAAATTCAAAATACAGAGACCCTAACCTAACTTATAGAATGGCAATGGCTGCATTCGGAGGATTAATTGACTTAGGGTTAATTTTTGTCACAAAAGATGGACATTATGACCGTAATAAATTGTCAGGAGATCTTACAAGATATAAATCAACTCAAAGATTAATTGAAAAATTAGATATGTTGGAAGGGCATCCAGCAATCTATATAAAACCTAATTTAGATGAACAAACAATTATTCTACGCAACAAAGTAAAAGGTAAAAAAATAGCAGTACCTTATGATGAAACATCCTTCACAGATAAAGCAAGAAAGAATTTAAGAACAATCAATGCCTGTATTACACGTCACTGGACTGACCTTATGATTAAGGATGAAGAGTATAAAAAGCTACAGGAAAGATTACTGCTTGATGAAGATAACCAGCCTATCGATTTAACGAAGAAAATGCTCTATCGAGTATTCAATAATAATGACTTTAAGCAAGGTGGAAGGTTCTATCGTGGGTGGTGGCAGAATGTACCAAGTGAATACAGACAATTTATTACAATTGATAGTAAGAAAACTCAGGAGTATGATTTCTCACAGCTAAATCCTAATATGATTTACTCATTATATAATCTGGAATTGGGTAGTGAAGATGCTTACTCAAGAGTTCTTGATGGTGAGCATCGTGATACAGTTAAAGAAGCATTTAATGCAATGATTACTTCTTCAAAGGCACTAAAACAAAAACCAAAAAAAATTAACTTAGATACTATTGAAATGACTTGGACAGAGTTAAGACAGGCTGTTCTTGACTCTCATAAGCCTATTCAGCATCTGTTTTTTAGTGGTTTAGGTAATAGGCTTCAGTTTGAAGACAGTAATATGGCTGAAGGGATAATGCTTCACTTTGCAAAGATGGATGCTCCAGCTTTACCTGTACATGACAGTTTTATCATGCATCATGGATATGCTGGTGAATTGGAAGAGTCTATGCGAAGGACATTCTTTGATAGGTTTGGTCAGGATATAAAAGTAAAAGCTGAAATGATTGAAGAAGTAAAACCTAAGAATGATTATCCGATTGGTCATCCAAAGTTCTGGCAGGATATTTCTATTGAAGCATTGCTAGAAGGTGACAAAGAGTATTCACAATGGCAGGATAGAGATAATATGTGGTTGAGTAGGAAGTATAAAAGTGAAAAAACTAAATAATCTGAAAAGAAAAGATATTAATGGATTAAGTGGTGATGAATTAGTTGCTGTAATAAGGGATTTAGAAAATCAATTAGATGGAATGATTTCCTCACGTGATGATTATGTAGATGAGTATATTCAATCATCAAAACGAGAAGATTTTTGGATAAAGGTAGTTGTTTTTTTGGTTTTAGTTATTGGTATTGTTTTGGCAGTCTGGTTGTCAGTCCAAGTTGGTGTGGGTGAATATTAAATTATGAAGCAAACACTCCTCACCATATGCCTGATACTTTTTGCTCTGCCCAGTTGGGGTGAGGATTATAAACCTGTCCAAGATTGTGAAGATATTGTTTTTAATAATCCTGAACTTAAAGTTAAAGTTACTGATAGTGATTTAGAATTTATGAGTTTCTTCAATCGAACAGATATCAAAGATATTGAGTTCAAAGATGTCTATATTAAAAGAAAGGATGAATTCGGAATTCACGGAACTCAGATAAAATATAAAGACAGATTTATTAATTTATGCATGGGGTATTCAACTTCTGACATTGCATATCTTATTCAAAAAAAGAATGTCTATAAAATCCTCATGCAAAATGATGATATATCTTTAGTTTTTGCAATGTTAACAAAGACAGGATGTGGAACATCTTGTTATATGAGTTATGTTTATGAAATAGTGTTCAATTTATCTAAGCCATATGAAAAACCTTATTTAAGAGGCAGGGTAATTAATGATGCTGGTTATATATCTGATTGGTTTATGGATGCCCTTCATTTTAATGAAGCATATAAGTTGTCAAGAATGCAAGGAGGGGAGATATTTTATTGGCGAGGTAAGAAGTATAAGTCCGAATAAAAACAGTTTTAAAAAATAATTATTCTTTAACTTCTATTTACACTTCTTTTCATTTCCTAAATTGCTTTACTTCCTTATACGAATGGTTTTCTCTTGCGGTAATTTATTTGCTATGATTTGATAAATTGATGACAATTATAAAATATAAAATTACTTTATGGTTATTATAAATATAAATATCTTAATATAAATATCTTAACATACTTCAGTAATTTAATTCTTTTACCTAACTTCTTCTATTTTTCTGATGTTAAGCTTTGACTTAAATTTTATAAATTCTTAGGAGGTTCAATGATTAGAATAATAATTTATTGTTTACTAATAGTAATTATACCTCTGAATTTAAAATCTGAGATTATGAGAAAATATGGAGATAAAACTTCTGAAAATATAAATGAATTATTGTTTAATGATGCAGTTTATATAAATATTGGCCCCAATACAATTGAAGGTGTTCAATGCGCTTTAAGAATGGAGTTTTATACTAAAAGTGGTGAAGGTATTTCTTTTACAACAACAATATTCGATGGAATAAAAACTGGTAAAAATCCATTTGGAATACCTCAAATTACTTTAAAATCACATTATTTTCCAAATTATCAAGAAAGAAACAATGATATATTTTCCGGAAATAAAAAAGGGATTCCTTTTTTGGTTCCTCCCGTTGAAGGAGAATATTTTTGGAGAGGCATCTATTTCAATAGAGATGAAGGTTATCTAGATATATCAAATTCTATATCAATAGATTTAACTGGGGAATACCAAGAATATATAGACTCTTTTCGTTATTTATTTGGAAAAGCGTGGAATTTAAACATCCTAAACCCTAAAACCAAACAAAGTCTAATGGAAGGACATTTGATTGCAGTTGAAACCCTCGACAAAGTGTATTTTGGTGATTTTATTATTAACTCAGAGGAAATATTAAAATTTGCCGAATGTGCTGAACCTATTTTTATTGAATTATCTAGTAACCCTATATTTAGATTAGGACAAACATCAAGTGATTTAAGAAATAGTTTATATCTTAAGTGTGATGGGTTTGATAAAGTTTTAGGCATTCAAATGCCAACTGAAAACTGGTTTATTGATAAATATAAACCAAGAAAAGCTACTGTTAAATTGGGTAAAGAAGAAAAAATCTATCATTATTCTAGTAAGGGTAATATTATAAAAAAATCTATGCTTTACCCACCTTCCGAGCATAAGCAAAAAAACTTTATTATGTTTAGTACGATTGAAGATATACCTAATAATATTTTGAAGTTTTCAGACCAAATTTATGGTGGATTTGACCCTTGGGTAAGATTTAATACAATAAATTTAGAATTCACTGACGAAGAATGGGTTTCATTTCAAGTAATAAGAGACTTAGATTTTAAACCAGATGTTTTGAAAAGAACATGTGTAGTTAAAGACGAAAAATGGTGGCTAAGTTTAAATAGTTAATAATGATAAGATATATATTCTAAATATGTTGAGTATAAGAAAAACAAAAAACCTTTATTTGCAGTTTAATAAGAAAATAATTTTTACAATATTATTTATATTGTTGAATCCATCCTTTTCAGTAAGTGAACAAACACTATCAAATATAATAGAAGATACTGGAAAAAACATAGGTAATGGACTTATAAGACTTGAATATAAAAAGATACTGAATAAAAGTGAAATTCTATCACTTCATGGCAAACTTTTTAATGGTCAAATAAAATATGAAAATTTAATTGTACTTTCTACGATTTGTGGAGATTTTAGTTCTATTGATGTTTGTGAAGAATTATTAACAGAAATATTTTATATTGAAAGTCCTGATGAATTTCTTGATATTGTTTTTTATGATTTTTTAAATAAAAAAAATGTCGTTGAGATTAAACATCATAATAAAAATTATAATTTACCAATACCAGAGGGTTTCTGTGATATAACAGATACGCAAGATGGTGAATTTTTTATAAAACATCTTAACTCTTTGAGATTAAGTCAACCTCTTTTACCTATTACATATATTGCTTTTGGCATCTGTGAACAATCAGATGATATAGACATATATGGTTATGTCTCATTAACAGCCAATAAAAATACAAAATTGAAAACCCAATCATCTTATAATTTATATGCTAGAAAATTTTTAGAATCTAAGTTAATGGATAGATTATTATATCAGTTTGAAAGTATAAATGAAAATACGATAAGACAAAATATTGAATTAGATTCTGAGATTGATATTAATAGACCAATATTACTTTATGAAAATGAAAATATAAGCATTAATAGGGGATTCTCATATATTAGTCTCAATGGTAAAACTCAAGAGGAAATTACATATACCGGTGCAACAGTTTTAGAAAATACACAAGTTTTTTACTATATAAAATTTTTAGAATATAAAAAAGGTGCTAATAAAAAAATTAATTCTCCTATTGGGTTGCTGATAAATAATGCTGTTAAATTGAAAGAATTAAATTAAACACCCCCCTCCAGACTCCTATAAAGACTCTCTGACTCACTTAAACTATTCCACCCTAACTTGAGTACATAAAACGACTACATGCCATGTATGAGTCTGTGAGAGTCATTAAAATGGTTACCAATAATAATACCTAATCTATTGCAGTACTCATTATTATATTACCCCCAAGGGGGGCATGGCACATGCCTGGGTAAGGTAAACATAGATACATATTAAATGTAGTACATTATAAATGTATTATAATTAGATATTATAAAACCCAATTACATATACACAATGACCCTATACTAAGTACGTTAAGAGATATTACTTACTGATGTACAAACTGATGTACAAAACGTGCCTGTTGACACATTTAATGGAACACTTAAACTGAGGCTATCGCTTATGTATGTGTGATGGTGGTGCATTGGTAAGGCACAAAACTACTTCTCAGCCGCACCAAATACTCTCCATCATCTAGTGTAACACGTTGATATATAAGCGTTGTAGTTTAATCGTCAAGGTGGTGATGTTATGTCGGACGGACAATTAATATTTTGGAGTTTAGTAGTTTGTATAGTGGGTGTTAGTTGGTTTATTTATTCTGATTTTAAAGATGGAACAAGTGGGATTGGTTTTACGATTTTGGCTATTATAACAGTTATTGGAATGATTTGGTTGTTCTTTTTTAATGGTTTATTTCCGATAGGTTAGAAATCTTTTCGTTGAAAAAAAGTTCTCTCAGAACTAAGAATATATAAGTTTATAATTAAAACTTTCACAACTTATTACCCTTTAATTGAGAGTCATAATCTTCCTGAGCTTTTTTCTTTAGATTATCCCATTCTAAGTTGAAGGTAGATGTATCATTAAAAAGTCTACAATTATTAGCAAATGGCACATATTTTTCTTCAAATGGTGAGTTATATTCTATTTCAAGTTTCTTGCGGTTTAATCTAAATCTACCATCGCCCCATTTAATATTTTTAATGTCAGTTAAATATTTCTCTCTTATTTTTACTACTTTAACTTTATCATATTCAAAATTCATATAAAAATAAGTCACCTTATCTTTACCAAATTGAATCCCCATAAGCTTTTTATTGTCTTCTATTTTCTTACAGATTAGACCTTTTCCATCTACAGCATTACTCCAAACAGGAAGTGATATGAGAGAGAATAAGATAAACGGAATGAGGAATAGTTTTTTTATCATGCTTAGAGATTATCATAAATAATGTAGAACTCTATATTTTCTTAAGTTTCTCCATCCACTTATACTTTATCTTCAAATCATATCCCTTTCCATATCCTTCACCTACACTCTTATTAGACCAACCACATATCTGGTCAATCAGTTCAGATGGACATTCAACTGCCCTTAAACGGTCACGCATACTATGTCTTAGTCCATGAACCTGATAACAGTTAGTCAGTTGTTCTTTTAGCCATTTATTTAAAGTAGCACTTGCTGAATTAGAGTTGCATTTATTATGGTCGGTGTATCTAGGAAAGGCATAGATACTATCATTATTATTCTCTAATATCCTCTCACACGCCCATAAAGACAAACCTATCAAAGGAACTTTTCTTTCACTTCCTTTTGTCTTTAATCTTCTCCAAGGATGAGGCTTGATTTTTACATAAGGGATTTCATTATTAAGATTAATATCACTTTTCAACAAACCAACCCCCTCACCTAATCGCATTCCAGTATCACTTAATAAAGCCAACAACCATCTTATATCATCATCAATTTCAATACACTTATTTTGAAGTGTTTTAATATCTTCATTTGGAATAGGCTTTCTCAAAGTAACTTTATCATCCTCAGGCATATAAGTTCTTGAAAAAGCATTATTACAATTTACTCCTTGCTCACTTATGGTGAGATTGATTATTGCCCTTACTGAAGAAAACACTCTTTTAACAGTTCTTATGGTCATCCCTTTTTCTAGTAACCAATCTCGAAACTTCCCTGCATCTGATGATAAGTAAGAAGCTATTCCTCTATCACCTAAAACCTGAATAACATAATTGATATTCCTTGTTGCAGTTCTAACAAATACTTTATCTTTTCCTTGCTTCTTTAATCTCAAATAGAAATGAAGTGCGTCTGTTAGTTTAGGACTATCATCTTCAATATTTGATTGAACAAGATGAAGTGCAGGTATTTCTATATTCTGCAATCTTAATCCCAGCCAATAATCATCTAACCTCTGAGAGATTGATTTACATTTATGTTCTGCAACCCTCTTAGATTTAGTCTTTAAACTTAAAGAAATACGATTAGAGGAATAATGTTTATGAATATCTTTAGGTACTCTTCTTACGAAATAGTAAATATTATCTCTGCATTGTAAGTAATTAACATCATTTTTGTGCATCATTTTGTACATCACCACCTTGACGATTAAACTACAACGCTTATATATCAACGTGTTACACTAGATGATGGAGAGTATTTGGTGCGGCTGAGAGGACTTGAACCTCCACGGATTATTCATCCACAGCGACCTCAACGCTGCGCGTCTACCAGTTCCGCCACAGCCGCACAAATTATTTGATTTCACACTATAACTAACATTACAATTACATACAACACAGAAAAATTAATGAGATTCTAATTGGAAAACAATAAAATAAAATTTGGTAATTTTGGTAATTTTGGAAATGTTGATTGGATAAAATCAGCACAACGAATAGACTATCAAAATTCATTTGATTGGATGCTTTCCTATGTAAAAAAAATTCAGATGGGCGATGCTAAAGAAGTTATATGGCTACTTGAACATGAGGATATTTACACTGCAGGTACATCTGCAAAAGAAAACGATTTTAAAGGCCTCAAAAATATTAAAGTACTAAAAACTAATAGAGGTGGGCAATGGACTTGGCATGGTCCAGGGCAAAGAATTGTTTACTTTATGATGAATTTAAATAATAGAAAAACTGATGTTAGATGGTATGTGAATAAATTAGAACAATTAATTATAGATACTTTAGAAGAATTTTCAATTACTGCAGAAAGAAGAGAAAAGTTACCTGGTGTTTGGGTAAAAAGAAAAATTAATTCCCAAGAAAGAATAGATAAAATAGGTGCAATAGGAATAAGAATAAGCCGCTGGATTGCATATCATGGTATTTCAATAAATATTAACCCCGATCTTTCTATGTATGATGGAATAGTCCCATGCGGCGTAACTCAAGGAGGTGTTACTTCACTTGCAGATCTTGGAATAAAATCATCTATGAATGATTTTGATCAGGTTTTAGCTCATAATTTTGAAAATTTATTTGATAATCATATTTAATAAATTAGAGATAATTTTAATACTTTTATTGGCATCATTAGACAGTTTTTTATAGTCATCATCATTACCTAACAAACCATCTGTGGGACCTTCATGATGAATAACCTCATTTCTTTTTTGTCTAAGCCAATTAGCCTCACGAGAAGAGAATGCTGTATTAATCTCAACACCACTTAAATTTTGAAAAACCTCTGAATTTTCATTTTTAATAACATCAATTAGTGTAGCAGATAGAATTATAGTGGTTAGAGAATTATCATTTTTAGATGCAGATATTAATTCTTTTACAATCAAAAAAGCATGAGGACCTAAGCGATATTTTAGGTCTAAAAAATTTTTCACAAAATATAAGTTTTCAAATCGCATTAATTCAAATAATTCTTGGAAGTATGTCTAAAAATTCACAAGCTTCAGTAATTTCTTTTTTAATATTTTCTCTTCTCTCATTTGCAAAATCGTCACTGCCCCATTTATTAGATTGAAATAATTCTTCAAGCAATGCTAGCTCATATAGTTTATGTGAATTTATTTTTTTAAAATAGAAAGACAAACCAAGAATAAAAGATCCCGATATACTCACTAAATGGGAAAAACTAGATAATGAAAAATGATCTAATTGATTTATAAGATTAATACATTTCAATAATTCTGGTTCTTTTTGATTTAATGGTTTCAATTCATAGTTAATGATTAATTTACAATTAAAGTTTTCATCAAGCCATTTTACTAATGGTTGCCACTCTTTTTCTTGTAATTTTGAAAGTTCACTATCATTTCCAGAACGATATAAAAGCGTGTCCATACTCAAAATACTTTTTAAAGTTTCTATTACATCGTTCCTTTGATTCATTATTCTATCAACAGCTGTAACTGAGTATGAATAAAAGGGCATTAATGAAGGGTTTATTTCATCCTGAACTTCATTCCATTCATCAAAAACTTTTTGACTTAAATAATAAGGAAGATTTAATTTTTTATTCTTTGGAGTCTTTAACTCCTGATCATCTAAAAGAATTATACCTAAATTTTTTTCTTTATTTAAAGATACTTTTCTCCAAAATTTTTTGGCTTTGAAATCCATTTTAGATTGGAAGCACTATTTTAATTTTTTTGTAAAGTTCATCATAAGAACTTACAACTGACAAAGCACCATTATTAGACAAAGTTTCAGCATCATTAAACCCCCAGTTAACACCAATAAATTTTATACTACAATTTTTAGACATTAATGCATCGCTTATTGTATCACCTATCATGACTGTATTAGGTTTGGATACTCCAACTTCAGCAATAGAAGTTAAACCCATTTCAGGGTCTGGTTTAGGCTTTGTATCTTGAACCGTTTTAATCGTTGTAAAGAACTCTAATAGTTTATGCCTTTTCAGTCCTTCTAGTAAGCCTGTTCGGCTTTTATTTGTAGCAATACCTAGAATATAACCATCAGATGCAAGAACCTTAATAATTTTTCGTGCATCAGGATATAAGTAGTCATTAATTAGATCTTTCTTTGAGGCTTTATAATACCAATTTCTATAAGCCTCTAAAAGATTGGAATGTACTTTAGGATCTGAATTTTTTGTTAAATCAGCAAATACTGGTAAAAGAGGTTTTCCGATATTAGTTCTAAGAATTTTATCAGAAGGAACTTCATATCCGTAAAATTCAAGTGCGTATTTAATACCAGTCAGAATTGCAGTTTCTGAATTTACAATCGTACCATCATAATCAAATAGAATAAACTTTGATTCAATTTTCATTTTGTATAAACCTATTTATTGATATTAGATACTGATCAAGATTTAAAAGTTTTAAAGTATTATTAAAATCATTATTCAACTCAGCATTTATAATATTTTTCATTTTATTTTTATATTTAAAAGACATTTGAAAACAGTGAAGTTTAAGAGAAGTATTTTTATTTTGATTATCATCTATTTTTAAAATACCTCCATATTTCCTGTCACCAAGAATAGGATTACCTAAATGTGATAAATGAACTCTTATTTGATGAGTGCGTCCTGTTTTAGGAAATAATAATAATAATGAATACCCACTTGAATATCCAAAAACCTTGTATTCAGTAATTGATTTTAAACCATATTTTTGATCAACTAAAACTTTCTCTGCTTTACCAAACTGACCCTTAATTATTGGTAGGTCGATTATACCAGAGTTATTTTTAACTTTACCACAAACTATGGCAATATATATTTTTTCTATCTTATTAATTTTAAAGAGTTCTGATAACTCTTTTGCACAATTTCTATTTTTTGCGATTAAAAGAGCGCCCGATGTTTCAAGGTCAAGTCTGTGAACTAAATAATGTTTATCAATATTTTTAAAAGCGTGTTCAATTAGTCCATCAATATGCCTTATTATTTTACTACCACCCTGAACAGCTATACCAGATGGCTTATTTAAGGCAATAAAGTCACTTTGTTCTATGATTATACTCGATTTCATTAAGTCTAAATCAGCTTTTGACGGAGTAAATATATGTTTTAATTTAAGGTCATACTTTTGATCTTTTAATTTAGGAGGAATAGTAACCTTTTGAGCTGGTCTTAAATGATAATTAGGTTTTGATTTTTTACCATCGACCCTAATACCGCCAGACCCTATAAGTTTTTCTAAATGAGATTGCTGGATCCCATTTATACTGAGTTTAATGAACCTATCTAATCTTATCCCATCATACTCTGCAGTAACCTCTAATACATCAGGTTGTATTTTTATGATTTTATTATTTAACATAATTTAATTTACACCTAATATCCAACCTTCGATACTACTTGCGTCCATAATATGTTTTTTACTAAATGGATTTATAAAACCAATCTGATTTTTAACAAAATATTTCAAAGCCGCACAAGAAACTATTGCATCCATATCATCATTGTCATTATTTCCGATAGATAATTTTGAAGTAAACTTTTGATTATAAAAATCTAAAGTTTTTAAAAGCAGTATTTCTTCTCTTCCCTTTTTATTTATAGAGCTTTCTCCAGCAAAATGAAAATAATAACTAGGAAAGATTTCAGCTAAAACAATTTGAGATGATTTTAGATTTTTATAAGGATCAAATGGCCATATATGTGATTTTTTTTTTAATTTAGTTTTAATTTTATGCAAGAACCTCATACCAGCTAATGAGCCTGTTCCTACACCAGCTGGTCCTACACAATTGAAAGTTGGAGATGGAGATCGAATTTTTTTTGCAAAAATTTCAGTTAGCCTTCGTCTAGATTCAAAAAATTTTCCTCTTTTTATAGGTGAATTATAAAACTCACCGAATATTTTATCCTTCCAGATAGCTCCACCATATAAGTCGTCTTGATCTTCATTCTTAAAATCAATAAACTTCCACAGTTCCTCTGATGATTTTGGGGAGTTTACAATTAGATTTGAAAAGAAAGTTTCTTTATCTGTAAAAGGGTAAGAAAAAGCAAAATCAATTCCCACTAAAATTACATTTTCAGAAGCTAAGTTTATTATATAATCAAGGACGCCTTGCCTACTCCAATATTTTGTCCTTGGTCTAACAATTTCAATTGTATTAGTATTATTTGAAGATAAAGCAATTGCAATACCTTTATGACTTGTTCCTTTTGCACCACTCCAATCAATTCCTACAAAATAATCAAAAATCTTACTCATTTTTATTTCTTAATTTATTCCACCAATTAAGTCTTTTTTTAATCTCTCTTTCATATCCTCTTTCAATAGGGTGATAGAAAGTCTTTCTTTTAACATTTTCTGGAAAACAGTTTTGTCCTGAAAAACCATTATCCGTTTCATGGTCATATACATATCCTTTTCCATAACCAAGATCTCTCATCATTTTTGTTGGTGCGTTCAAAATTGACATTGGAGGAGAGTTATATGGATTTTTTTTAGTAAATTCCAAAGTTTCTTTCCAAGCTTTATATACTGAATTAGATTTAGGGCACGTAGATAAATAAATAACCAACTGTGCAATAGATAATTCTCCTTCTGGAGAACCTAAACGTTCAAATGCTTGCCAGCTAGAAATACTAATTTGAATAGCATTTGGCTCAGCAAGGCCTACATCTTCATTAGCAAATCTAATTAATCTTCTTAAAATATAATTTGGATCTTCACCACTTATAATCATTCTTGCAAGCCAATATAAAGAAGCATCAGTATCAGAAGCTCTCAATGATTTATGAAGTGCTGAAATCAAATTATAATGTTGATCATTATTTTTGTCATAATCGATAGATTTTGAATTAAATAAATTTTTTAACTTCAGAGGAGTTAACTTTTCATGATTTGCTCCTAAGGATGCTAAATCTTCAATAAGATTTAAAAGATATCTAGCATCACCATCAACCATATTAATAAGAATTTCATAAGCATCTTCTGTCAGTGGAAGCTCAAAGCCATAATATTTTTCTGCTTTTATTTTTAATAAGTTTAAGTAATCATTATTTAGTTTTTCTAATTTTATAATCTGACACCTAGATAGTAATGCTGATATTATAGAGAAAGACGGGTTTTCGGTAGTAGCGCCGATCAAACTAACAATACCTTTTTCAAGATATGGTAAAAAACTATCTTGTTGCCCCTTATTAAATCTATGAATTTCATCAACAAATAAAATAGTTTGCTTACCATTTAAAAAGTTTTTTTCTCCTTTTTCAAAAATGACCCTTAAATCTTTGACACCACTAAGAACTGCCGAAATTTCAAAAGTTTCAATATTTAATTCATTGGATATTGCTTTTGCAATAGTAGTTTTACCGCAGCCAGGTGGGCCCCATAAAATAAATGAGGAAAGTATTTTTTTTTTAATTATACGTGATAAGACACCATCATTTGAAAGTATTTTTTTCTGACCTAAAATATTTTCAATTGACGTTGGTCTTAACTTTTCTGGCAAAGGTGTTAATATATCTGACATCAAAAATATGATGCATTATATTAAAAAAGTTGTATAGTACTTTGGTTAATTTTGTATCTAAGCAGCAGTTTCTTCAGTATCAATTTGTTTAGGTTCATTTAATTCACCTGCTCCCTTAGCCGCTTCATCTCTATCAACTAATTCAATAACTGCCATTGGTGCGGAGTCGCCATACCTAAATCCAGCTTTTAATACCCTTGAGTATCCACCACTTCTATCTGAATATCTAGGAGCTAGGATTCCAAATAACTTAGATACCATCTCTTTATCTCTAATTTGATTAAAAGCTAATCTTCTAGCATGAAGGTTTGATTTTTTTCCAAGAGTAATGAGTTTTTCAATAACTCTCTTTAGCTCTTTAGCTTTAGGTAAAGTCGTAACAATTTGCTCATGTTTTATTAAAGCTTGAGCCATATTTTTGAAAAGCGATTTTCTATGAGAAGAAGTTCTATTTAATTTTCTTCCAGCTTGACGATGACGCATTTTTTTTCCCTCGATATTCTAATTTAAAATTTTAGTATGGATCTTCATGTTTCTTAGCTAATTCCTCAATATTCTCAGGTGGCCAGCCTTCGACATCCATTCCTAATTCAAGTGACATAATTTTTAAAACTTCTTTAATTTCATTTAAAGATTTACGTCCAAAGTTTGGTGTTCTTAACATTTCTGGTTCTGTTTTTTGCACCAAGTCACCAATATATACAATATTATCATTTTTAAGGCAATTCGCTGACCTAACGCTCAATTCTAATTCATCCACTTTCTTTAATAGACTTCTATTGAAAGGAAGTACGCTCTCAGCATCTTCTTCAACCTCAGGTTCTGGTTCATCAAAATTAATGAAAGGCTTTAACTGCTCAGTTAAAATACGAGCGCCAAACGCAATAGCATCCTCAGGAGTTAAAGTACCATCAGTTTCAATATCGAAAAGGAGCTTATCATAATCTGTTTGTTGTCCGACTCTTGTATTGTCAACTCGGTACGCGACTTTTTTTATTGGGCTAAACAAAGCATCTATAGGTATCAGTCCAATAGGCATTTCGTCTTGAGTGTTAGAATTGGCCGGTATATAACCTTTTCCATTTTCAACTATAAATTCAACTTCAAGTTTTGCTCCTTTATCAAGAGTGCAAATATGGTGTTCAGGATTCATAATTTCAAATCCAGCAGTTAGTTCAATCATATCAGCTGTTACTTTAGCAGGCCCATTTACATTTAACCTTAATCTTTTTGGACCTTCAACATCCATTTTTAACGTAATCCCTTTCACATTAAGAACAATATCAGTAACATCTTCAATCACACCTGGTACTGTAGAAAACTCATGGAGAACACCTTGAACTTGCATACCTGTTATTGCAGTACCTTGAAGAGATGACAATAATACCCTTCTCAGTGCATTGCCTATAGTAACTCCAAAGCCTCTCTCTAGTGGCTCAACATTTACAGTTGCTGAGAATGGATTGTTATCATGATTTTTAATTTCAATTATGTCTGTATTAATTAGACTTTTCCAGTTTTTTTCTATCACTATCAAAACTCCGTTGAATTAGTATTATAATTAATGAGTATTATACTCTTCGTCTTTTTGGGGGCCTACATCCATTATGGGGTATAGGCGTAACATCTCTAATTGAGGTTATAGTAAAACCAATAGATTGGAGTGCTCGCAAAGCAGATTCTCTTCCTGAACCAGGCCCTGAAACTTCAACATCAACATTTTTTAAACCATGTTCTGAAGCTTTTTTTCCTGCATCCTCCGCAGCTAGTTGAGCTGCATAAGGTGTAGATTTTCTAGACCCTTTAAAACCCATCAAACCAGAAGATGACCAAGCAATAGTGTTACCCTGAACATCAGTGATAGTAACCATTGTGTTATTAAAAGATGAATTAACGTGTACTACACCATTAGTAATATTTTTTCTTTCTTTTTTTCTAACTCTAGCAGTTTGAACTTGTTTAGCCATAATAAATACCTATTTTTTCTTTCCAGCAATTGCTTTTGGTTTACCTTTTCTGGTTCTTGCATTTGTATGAGTTCTTTGACCTCTAACAGGTAACCCTTTCCTATGCCTTAGACCTTTTACACATCCAAGGTCCATAAATCTTTTAATATCCATAGATGACTGTCTGCGCAAGTCTCCTTCTACTATAAAATCACGGTCAACAATATCTCTTATTCGAGTAACTTCATCATCTGTAAGATCTGCAACTCTTTTCTCTTCAGTTAATTTAGCCTCTTTACAAATTCTTTTTGATGAAGTGTCCCCAATTCCATAAATGTATGTTAGTGCTATCAAAACACGTTTTTTTGTTGGTATATTTACTCCTGCTATTCTAGCCACTAAATCATCCCCCTAGTTTTCATTAATTTTTAACCTTTATAATTTTTTCAATCTCTAATGAAATTTCATCTATTGATTTCATTCCATCAACTTCAAAATGTAATTCTGCCTTCTTATAATATGGAACTAACGGTTTTGTTTGTTCATCATAAATGTTTAATCTATTTTTTAGTATTTCCTCTTTATCATCTGCTCTTGCTTCATTAGACTCTATAGCCCTGTTTTCAATTCTTTTGTATAAATTTTTTTTACTAACATTCAATTCTATAACAAAATCTATTTTTTTATCTTTTTCTAAAAGTATTTCATCAAATTTAGAGGCCTGATTAAGATTTCTAGGAAATCCGTCTAAAATAAAACCTTTACTACAATCATCTTCTGAAATCCTCTTTGAAATAATACTCAAAATAATTTCATCACTAACAAATTCACCGTTATCAACAAGATTTTTAACTTGTAGTCCTAATTTTGTTTTTTTTTTCAATGTTTTCTCTAATAATTTCTCCAGTTGATAATTGTACAAGTCCTAATTTTTTATTTAAAATTATAGATTGCGTCCCTTTCCCAGATCCAGGAGCTCCCAATAATATTATGTTCACCTAGATCGTCCCCTCAGTCTTGATTTTTTTATTAATCCTTCATATTGATGTGCTATTAGGTGACTTTGAACCTGTGAAACAGTATCTAAAGTAACAGAAACAACAATAAGCAAAGAAGTGCCACCAAAATAAAAAGGAACTGAGTATTGACTAATTAAAATCTCTGGGAGAATACATACAGCTGCTAGATAAGCTGACCCAAGCACAGTCAGCCTTGTTAAAATAAAGTCTAAGTAATTTGCAGTTGGTTCTCCAGGTCTAATTCCTGGAACATAACCTCCATTTTTTCTTAAGTTATCTGCTGTTTCCTGAGGGTTAAATACAATTGCTGTATAGAAAAAGGCAAAAAATACAATTAAGAAAATTAAAATTAATAAATATAAAGGCTGCCCCCTACCTAGAAGAGCATTTATTGTTACCAACCAATCACTTGTACCTCCAGAAAAACTAGCTGCGGTCAATGGAAGTGCCATCAAGGAGGAAGCAAAAATAGGTGGTATTACTCCAGGAACATTTATTTTAAGAGGTAGATGCGAACTCTCCCCACCCATCATTTTATTTCCCATTTGTCTTTTTGGATACTGTATTTGTATTCTTCGTTGGGATCTTTCTATAAATACAATAAATGCAATAACTGCAACAGCCATAATCAGTAATGCAACAATTAAAATTGCAGAAATTGCTCCTGTTCTACCAAGTTCAAGTGTCCCAGCCAATGCTCTTGGTAATTCGGCTACAATACCTGTAAAAATTATTAATGAAATTCCATTACCAATTCCTCTTGAAGTCACCTGTTCGCCTAACCACATTAAAAACATTACCCCGCCAAGCAGTGTAAAAACAGTAGTAACACGAAAAAATATACCAGGATCTGTAACAGCTCCAGCACTTTCTAAACCTACAGAAAATCCATATCCCTGTACGATAGCTAGAACAACTGTCAAATACCTTGTGTATTGATTGATTTTTTTTCTGCCTGCTTCACCTTCTTTTTTCAAAGCTTCTAATTGTGGTGAAACTGATGTTAACAATTGAGTTATAATTGAAGCGGTAATATATGGAAAAACTGAAAGTGCAAAAATAGTCATTCTACCTAATGCACCACCTGCCATCATGTTAAACATACCAAGAAGTCCGCCACTATTACTATTAAATAAATCAGAAAGTGCGTTTGGATCTATTCCTGGAACAGGTATGTAAGTTCCTAATCTATAAACTAATAATGCGCCTAGAGTAAACCATAGCCTTTGTTGAAGTTCTGTAGCTTTCGCAAAAGCAGAACCTGAAACTGAAGGTGTTGACCCTAAAGGGTTTCTTGCCATTAACTATATCCTATTAACTATCTTTAGTAATCTCTTTTTTTTTGTAATATTTTTAAACTTCCACCAGCTTTTTTAACTTTTTCTATAGCTGTTTTAGAAGCACCATTAACTATTATATTAACTTTATTTTTAATTTCACCTCTAGCTAATACCCTAATACCATCTTTAATATTAGAAAAAATACCTGATGAAATGATCATTTCATTATTGATTTCTTTAGTGGTATCAATTTTACCTTTATCAATTATATTCTGAATATCACCAAGATTTAAGATTTTATAAGTCTTCCTATTATACTTTTTAAATCCTCTTTTAGGCAATCTTCTATGAATAGGCATTTGACCACCCTCAAAACCATTTATAGAAACACCTGATCTTGATTTTTGACCTTTATGACCTTTACCAGATGTTTTACCAATCCCAGACCCAGTACCTCGTCCAACTCGTTTAAGCGAACTTGTAGCACCTTTATTATCCTTTAAAGTATTTAATTCCATTTAAATTCCTAATTTCCGTTACTCTTAACAACTACAAGATGTTTAACTTTTTCAATCATACCCCTTACAGAGGGAGTATCTTCTAAAGTTTTCTCTTTATTCATTTTATTCAAACCAAGACCAATCAAAGTTTTTCTTTGATAAGCTTTCCTACCAATTGCACTTTTAATTTGTTTAACTACCAATTTTACATTTTTAGACATTTCTGACCCTTAATTTATAATCAAATAACCAATCAATTTTTATTATCTATTTTCTTTCCAACAACATCAGCTATTTTTTTTCCTCTTTTTGAAGCTATTGATCTAGGAGACTGCATGAATTTCAAAGCTTCCATTGTTGCTTTGACCATATTATGGGGATTTGACGAACCAATTGATTTAGCGACAACATCTTGTATACCTAAAGTCTCAAATACAGCTCTCATTGGTCCACCAGCAATTATACCTGTTCCTGATGGGGCTGACCTCAGATTAACTTTTCCTGCTCCAAAAATACCAACAATATCATGATGAAGTGTCCTTCCTTCTTTTAAAGGTACTTTTATAAGTGTTATTTTAGCTTTCTCTGTTGCTTTCCTAATAGCTTCAGGAACTTCTTTAGCTTTTCCGCTTCCAACACCAACCCTACCTTTACCATCGCCTACAACAACTAAGGCAGCAAATCCAAACCTTCTCCCACCTTTAACAACTTTAGCAACCCTGTTAATTCCAACAAGTTTGTCTATAAGTTCATTATCGTCTTTAAAATTACCGTCCTTTGCATTTTGCTCATTAGCCATCAACATACTCCTTAAAAATTCAATCCAGCAGATCTTGCAGCTTCAGCTAACGCTTTAACTCTGCCATGATATTTATATCCGCCCCTGTCAAATATAACAGATTTAACACCTTTTTTTATTGCTCTCTCAGCTACTAAAGATCCAATTTTGGATGCACCTTCGATATTTGTTCCACTGTATTTTTGAGATTTTTCAATAGTAGATGCTGAAACTAAAGTTACTCCTTTAGTATCATCAATTACCTGTGCATATATATTTTTTGATGACCTGAAAACAGATAATCTCATCGTATTATTTAAACCGGGTTTAAGTCCGTATCTTGTCCGTCTTTTTCTTCTTTCAAAAAGATCTCTAGCTTTTATTCCCACATTATCACCTATTATTTTTTCTTACCTTCTTTTCTAAAAATAAATTCATCAGAATACTTAATACCTTTACCTTTGAATGGTTCTGGGGGTCTTTTTGACCTTAAGTTTGCAGCAAACTGACCTAATTCTTGTTTATTTGATCCAAAGAGCTTTAACTCAGTTGGTTTTTCTGAAGATACTTTAATACCATTTGGAACTATCATCTCAACAGGATGAGAGTAACCTAGACTAAGTATAATTTTATTTCCTTGAACTTGAGCTCTATAACCAACTCCATTCAATTCCATACTTTTTTCAAAACCAACGCTAACACCTTTAACAACATTGGCAACATTAGCCCTCGTTGTTCCCCATAATGAATTTGCTAGCTTTGATTTTCTTTTAGAGGAAAATATGATTTCATTATTTTCAATTTTAACATCAATTAAATTATGTGTATCAACAGAAAGTTCACCAATTTTACCTTTAGCAAAAATTGTATTATCAGATTGAGTTACAGTAACACCTTCTGGTATTTTAATAGAACTTAAACCAACTCTAGACATAATACACCTCTAAAAAACTTGACATAAAACTTCACCACCAACATTTGCTGCTCTGGCTTCATTATCTGACATAACACCTCTTGGTGTCGATAAAATTGAAATTCCAAGTCCATTATAAACTTTAGGTAGTTCGTTTATCCTTGAGTAAACTCTACACCCAGGCTTAGAAACTCTTTTTATTTCTGAAATAACAGGCACTCCTTCTTGATATTTTAATTCAATTTTCAAATGCTTTATTCCAGGTTTATCTTCAATAGAACTAAAATCTCTTATATAACCTTCACGTTTAAGAACATCCAAAACATTTGATCTGAATTTTGAGGATGGGGCTTCAACAACAGCTTTATTTGCGTGCAATCCATTCCTTATCCTAGTGAGCATATCACCGAGTGTATCACTCATTGACATAGAAATTCTCCTTATTTACCAACTTGATTTTAAAATTCCAGGCACTTGACCTGTAGAAGCTAATTCTCTAAACGCAATTCTTGACATTTTAAATTTTCTATAATTGCCTCTAGGTCGTCCAGTTATCAAACATCTGTTTCTAACTCTAATAAATGAACCATCTCTTGGCATTTCATTTAATTTTATCTGAGCTGCAAATCTTTCATCAAGAGGTAGTTCTCTATTCATAATTATTTTCTTTAACGCTTTTCTTTTATCACCCATTAAAGAAACTTTTTTGATTCTTGTCTCGTTCTTTTTTACTGCACTTTTTTTTGCCATTATAGTCCTTCTTTAATTTGTAAATGGGAAATCAAAATTTTTTAAAAGTTCCCTGCCTTCTTCATCTGAATTAGCAGTTGTAACAACACTGATATCCATTCCTCTAATAGTATCAATATTATCATAGTCTATTTCAGGAAAAACAATTTGTTCTTTCAAACCCAATGAATAATTTCCTTTACCATCAAAGCTATTCCCATTAAGTCCTCGAAAATCTCTAACTCTTGGTAAAGCAACATTTATCAACCTATCTATAAACTCATACATATGGGACTTTCTTAATGTTACTTTTACACCAATCGGCATTCCTTCTCTCAATTTGAATGTAGCTATAGCTTTTTTAGCACGTGTAACAATAGGTTTTTGACCTGATATTGAAGTTATATCTTTAATAGCTGCATCTATTTTTTTTGAATCTTTTACTGCTTCACCAACACCTATATTTATAATCACTTTTGTAAGTTTAGGAACTTCATGTTTGTTTTTATATTTAAATTTCTCAACCATAGCTGGATGAATAGATTTATTATAATGTTCTTCAAGACGGGTTTTCATAAAATCACCAATTACTTACTTTTAATTTCTTCGCCTGACCTGGAGGCTATTCTAACTTTTTTATTATCTTTTAGTTGGTACCTTACTCTCGTACTTTTATTATCTTTGGGATCAATATTGGATACGTTTGAAATATTTATGAAACTTTCTATTTGCTCTATTCCACCAGGTTGATCTTGAGTAGGCTTTTTATGTTTTTTTACAACATTAATACCTCTTACTTTTACTTTAAAATTTTTTCTATCAATAACAAAGACTTCACCAGATTTCCCTTTATCTTTTCCAGATATAACAATTACATTGTCACCCATTTTAATTTTTTTACTCATTAAATTACCTCCGGAGCTAAAGAAATAATTTTCATAAATTTTTTTAACCTTAATTCTCTTGTAACTGGACCAAAAATTCTAGTACCAATTGGTTCATTTTGATTTGTTATCAATACTGCTGCATTTCTATCAAACTTTATTGAAGACCCATCATTTCTATGTATTTCTTTAGCGGTTCTTACAATAACAGCTCTATGGATATCACCTTTTTTAACTCTTCCTCTAGGGATTGCCTCTTTCACAGATACAACAATAACATCGCCGATACTTGCTATTTTTCTACCTGATCCACCAAGTACTTTTATACACTGTACCCTTCTAGCACCAGAATTATCAGCTACCCCCAAATTTGATTGCATTTGTATCATTTAATATCTCCAAAAATCACTTAATCAGAATTAATAACTTCAAAATTTTTTGTTTTAGATTTTGGAGCACACTCTCTAATTTGAACTAAATCACCAATCTTAAATTTATTATTTTCATCATGAGCAGAATATTTTTTATCTTTTTTAATAAACTTTTTATAAAGTGGGTGCTTAAATGTGCGCTCAACCTTAACTACGATTGTTTTATCAGATTTATTACTTATGACTTCTCCCTGAAGTATTCTTCTAGGCATAATTATTCCTTATCAATTCTTTCGTTTAATATTGTTTTAATTTTAGCTATACCTTTTCTAATCTCTTTTACTCTTCCTGTATTAGTGAGTTGACCATTAGAGGCTTGAAATCTTAAATTAAATTTTTCTTTACTTAAATCTTCAAGTTGTTTTTTAAGTTCATCATTTTTTTTTGATCTCAAATCAGAGATTTTAAAACTTGGCATAATTAAAATTCTCCCAATCTACCAACAATTTTTGTATCCATTGGTAATTTTGCAGAAGCTAAATTTAATGCCTCTTCAGCTGAAGATCTTGCAACACCGTCAATTTCAAACATTATTCTACCAGGTTTTACCTTAGCTACCCAAAATTCTGGGGTCCCTTTACCCTTACCCATTCTAACTTCTGCAGGTTTAGAGGAGACTGGCGTATCTGGGAAAATTCTAATCCATACTCTTCCAGCTCTCCTTAGATGCCTTGTAATTGCTCTTCTAGCAGCCTCTATTTGCCTAGCAGTTATTCTAGCAGGTTTAATAGCTTTGAGGCCAAAGGCTCCAAAATTAAGTTGTGAACCACCCTTAGCTAGTCCATGTATTCTACCTTTATGAGCTTTTCTATATTTTGTTCTTTTAGGTGATAACATAATTCAATACCTTAATTTCTAGCTTGACCAGGAGTTTCATTTAATCTTTTTTCTTGGGCTAATGGATCGTGCTCCATTATTTCACCTTTAAAAATCCAAACTTTAATACCGCAAATTCCATAAGTTGTATTAGCTTCAGATTCTCCATAATCAACATCAGCTCTTAGCGTATGAAGAGGAACTCTTCCCTCTCTATACCACTCAGTTCTTGCTATTTCAGCACCACCAAGTCTGCCTGCACAATTAATTCTTACACCTGCAGCACCCAATCTCATGGCTGATTGAACAGAACGTTTCATTGCTCTTCTGAAAGCTACACGTCTTTCAAGCTGTTGAGCAATATTCTCAGCAACTAGTTTTGCATCAACTTCTGGTTTTCTAATCTCAAGAATATTTAAGCTAACATCCATACCTAATTTTTTACTAAGGTCATTTCTAAGCTTTTCAATATCTTGACCTTTTTTTCCTATAATAAGTCCTGGTCTTCCAGAATAAATTGTTACTCTTGCTCTACCAGCAGGCCTTTCAATAACAACCTTACTAACGGCTGCAGATTTAAGTTTTGTCATTAAGTAATTTCTTACGCTAAGATCTTTATGCAGCAGATCAGAATAACTTTTATCAGCAAACCATCTACTATCCCAAGTTCGATTTATACCAAGCCTCAATCCAATTGGTTTAACTTTCTGACCCATTATCCTCATCCTCTTTTTCATATACAATAATAGTTAATCGAGAAAACGGCTTCAAGATTCTTGCCGCTCTTCCTCTTGCTCTCGCTCTTAACCTTTTCATTACGATACCTTTCCCAATAAAGGCCTCTTTAACAAATAATTTATCTACGTCTAATCCATGATTATTTTCAGCATTTGCTACTGCAGACTGAAGTACTTTTTTAACATCTAATGAGATTCTTCTTCTTGAAAAAGTCAAAGAAGCGATAGCTTGAGATACTCCAACCCCACGTATTGACTGTGCTACTAAATTTAATTTTTGGGGACTTGTTCTTATGTTTTTCCCAATTGCAATTGCTTCATTATCAAGCGTTCTTTTTGAATTTTTTTTCTGGCTCATTTAATACCTACTTCTTGGCTTTCTTATCAGCTGTATGACCATAATATGTTCTAGTAGGAGAGAATTCACCTAGTTTCATTCCAACCATATTTTCTGATATCATAACTGGTATGAATTTTTTGCCATTATGAACACCAAATGTTAATCCAACGAATTGTGGTATGATAGTTGATCTTCTGGACCACGTTTTTATTACATCATTCCTTCCTGATTCGCGAGATTTTTCAGCTTTTTTAAGAAGATAGCCATCAACGAAAGGACCTTTCCATACTGATCTTGACAAAATAAGAGCTCCTTTACACTTTTCTTCGACGGACTATTAATCTATCCGTCTTTTTATTGGATCTTGTTCTTTTACCTTTAGTAGGCTTTCCCCATGGAGTAACAGGATGCCTACCTCCAGATGTTCTTCCTTCACCACCACCATGTGGGTGATCAATGGGGTTCATTGCAACCCCCCTTACATGTGGTCTTTTACCTAACCATCTTGATCTACCAGCCTTTCCATCATTTCTATTTTTATTATCAGAATTGGAAACAGATCCAACTGAAGCCATGCATGTTGATAATACCAACCTGACTTCACCCGAAGAAAGTCTTAAAATAGAGTAGCCCTGATCTCTTCCTATTAGCTGAACATAAGCACCAGCAGCCCTAGCAATTTGGCCACCTTTTCCGGGCTTTAATTCTACATTATGAATCAATGTTCCTAATGGAATTGAAGCTATTGGCATAGCATTACCAGGTTTTATATCAACTTTGTTTCCAGATATAACCTTATCACCAATTTTAATTTTTTGGGGTGCCAAAATATACGATTTATGACCGTCCTCATATTTTATTAAAGCTATGAATGATGATCTATTTGGATCGTATTCAATTCTTTCAATATTAGCTTGAATATGGTGTTTTACACGTTTAAAATCTATAATTCTATATTTACGCTTATGCCCACCACCCCTATGCCAGGATGTAACTCTACCAGTATTATTCCTTCCACCTGATTTACTTAGTCCTTCTGTAAGAGTTTTTTCAGGCTTTCCATTATAAAGCTCATCTCTTGTGACAGTTACCAGCTGTCTTTGTCCAGGTGACGTTGGTTTATAACTTTTTAAAGACATTTTTTGTTAAACTCCTGCTGAAAGATCAATTGATTGACCATCAGGTAATGATATAATAGCTTTTTTATAATCTGGACGCTTACCTAGAGTGCCTTTAAATCTTTTTGTCTTACCCTTTACTTTTATTACATTAACAGCAGAAACTTTGACACCAAAGATAAGCTCAATAGATTTCTTAATATCAATTTTGTTTGAGTTGACATCTACCAAAAATACAACTTGATTATTTTCTAATAGCAACGTTGATTTTTCAGTAACTATCGGTTTTATTATTGTATTGTATGCTTTTTCTTTACTAATATTCAAACTGTGCATATTTTTAATTTTGCTAAGGTTCATATAAGTCTCTCCTCAAGCATTTTTAAAGCATCTTTCGTAATTAAGAGCTTATTGTATTTTAAAATATCATAAACGTTAGCACCAATTTGTGAGATTACTTTAGAATTTGGAATATTACTAATAGCTTTTGTAAATTCACTTGATGAACTCCCATCTTGTATAACACAACATGAGTTAATCTTTAGTTTATCAAAATGCTTTTTTAAGGAGGAAGTTTTTCCATCACTATCTAATTTATCTATAATTATTAAATTATTTTCTTTCGTTTTTGTTGAAAGTGCAGATTTCAAACCTAACTTCCTAATTTTTTTATTTAATTTATGATCGTGAGACCTAATAACGGGACCGTGAGCAACACCACCACCTCGAAACTGAACAACACTATTAGCGCCACGCCTTGCTCTACCGGTTCCTTTTTGCTTAAATGCTTTTGATTTGGTTAGACTTATATCTGATCTTGAAAGAACAGAATGAGACCCCACTCTTCTTTTTGAGAGTTGCCAATTAACAACTCTAGACATTAAATCAACTCTTGGCTCAATATTAAAGATATTATCATCAATATTTATATCCCCAACTTTTTTTCCATTAAGTTTTATTAAATTTATTTTCATTTTGAATGATCTTTATTTGATTTATCTAATTCTATTTCACTTCTTACTTCTTCATTATCTACATTAGCTGTGTTTTCAGATACCTCTTTGCTTAATTCAATATTTTCTTTTGAAACTGAAACATCCTTGTCACCAGTTGTTATTCTATCATCATTTGAGATAAAACCAGCAGGAAATGGCAAATCACTATTTGTTTTGGTTTTTATAGAATCTTTTATATATACGAGACCGCCTTTTGACCCAGGGATTGATCCCTTAACTAAGATTAAACCTTCTTGATCATCTATCAATGCAATTGATAGGTTTTGAGTAGTTATTCTTTTATTACCAAGTTGACCAGCCATTTTCTTTCCTTTAAATACTTTTCCAGGATCTTGGCATTGACCAGTTGAACCGTGAGATCTATGAGAAATAGAAACACCGTGTGAAGCCCGTAATCCAGCAAAGTTGTGCCTTTTCATTGCACCAGCAAACCCCTTACCTTTTGATGAACCAGTAATATCTACTTTTTGTCCAGATATAAAATGATTAACACCAATTTTTTTGCCAACATCAATAAGAGCATCTTCTGATACTCTAAATTCGGCTATTTTCTCTTTAGGCTCAACATTATTTTTAGCAAAGTGACCTCTTTCAGCTTTACTTATATTTTTTGGTTTTTTACTCCCAAATCCTATTTGTAATGCGTCGTAACCATGAGTTTGTTTTGTTTTTTTTGAGATGACTTCGCAGTTATCCATCTTTAAAACAGAAACCGGAATTGAATTTCCATCATCATTGAAAATTCTGGTCATCCCTATTTTTTTAGCTATTAAACCACATCTCATAACGTCACCTATAACTTTATCTCAACATCTACACCAGCAGCTAAATCTAATTTCATTAGAGCATCTACAGTCTGTGGTGTTGGGTCCACAATATCTAAAACTCTTTTATGAGTTCTCATCTCAAATTGTTCTCTGCTTTTTTTATTTACATGAGGAGATCTTAAGACTGTAAATTTTTTAATTGAAGTAGGCAACGGAATAGGACCATTTACATTAGCACCAGTTCTTTTTGCAGTGCTTACTATTTCTCCAGTAGACTGATCAAGAACTCGGAAATCATATGCTCTCAATTTAATTCTTATTTTTTGATGTTCCATTTCAATTGCTTTCAATACATTTATAGATTTACCAATTAATCCCCTAAGCAGAGATTGATGCCACTACGCCTGCACCCACTGTTCTGCCGCCTTCCCTAATAGCAAACCTTAGTCCATCATCCATGGCTATCGGTGCTATAAGTTCAACTTCCATACTGATATTATCACCAGGCATAACCATTTCTGTGCCTTCTGGTAATATCACTGACCCTGTTACATCCGTTGTTCTGAAGTAAAATTGTGGTCTGTAGTTACTGAAGAATGGTGTATGACGACCACCCTCATCCTTCGTTAAGATATAAGCTTCTGCCTTAAACTTTGTATGCGGTGTAATTGAACCAGGCTTTGCCAATACTTGACCTCTTTCAACGTCTTCTCTCTTTGTACCTCTAAGAAGAACACCAACGTTATCACCTGCTTCACCCTGATCTAATAATTTACGGAACATCTCAACACCAGTACATGTTGTCTTTGTTGTCTCTCTTATTCCAATGATTTCAATCTCTTCATTGACGTTCACAATACCACGTTCAATACGACCTGTTACAACCGTACCACGACCAGATATTGAGAACACATCCTCAATTGGCATTAGGAATGGCTGATCTTTTGGTCTATCTGGCGTTGGGATATAGTCATCAACAGCTTTCATTAGCTCTAAAATCTTCTCTTTACCAATATTATCATCTTTACCTTCTAGGGCAGCTAATGCTGAACCAGCGACGATTGGAATATCATCACCAGGAAATTCATATGAAGATAATAACTCACGTACTTCCAATTCAACTAATTCAAGAAGCTCTTCATCATCAACCTGATCAACTTTATTTAAGAACACAGCCAACGCTGGAACACCAACCTGACGTGCTAACAAAATATGTTCACGTGTCTGAGGCATTGGACCATCTGCTGCAGATACAACCAAAATACCACCATCCATTTGAGCAGCACCAGTAATCATATTCTTCACATAATCAGCATGCCCAGGACAATCTACATGCGCATAGTGCCTGTTATCTGTTTCGTATTCTACGTGTGCTGTAGAAATCGTAATGCCACGCTCTCTTTCTTCCGGAGCCTTGTCAATCTGATCATAAGCTTGAAACTCAGCACCACCTGCTTCAGCCAATACCTTTGTAATAGCTGCTGTTAACGTTGTCTTACCATGGTCAACATGCCCTATTGTACCAATATTAGCATGCGGTTTAGAACGATCGAATTTTTCTTTGGACATTTAATAACCTTTCTTAAAAATAATTAACTATTATGCCATTTTAGCAATAACTTCATCAGCAACTGCTTGCGGCACCTGCTCATAATGATCAAATTGCATTGTAAACTGAGCTCTTCCTTGGCTCATAGATCTTAATGTATTTACGTACCCAAACATATTAGCTAAAGGAACCATACAATCGATAACCCTCGCATTCCCTCTTTGGTCCATGCCACCAACATTACCCCTTCTACTGTTTAGATCACCAATAATATCACCCATATATTCTTCAGGTGTAACAACTTCAACTTTCATTATAGGTTCTAATAATCTTGCAGCTGCCTTTGTCATGGCCTCTCTAAACGCAGCCCTTGCAGCAATTTCAAATGCCAGAACGGAGGAATCAACATCATGGCTAGCTCCATCCACTAGTTCTGCTTTAAAGTCTATAACTGGAAAACCAGCAACTATACCTGTGTCTTTTTGAAATTTTATGCCTTTTTCAACACCTGGTATATATTCTTTAGGAACATTTCCGCCAACAACAGAATTTTTAAAACTATATCCGTCTTCTTTATCAGGGGTAAAAATCATTTTAATTCTTGCAAATTGTCCAGCTCCACCTGATTGCTTCTTATGCGTGTAATCTATCTCAACTTCTTTAGTAATAGTTTCACGATATGCAACTTGAGGTGCTCCAATATTAGCTTCAACCTTAAATTCTCTTTTTAATCTATCTATCAAAATATCAAGATGAAGCTCACCCATGCCTTTCATAATAGTTTGACCTGATTCTAAATCAGTAGAAACTCTGAATGATGGATCTTCTGCGGCCAGTCTAGCCAAACCAGCAGACATTTTTTCTTGATCGTTTTTTGATTTAGGCTCCACTGCAATTTCAATAACAGGGTCAGGAAATGTCATTGTCTCAAGAACAACTGGATTTAAAATTTCACAAAGTGTATCTCCAGTTGTAGTCTCTTTTAACCCGGCGATTGCAACAATGTCACCAGCATAAGCCTCATCAATTTCCTCTCTATCTTTGGAATGCATAACCATCATTCTTCCAACTCTCTCCTTTTTGCCTTTAGTTGAATTAAGGATAGAATCACCTTTTTTAAGAATACCAGAATAAATCCTTACAAATGTTAGTGAACCAACAAAAGGATCATTCATAATTTTAAAAGCTAAGCCAGATAATGGCTCTTCATCAGAGGGTTTTCTAATTATATTTCTTGTTTCCAAAATATCACCAGGCTTAAATCCTTCGTAGGGAGGCACGTCAAGAGGTCCAGGAAGATAATCAATAACAGCATTTAACATTGGCTGCACACCTTTGTTTTTGAATGCAGACCCACAAAGAACAGGAACAAATGACATTGAAAGCGTACCTTTTCTAATAAGCATGTGAAGATCTTTCTCACCAGGCTCATCTCCTTCTAAAAATTTTTCAGTCCACTCGTCATCTTGTTCAACAGCGGTTTCTATAAGAACTGCTCTCAATTCATTTGCTTTATCTTTGAGCTCATGTCTTATATCTTTTATTTCCCAAGAAGCTCCAAGATCTTCACTTTTCCAAACCCATTCTTTCATTGTGATAAGGTTAACAATACCTTCAAAATTATTTTCGGAACCAATGGGAAAATTAATTGGCAAAGCAAGAGCACCTGTTCTTTCTTTGACCATATCTACACAATTAAAGTAATCAGCGCCTATTTTATCCATTTTATTTACAAAAACTATTCTTGGTACTTTGTACCTATCAGCTTGCCTCCAAACAGTTTCAGTTTGAGGTTCTATACCAGCATTTGCATCTAAAACACACACAGCACCATCTAAAACAGCTAAGGATCTCTCAACCTCAATAGTAAAATCAACGTGACCAGGTGTATCAATTATATTTAATTTAAATTTAGCTTCTTCAGGACTGTTTCCATATCTACTATCAGCATTCGTTCCATCATCTGTATTAAACCAGAAGCAAGTTGTGGCAGCTGATGTTATTGTAATACCTCTTTCTTGTTCTTGTTCCATCCAGTCCATTGTAGCTGCACCGTCATGAACTTCGCCTATTTTATAACTCTTACCTGTATAATATAAAATCCTTTCAGATGTAGTGGTTTTACCAGCGTCAATATGAGCCATAATACCAAAATTTCTATATCTCTGTAAGTTTGTTTTTCTCGACATAATAAAATCCTTAAAAGGTTACCAACGGTAATGAGCAAAAGCTTTGTTAGCATCAGCCATTTTATGTGTATCCT
This sequence comes from Puniceispirillales bacterium (SeqCode), assembly GCA_045565515.1. Classification (GTDB taxonomy): domain Bacteria; phylum Pseudomonadota; class Alphaproteobacteria; order Puniceispirillales. The sequence continues at coordinate 37,193 of JBJLFF010000002.1, forward strand.
CACGTTTTTTTATAGCTAATCCTCTGCTACTTGATGCATCCATTAACTCATTACTCAATCTCTCAATCATAGTATTTTCACTTCTTTTTCTAGAAGCATCTATAAGCCACCTAATTGCAAGAGCTTGGGATCGAGAAGATCTTACTTCCATCGGTACTTGGTAGGTAGCTCCGCCAACTCTCCTGCTTCTAACTTCAACTTGAGGTTTTACTTTTTCTAATGCATCCTTAAATACATCAAGTGGTTCATTGCCAGATTTATCTTTAATCCTATCGAAAGCACCATAAACAATCTTTTCTGCCGAATACTTCTTACCATCTATCATTAAACACGCCATAAATTTGGATAATATAAGATCACCAAATTTAGGATCTGGTAAAATTTCTCTTTTATTAGCTTTTCTTCTTCTAGACATAAAAATAACCTGAATTTATTTAGGACGTTTAGCGCCATATTTAGAGCGACGTTGTTTTCTATCAGCTACACCCTGCGTATCCTGAGACCCTCTTATGATATGGTACCTGACACCAGGTAAATCTTTCACTCTACCTCCCCTGATCAAAACAACTGAATGCTCTTGAAGGTTATGACCCTCTCCCGGTATATAACTTGTTACCTCATAGCCATTAGTAAGCCTTACTCTTGCAACTTTTCTCAAAGCAGAATTCGGTTTTTTTGGGGTTGTTGTATACACTCTTGTACAAACTCCTCTTTTTTGAGGACAAGATTCCATTGCTGGAACTTTAGTTCTAGTGAAAGGTGTTTTTCTACCTTTTCTTACTAACTGATTGACTGTAGGCATTAACAATAGCTCCAAGCGTGCAATATAACACAATAAAATTTAAAAAAATAATTCAATCAAAGCGTCTAAATAGAAATTTATTTACCACCTAAGATTGATTGTCGAACAATATTTTATCAGACAAAGAATGTCAAACTATTTATTTACTATAAAACAAGAAATTAGATTAAAGTTAAGAAGCTCCATCAGAACTAATTTCATTAGCTTTCTCTTCAAGCTCTAGCTTTTCATTAATTTCTTTATTTAGCTTTTCTCTGTCAATTTTAATTTGTGCATCATTGTCACTTGCTATTTTTCTAAGTTTGTTCATAACGCTTCCAGTTCCGGCTGGTATTAACCTTCCCACAATTACATTTTCTTTCAATCCATCAAGAGTATCTTGTTTCCCAGAAACCGCAGCCTCTGTAAGCACTCTGGTAGTTTCTTGAAATGATGCAGCTGAAATAAATGATTTAGTTTGCAATGAAGCTTTTGTTATTCCTAGTAATAATGGAGTAGCTTTTGCTGGTTTTAAATTTTTATTAACTAAATCAGTATTTATTTGATTAAGATCTTTAGTGTATACTTGCTCTCCAACTAAATATGTTGAATCACCCACCTCATCGATTTCACTTTTCTGAAGCATTTGTCTTACAACCGTTTCTATATGTTTATCATCTATTTTTACGCCTTGAAGACGATATACATCCTGAACTTCCTTAATAAGATATTCTGCAAGTCTTTCTAAGCCAAGAACTTTCAAAATATCATGAGGCACAGGATTACCATCAAGCAACATATCCCCTTTTCTAACATAGTCGCCTTCTTGAACAGTTAACATCTTGCCCTTAGGAAGTAATAAATCTACTGACTCTTTTTCTTTGTCAGCTGGATTTATTCTAATCTTTCTTTTGCTCTTATAATCAGTAGAAAACTCAATATATCCCTCTTCTTCTGCAATTATTGCAGCATCTTTAGGAATCCTTGCTTCGAATAACTCTGCAACTCTTGGCAGACCACCAGTAATATCTCGAGTTTTAGATGTTTCTCTTGGAATTCTTGCAAGAACATCTCCTGCACTAACTTTTTGACCATTCTCCACAGAAAGAATAGCACCAGCAGATAAAAAGCTTCTTGCCTCAACACCGTTTGATAAAATTACAACTTCACCTTTTTCATTTCTTAGTGTAATTCTAGGCCTAAGATTTGATCCGCCTGGCTGAGATTTCCAGTCTAGAACAACACTTGTACTGAAACCAGTTATCTCATCAGTGCTTTCAAGCATAGAAACACCATCTATTAAATCCATATAGTTAGCAACTCCATCAGCTTCTGTAATAATAGGAGTTGTATATGGATCCCATTCAACTAATTTCTGGCCAGGCTGGACATCATCTCCATCATTAATAAATAATTTTGCACCATATTGTAATCTATATCTAGCTCTATCTTTTCCCTTTTCATCAGTAACAAAAAGTTCTGCAGATCTACTGAGTATAACATTATTCCCATCAGAAGCCTTTACAGTTGATGCAGCTTCAAGCCTTACTTTGCCTCCAATAGAAGATTCAATATTACTTTGTTCAGCACCTCGCTGCGCCGCACCCCCAATATGGAATGTCCTCATTGTCAATTGTGTCCCAGGCTCTCCAATAGATTGAGCTGCAATAACGCCAACAGCCTCTCCAATATTTACTGGAGTTCCTCTTGCCAAGTCTCTACCATAACAATTAGCACATATTCCCACCTTTGCCTCACACAAAAGAGGCGATCTAACTAAAATTTGATCTAAAGAAGATCTGTCAATTAAATCAACCATTTCTTCATCTATAATTTCACCTTTTTTACATATACTTGAGTCATCTTTAACATCAATTATATCTTCAGCAGCCGTTCTTCCTAAAACTCTATCTCCAAGAGGTTCAATCACATCTCCTCCCTCAATAACTGCTCTCATTGTAATAAACTTCTCGGTGTTACAATCTTCAACGGTAATAATACAATCTTGAGCAACATCAACGAGCCGTCTAGTAAGATAACCAGAATTTGCAGTCTTAAGAGCGGTATCAGCCAAGCCTTTCCTAGCACCATGAGTTGAATTAAAATACTCGAGGACATTTAAACCTTCTTTGAAAGATGAGATTATAGGTGTCTCAATAATTTCACCAGATGGTTTTGCCATTAAACCTCTCATACCAGCTAGTTGTTTAATTTGAGCTTGAGAGCCTCTGGCCCCTGAATGCGCCATCATCCAAACTGAATTTACAGTTTTCCCTGGCTTATCAGTACTTATTTCAGTCATCATTTCATCAGCGATCCCATCCGTAACACGTGACCAAACATCAATAACCTTATTATATTTTTCACCTTGTGTAATCAATCCTTCTAAAAATTGTTGTTCAAACTCTTTAACTTGTTTATCAGCCTCCTTAACCATTGCTTCTTTTTTTACAGGAGTAGTTAAATCACTTATTCCAAACGAAATACCAGATACACAAGCTTGATTAAAACCTAAGGCCATCATTTTATCAGCAAAAATAACCGTATCTTTTTGACCACAATGTCTGTAAATATAATCAATAACTTTAGTAACCTGTTTCTTTGTCATTAATTGATTTAAAATATCAAAATTTACTGAGGCATTTTGTGGTAAAATTTCTGATAATTTTACTCTTCCCGGAGTGGTCTCAACTATCCTAAAGGATTTTTCACCATTGAGTTCAGGGTATTCAATCCGAGTTTTAATCTTTGCATGCAAAGAGATTGCTGCATTATCCAATGCAATTAATACTTCAGTTTTATCAGCAAATACCATACCTTCGCCCTTTTCATTATTTCTTTCCATAGTCATGAAATACAAACCAAGGATAATATCTTGAGAAGGAACTATTATAGGCTTTCCATTAGCAGGAGATAAAATATTATTCGTAGACATCATCAAAACTCTAGCTTCAAGTTGAGATTCTATCGAAAGAGGAACGTGAACTGCCATTTGATCCCCATCAAAATCTGCATTAAACGCTGTACATACTAAAGGATGTAATCTTATTGCTTTACCTTCTACTAAAATTGGTTCAAAAGCTTGCACACCTAATCTATGCAATGTAGGCGCTCTATTTAACATTACAGGATGCTCTCTTATTACTTCTTCAAGAATGTCCCAAACTTCAGTTCTGTCTTTTTCAACCATCCTTTTTGCGGCTTTAATTGTTGTAGCCATTCCATAAAGCTCTAATTTTGCATAAATGAAAGGTTTAAATAATTCTAACGCCATTTTTTTTGGCAAACCGCATTGATGTAATTTAAGATTTGGGCCAACAACAATTACTGATCTTCCAGAATAGTCTACTCTTTTTCCTAATAAATTTTGTCTAAATCTCCCTTGCTTTCCTTTGAGCATATCAGAAAGAGACTTTAATGGTCTTTTATTGACACCTGTAATAACCCTGCCTCTTCGTCCATTATCGAATAATGCATCAACAGATTCTTGAAGCATTCTTTTTTCGTTTCTAACAATTATATCAGGAGCTTTAAGTTCAATTAACCTTTTCAACCTATTGTTTCTATTAATTACTCTTCTATAAAGATCATTTAAATCAGAAGTAGCAAACCTTCCTCCATCAAGAGGTACTAAAGGACGAAGTTCTGGAGGTATTACGGGAACAACCTCTAAAATCATCCACTCAGGTCTACTATTAGACATAATAAAAGATTCAATTAGTTTTAATTTTTTTACTAATTTTTTCCTTTTAACTTCTGATCCTGTTTCTTTAAGCTCTGAACTAACTTTAATTTTCTCTTCATCCAAATTAATATTAGATAATAAAAAATGTATGGCCTCGGCACCAATCATAGCTTTAAATGAATCTTCACCAAACTCTTCTAAATTGTCATAATAGGCTTCTTCAGACAAAAGTTGTCCAGATTTAAGTGTTGTTAAACCTGGATCCAGCACAACAAAATTTTCAAAGTATAAAACTCTTTCTAAATCTTTCAATGTCATGTCTACAAGCAATCCAATCCTGGAGGGAAGAGATTTCAAAAACCAAATATGTGCAACAGGTGAAGCCAGTTCAATATGACCCATTCTATCTCTTCTAACCTTAGAAAGAGTGACCTCAACACCACATTTTTCACATATGATACCTCTGTATTTCATTCTCTTGTATTTGCCACATAAGCATTCATAATCTCTTACAGGACCAAAAATTCTGGAGCAAAACAAACCATCTCTCTCAGGCTTAAAAGTTCTGTAATTAATAGTTTCAGGTTTTTTTATTTCACCAAACGACCATGATCTTATCCTTTGGGGAGCAGATATAGTAACTCTTATTTGATCAAAACTTTGAGGACTTTGGACTTGTGAAAACGGATTTACAAGATCATTCATTATAAATTACTCCTATTTAATTCTTAATTTTCTGAAGAGTTCATATCAACATTAAGGCCTAAAGACTTTAGCTCCTTAACAAGCACATTAAAACTTTCTGGAACACCAGTTTCAAAATTATCATCGCCGCGAACAATTGATTCATATACTTTTGTTCTTCCTGAAACATCATCAGATTTGACTGTGAGCATTTCTTGCAAAGTGAATGCAGCTCCATAAGCTTGCAAAGCCCAGACCTCCATTTCACCAAAACGTTGGCCTCCAAATTGTGCTTTACCACCAAGTGGTTGCTGTGTGACCAAGCTATAAGGACCAATTGATCGGGCGTGTATTTTATCATCTACTAAATGGTGCAACTTTAATATATACTTATATCCAACGGTAACAGGTCTTGAGAACATCTCACCTGTTCTACCATCTGTTAGGTATTCCTGACCAGTTTCATTTAATCCAGCAAGCTTGAGAAGATCTTTAATGTCGGCCTCTCTTGCCCCATCAAATACATCAGTACTCATTGGGACACCATCTTTTAGCTTATTAGCAATATTCAATAAATTATCATCATCTAGATGTTCTATAGAGGTTTTATACTGATCTTCACTATAAGATTTTTTAAGAATATTTTTTAATTCTTTATAATTAGACGTTTTTCTTGCTTTTTCTGCTTCATCACCAATCATTTTACCAATACCAGATGATGCCCAACCTAAATGAGTTTCTAGTACTTGCCCTACATTCATTCGAGAAGGCACACCCAAAGGATTCAAAACAACATCAACTGGAGTACCATCTTTTAAATATGGCATATCTTCTAAAGGCATAATTCTGCTTATCACACCTTTGTTGCCATGCCTACCAGCCATTTTGTCTCCAGCTTGGAGTTTCCTTTTAACTGCGACAAAAACTTTAATCATTTTCATAACACCTGGCAACAATTCATCTCCAGATTGAAGTTTTTCAACTTTGTCACTAAAATCAAGCTCAAGCTTATTTAATGCATTGTCAAAATGATCAGATAACAATTCTAATTGTTTTTGTTTTTTTTCACTACCAACTTCTATTTTAGACCATTCAGATTTATTCAAATTATCTATGAATTCTTCATTAATTTTATGACCCTTTTTAAAGTCATTAAAATCTGTAGTAAGTATTTGACCATTTAATAGTTCGTCCAATTTATTATTATAAGCCCTCTCAATAATAATTCTTTCATCGTCTCTATCTTTAGCTAATCTTTCAATATCTTGTCTTTCAATAGCTCTAGCTCTTTCATCTTTTTCCAGACCTCTTCTTGAAAAAATACGCACCTCAACTACAGTACCGCTTGCTCCCGGAGGCAATCGTAGTGAAGTGTCCCTAACATCACTGGCTTTCTCACCAAAAATAGCTCTAAGTAACTTCTCTTCTGGTGTCATAGGTGTTTCACCTTTTGGCGTAACCTTTCCAACCAATACATCACCAGCTTTAACTTCTGCACCAACGTAAACTATTCCAGCTTCATCTAAGTCTCTTAAACTTTCTTCGCCAACATTAGGAATATCTCGTGTAATATCTTCTTGACCTAGCTTAGTGTCACGGGCCATAACTTCAAATTCTTCAATATGAATTGAAGTAAAAACATCATCGTGAACAATTCTCTCGGATATAAGAATTGAATCTTCGAAATTATAACCATTCCACGGCATATAAGCGACTAATACATTTTTACCTAAAGCAAGTTCACCATCTTCAGTAGATGGTCCATCAGCAATAATGTCTCCTTTTTCAACATAGTCACCTACAATAACTAATGGCCTTTGATTTACACATGTATTCTGATTAGATCTTTGAAATTTTAATAAAGAATAAATATCGACTGGTGACACTTCTGCATTGTCATTATCACTATATGCACGTATTACTATTCTTGTAGCATCAACCTGATCTACAACACCGCTTCTATTTGCAATAATTGTAACACCGCTATCTCTAGCAACAACAGTCTCCATTCCTGTTCCTACAAATGGGCTTTTTGAAACAAGTAATGGAACAGCTTGTCTTTGCATGTTTGATCCCATTAAGGCTCTATTTGCATCATCATTTTCTAAAAATGGAATTAAAGCAGCTGCAACTGATACAAGTTGTTTTGGCGAAACATCCATCATTTCAATATTTTCAGGTTTGGCTAAACCTATTTCACCAGCTTTTCTAACTGGAATTAACTCGCCCTCAAAACCACCATCTTTTTTAAGTTTTGCATTAGCTTGTGCAATTGTATACCTTCCTTCTTCCATTGCAGATATATACTCAACAGCCTCGGTAACCTTTCCATTTTCAACTTTTCTGTAAGGTGTTTCAATAAAACCATATTGGTTAATTTTAGCGTGAGTTGCTAACGAGTTAATTAAACCAATATTAGGTCCTTCAGGTGTCTCAATTGGGCAAATTCTACCATAGTGTGTTGGGTGAACATCTCTAACCTCAAAGCCCGCTCTTTCTCTTGTCAAGCCACCTGGACCAAGAGCTGAAACCCTTCTCTTATGGGTAATTTCTGATAATGGGTTGGTTTGATCCATAAATTGAGATAATTGTGATGAACCAAAAAATTCTCTCACAGCAGCTGCTGCAGGTTTTGAATTCACAAGGTCATGAGGCATTACTGTGTCGATTTCAACAGACCCCATTCTCTCTTTAACAGCTCTTTCCATTCTTAATAAACCAACTCTATATTGGTTTTCCATTAATTCACCGACTGATCTTACACGTCTATTGCCTAAATGATCAATATCATCAATATCCCCTCTTCCATCTTTTAATCCAACAAGTACTTTAACGATTTCAAAAATATCCTCTCTTTTTAAAATCCTTACATCATCACTAGTATCAATGTTTAATCTATTGTTCATTTTAACTCTTCCAACACTAGATAAATCATACCTGTCAGGATCAAAAAAAAGACTATTAAACAAAGTTTCTGCTGACTCAACAGTTGGAGGCTCACCTGGTCTCATAACTCTATATATATCGATGAGAGCCTCGTCTCTATTGGAATTTTTATCTACAGATAAAGTATTTCTTATCCAAGGGCCAACATGAACATTATCAATAAAGAGTATTTCAATTTCTTTATAGTTCTCTGAATTAATTAAATCTAATTTTGTCTGATCAATTTGATCGCCTGCCTCTATTAAGACCTCACCACTCTCTAAATTTATCATGTCATTAGCAATAAATTTATCTAATAATTCCTCTTCAAGGACTTTAATGAATTTTAAACCATCTGATGATAATTTCTTTATTGATCTGGGTGTCAATCTTTCTCCAGCTTTTAAAAGTATTTTTCCACTATCTGCATCCACTAAATCTCTTGTAATCTTTGAAGGACGCATTCTTTGAGGATTGAACTCAGTTTTCCAACCAGATTTATCTTTTAAATAAATATCTTTTTCATAAAAATAGTTCAACAAATCTTCAGGTGTATAGCCGCTAACCTTAGTTCTATCTAAAATGAAATCAGACTCATCAATTCCATCTAAATATTTCTCACTTTCTTCATTTAGCAAAGACATTAATAGTGTAGTAGCAGGTAATTTTCTTCTTCTATCAATTCTTACATTTAAAATGTCTTTGGTATCAAATTCAAAATCCAACCATGAACCTCTATATGGAATTACTCTAGCAGCAAATAAAAATTTACCTGAAGCATGAGTTTTCCCCCTGTCATGGTCAAAAAATACTCCAGGTGATCTATGCATTTGCGAAACAATAACCCTCTCTGTTCCATTAACTACAAAAGTACCATTTTTCGTCATCAATGGAATATCACCCATGTAGACGTCTTGTTCTTTAATGTCCCGTAAAGTTTTAGCTTCTGTGTCTTCATCTATATCCCAAACTTCAAGCCTCATAGTCACACGAAGCGCAGAACCAAATGTAAGGCCTCTTTGTTGACATTCCTCAACATCATACTTGGGATTTTCTAAACTATATGAAACGTAATTTAAGTTTGCTCTTCCAGCAAAATCATTAATTGGAAAAACTGATCTGAAAACGGCTTCCAATCCAATATCTGCTCTATTTGAAGGATCAGTATACATCTGAAGAAAAGATTTGTATGATTCTCTTTGAACTTCAATAAGATTAGGCATTTCAATAATTTTTTTAATTTTACTAAAACTTCTTCTAATTCTTCTGTTTGATGTAAATGATTTTAAGCTTGAAGACATATTCTTTAACTTTCTTTTGAGCATTTAATAAATAATATAATAACTAGATAAGCATCGGCCAAATTAACTAAAAAATAATTTGGCCGAAGATGAAATTTATTTAATTTCGACTGAAGCCCCAGCTTCTTCTAATTTTTTCTTAATTTCTTCAGCTTCATCTTTAGAAGCACCCTCTTTAACAGGCTTTGGTGCGGCTTCAACTAAATCTTTAGCCTCTTTTAATCCTAAGCCTGTTATAGACCTAACTTCCTTAATAACATTAATTTTCTTTTCACCTATTGCAGATAAGATTACATCAAATTCTGTTTGATCAGCACCTGCATCAGCAGCAGCACCAGCAGCAGCAGGGGCAGCAACAGCCACAGCAGCAGCAGCTGATACACCCCATTTCTCTTCGAGTGCCTTGGATAGTTCTGCAGCCTCCATTACTGTTAAACTAGATAATTCTTCAACGATTTTTTCTATATTAGCCATATTAATTTCTCCTTATAATTTTATTGATTAGCCTTAGCGTGAAATACATTCACAAGTTTGTTAGCTGGTGCAACAGATACACTCACTAACTTTTGAGAAGGCGATTTTATTAAACCAACAAGTTTACCTCTAAGCTCATCCAGTGATGGAAGAGAAGCTAATTGCTCAACTTCAGCGATAGATAATATTTTTCCATCTAATCCGCCACCAATAATAGATAACTTGTCATTATTTTTTGCAAATTGTGATACAGTCTTTGGAGCACTTACAGGGTCTTCAGATACAGCTATTGCTGTTGGACCTGAAAATAATTCACTTATATTTTCATACTTTGTGTCTTTTAGAGCCAACTTTACAATTCTATTTTTTGCAACTTGATATTTTGCTCCAACTTCACGCATTTTAACTCGCAAATCAGTACTTTCTTCAACTGTTAAACCCACTTGTTTAGTAACAATAACTACACCAGCATTGCTTAAAGTTGAATTCAGTTTTTTGATCAGTTCTGCTTTTTCTTCTCTATTCACAGATCGTCTCCGTTTGTTGTGGGGCAACCCCCAGGTTAATAAGTTTGCAATATGCAAACAATTTATTTTGCCCAGGGTTTAAGTTAAACCTTTAAACCCTATCTAAGTAGGAAATTAAGAGAAACTCACCTACTGTCTTGGACAGGTTGGAACTTTCGTTCCTTCTAAATCTTACGATTTAGAAACTCAAAAATTTTTAAGCCATAACCCCTATAGTATTAATTTTTACACCAGGACCCATTGTAGAGCTTATGGTAATTTTTTTTCATATAGACTCCTTTTGAACCTGAAGGCTTTGCTATGCTAACTGCTTTTATAAAAGCATTTATATTAGCTATTATTGATTTTTCATCAAAACTTGATTTACCAATTCCAGCGTGGACAATGCCAGATTTTTCAACCCTAAATTGAACCTCACCTGATTTTGCAGCTTTAACAGCTTTTGCAACGTCCATTGTAACTGTTCCTAATTTAGGATTAGGCATTAAACCTCTAGGACCTAGAATCTTTCCCAACTTTCCAACTGTACCCATAAGATCAGGTGTAGCAATAACTCTATCAAAATCAATCTTTCCTGATTCTATTTTCTCAGCAAGATCACTCTCACCAACAAACTCAGCACCTGCTTCAGTCGCTTCTTTCAATTTTTCATTTTTTGCAAATACTGCAACTTTAACATCTTTCCCAGTTCCAGATGGCAAAGCAACCATTCCCCTAACCATTTGATCAGATTGACGAGGATCAACTCCCAAATTCATTGATATATCAATAGTTTCGTCAAATTTAGCCTTAGAATTAGACTTAACTAACTTAACTGCTTCTTCGATAGAAAATAATTTAGAATTTTCAAAACTTTTATAACATTCTTTTAATCTTTTACCAATTTTCATATTTATTTACTCCACAACCTCTAAGCCCATTGACCTAGCTGAACCTTTTATCATTTCTAAAGCACCTTCTATATTTACCGCATTAAGATCTTTTTGCTTAGTTTCAGCAATTTCCTTACATTGGGCAATAGTAACTTGACCAGCAGAACTCCTTCCTGGTGTTTGACCACCTTTTTTTAGTTTAGCGGCTTTTTTCAAAAAATAGCTCGCAGGGGGGGTCTTAGTAATAAAAGTAAAAGATTTATCACTAAAAGCTGTAATTTCTACAGGAATTGGCATTCCTTTTTCCATAGTGTCTGTTGCAGCATTAAAAGCCTTACAAAATTCCATTATGTTAAGCCCTCTTTGACCTAATGCTGGGCCCACTGGTGGAGAAGGATTGGCTTGACCCGCGGGTATCTGAAGTTTAATGTAACCTTCAATATTTTTTGCCATTTCTAAAACTCTCTATTATTATTTTTAATTTACTTATATTAATTAAACTTTTTCAACCTGACTGTAATCTAAGTCAACTGGAGTAGACCTTCCAAAAATTGATACCGCAACTTTTAATCTGGCCTTATCTTCATCAATATCTTCAACTAAACCGTTAAAGGATGCAAAAGGACCATCACAAACTCTAACCTGTTCACCAATTTCATATATTATTGAAGCTCTTGGTCTTTCTATTCCTTCACTTATTTGATTAATTAGCTGTTGAGCCTCTTTTTCTGTAATTGGTATCGGTTTCCCTTTGCTTCCTAAAATTCCAGTTACTCTTGTTTGACTTTTTATAAGATGCCACGTTTCATCAGAAAGTTCCATATTCACGAGCAAATAGCCTGGGAAGAACTTTCTCTCAGAATTAACTTTAACACCTCTTCTGACTTCTACAACCTCCTCTGTAGGCACAAGGACTTCAGAAAAAAATTCTTGCATACCTTTTCTAGCAATCTGATCTTGAATAGCCTCAGCAACTTTTTTTTCTGAACCAGAATAAACATGCACAACATACCAGCGCATTGCCATTTTTACACCTTTAAAATATTAAAAACTGAATATGCCAAACAGCCACTGTATTAAAATTGAAATGATAGAATCAGCTGCAAAAAAGAATAAAGAAGCAATAACAACCATTATTAAAACAGTTATAGTGCTCGTAAGTGTGTCTTTCCTTGTAGCCCAAGTAATTCTGGTTATCTCACCTCTTACTTGTCTCACAAATTTAGCCGGACTGGTTCTAGCCATTTCTTGAAATCTTTTCTAACGTATAGTGTAACTTGTCAAGTCTAAGTCGCTTTAATACAAAATAAATATATTTATGTCCATAGATTTTTATAATTATTTTTATATTTTTTATAAAAAAATATATCAAATTAAGTTTGATATTATAGATTAAATATTGAAACTAATACTTATACTTTAAAAATTAAATCTATTATAGGTGAAAAAGTGAAGTGCGTAATAAAAGTAGGCGAAGCGAGAGCTAAATGGTGGAAGTCTCATATGAATAATCTTTTGCCAGATATAGACTTTTATTTAAAAGATGAAAATTATAGCAAAAACGATATAGAATTAGCTATAGTTTGGAAACCCGAAAATGGATGGTTAAAATCATTCAAAAATCTAAAATGTATAATTTCTATGGGATCAGGTATAGATCATGTATTAATTGACCCTCATCTTCCAAAAAATATCCCCATAATTAAAACAACTGGCAATGATCTTAAGTTAAGGATGAGAGAGTATGTTGTTCTTCATTCTCTCAAACATCACAGAAACCTAAATAAAGTTATAGAAGCAAGAAACAATAAAGAATGGAGACAAATAATTGAACCTCCGGCCAACAGAAGAACTATCGGTATAATGGGTTTAGGAAATTTAGGCCTTGACTGTGCTATAGCTCTTAGAAATTTAGGTTTTATTGTAAACGGATGGTCTAAGAGTAGGAAAAACATTGATGGTATTAAAACTTTTTCAGGAATTGAAGAACTTAATAATTTCATTGAAGATGTTGAAATATTAATTTGCATGTTACCATTAACTGATGCAACTAGGGGAATACTTAACTTAAAGCTTTTTAATAATATGAAAAAAGATTCTTGCCTTATAAATGTTGCTAGAGGAGAACATTTGGTTGAGGAAGATTTGTTAATAGCATTTAAAAAAGGAATAATAAAGGAAGCAACTTTAGACGTATTTCACTCTGAGCCGTTACCAGAAAATCATAAATTTTGGGATAATCCAAAAATTATGATTACGCCACATATAGCAAGTTTACTAGACCCTGAAGCTGGTGGGGAAAATATTGCACAAAATATTACTAAGTTTATTAATGGTGAAAGTATTAAAAACTTGATACCGCCGGGTAAAGACTATTAATCAAGCTCTTACAAAATCCTTATCTGTTTTTAAACTATTTATTATAAAACTATTTTCGACAACAGCAGTGGCAGTTGGCGAAGAAACATCACTAATCCCAAAATTTACACCATCAGAATTTCTCAATACACCTGATGGACATGAATATAATTTTGGGAAAACTATATTCTGAGCGATTTTGACTTTAAAATATTTTTTAAGTTCTTTTATAGTTGTTGAATCTATTTTTGGATCAACAGTTATAGTATTTGTCTCGTTCACATCTATTCTAGGAAGATTAAAAGCCTCTTCAATAGTAAAATCATAGTCTAATAGAAAGCCAGCAATTTGCATGGTACAAGGGACTATATGATTTGCTCCTGAAGCCCCTATAGAAAAAAATGCTTTGTCATTTTTTACACAAATCGTTGGACACATATTGGAAGAGTTTATTCTTTTTCTTCCTGACATTGAAGTTGGATAACCCGGCCTTGGATCAAAGTATGACACTGAATTATTCATAAGTATACCTGTTTTAGGCAAAACTACCTTTGATCCAAATCTATTTAAAAGTGTATATGTTAAAGCCACCATATTACCTTCGCTGTCAACTGAGCTCATATGAGAAGTACATCCATGATTAACAATTTTCTTAAGCTTTTTTCTGTGTAGCTTAAATGCATAATTTAATGCTTGAGCGTAATTTACATATGTTTCTGAACCAAAAGATTTTGAATTTAAATTCTCTTCAATAAACTTAAATGTATCCTTTAATCTACTGCCCCCACTATTTTCACCAGCTGTAAATATAGTTTTCCCTTTATAATTAAAACTTAATGGTTCGATTAATTCAGGCTTATAAGAAGAAAGGTCTTCTAATGTAATCCTACTTCCACCTGTTTTTAAGTCATTGGATATTTCTTCAGCTAATTTACCATTATAAAACTCGTTAGCACCTTTTTCAGAAATAATTCTCAATGTTTTTGATAAATTTCCCAAAGAAAGATATTGTTCGGGATTTGGAGGGAATCCGTTTGGCAAATATATATTTGAACTTTCTTCAAATTTACTAAGTTCTTTTGATTCTAACGCTATTTGCAAAGTTGTTATCCAATCAACCGGCAAACCTCTTTCAGCTAAATCTATTGTCTTGCTTAAAATGCTATCAATTCCCAATGTTCCATAGTTATCTAAAGCCATAGATAACCCTGCAACAGCACCAGGAACTGTAATTGATTTATACCCTAAGATATTTTCTTGATTTTGAACGCCAGGAAAGCCCATTATTGTTTCTGGCAAATTATTATCTATTGGGTAGTCCTCAAATGAAATTGATTTGGGTAAAATTCCTTGAAAATCTATTACCTTCATTTCTTTTGTTTTGGCAAGCCAAATTAAAATATAACCACTACCTCCCAAGCCACACATCCAAGGTTCAACAACATTCAAGGCAAAAGCACATGCTATCGCTGCATCAATAGCATTTCCTCCTTTGTTCAAAGCATCTGCTCCAACTGAAGATGCCAACCAGTGCTGTGATGCAACTAAACCTTTTTCTGAAGAAACAGCGTTTTTAGATATATTCCATTGTTCTACATTTTCATTCATTGTAAGTTTAGATTAGAAATTGTTTTATGTAATTTCAAGCTGTAAAATTTAATATAATAAGCATTAGAGAAAGGAAAAAATAACTTGACCTATATTTTAAATGACATGCCAAACCAAATCAAAGAAGCTCTATTAAAAAAATCTCTAAAAGCTGAAACAGCTACTATTGGTCACAAAAGACATATGGGATTTGCAAATAGAAATATTCAAAATATTCTTAATAAAAAAATTACTATTGCAGGAACTGCTGTAACATTAGCTATTCCAGGGCAAGACTCTACATTGCTTCATCACATAATACAATTTCTAAGACCTGGAGATATTTTATGTATAGACAGATTAGGGGATGACAAACACGCTTGCTTAGGTGGCGGAGTAGCTGCTGCTATAGTTGCTAGTGGATGCTCAGGTGTTATTATTGATGGGCCTTGTACAGATACGCCTGAATTAAAAGAATACGGACTTCAAGTTTGGTGCAAAGGCACCTCACCTATTACAACAAGAATATACAATATAGGTGGTAGTTTTAACGTTCCTATATCTATTGGTGGCTCAGTAGTTAATCCTGGGGATTTAGTAATAGCAGATTTTTCTGGAGTATTGATAATGCCAGAAAATGAAGCAGAAATTGATATTGATTGGGCTTTAGGAAAACAGAAAGCTGAACCCTCTACACACAAGAAATTATTTGATGGTAAATATATTGGAGATCTATCAGGGGCATCGAATTTAGTTAAAAATAAATCTAGCTAATTAATGGGTGTGTCAGGTCCTAAAACATAATTTGGTAGCCATAAAGTTAACTCTGGAATGTAAGTCAATAAAATAAGAACTAACATTAAAGGTATCATAAATGGTAAAACTGCCAATGATACTTTTTCGAAAGGTACTTTACCAACCTCTACCATTATATATAATCCTATTCCCATTGGAGGTGTTGCGATACCAATAAGTAATCCCAGTTGAATAATGATACCAAAGTGGACCCTATCTATCCCAAAACTGTCAATAACAGGAAGTAACATTGGCACTAGAAGAAGTTTTGCAGGAACACCCTCAACAACGCACCCTACCAAGATTATAAAAACAAGAAGCAAAGCTAAAAATACATTTTTAGATTCAGTCAAAGCAAAGATAGAATAACCTATCATTTGCGGGACTTGCTCAATTGCTAATAACCATCCCATAGCAATTGAAAAACCAATTATAATCATGATAACTGATGTCATTAGCATTGTATCGGTAAGAGCTTTCCATAAATTTGAAAAATTTAATGTTTTGTAAAATAATCCTAACATCATTGAATAAACGCAAGCCAGAACACCAGCCTCTGTGGCTGTAACAAACCCACCAAGAATAGAACCTAAAATAATACCTGGTGCCACAAGAGCCAGAATTCCATCCCAAGCAGAGGAAATTACCTCTTTTGAAGATGCTTTTTTTTGTGTGGGAAAATTATGTTTAATTGCCAAAAGCCTATTAAATAGCATTAAAGACAATCCAATAATAATTCCTGGTATCATACCTGCCAAAAACATTCTTTCAACAGATTGCTGTGCTAAAAAAGCAAAAATTACCAATCCAATAGACGGGGGTATAATCGGCCCAACAACAGCTGAACATACTGTAACTGCAGCTGCAAATTCAGGTTTATAACCTCTTTCTTTCATAGCTTTTATTTCTATAGCCCCTAAACCAGCGCAATCAGCAACAGCCGCTCCAGACACACCAGCAAAAATCATAGAAGATAAAACGTTTACCTGAGCTAAACCTGCTTTAAAATGACCAACTAATGAATTTGCAAAATTAAAAATTCTATCTGTCATTCCAACTACATTCATAAGATTACCTGCCATTATAAAAAATGGAACTGCCGCCAAAGAAGGCTTATTAACACCCTCTAAAATTTGTTGAGGAATAATATACAAAGAGTCAGAAAAATCACTTGTTAAAAAAGTCATTAGAACAGCAGCACCAATTGCTATAGATACAGGCACCCTGATTAATATTAAAAATATAAAACCTACAAAAAGTAATATAAACATACTAAGTTTTTTCCTGGCTATATGACGGTAAATCCTCAGGAAAACCCAAATATGTTTTTAATAATTCAAGAAATGAATTTATAAAAATTAATAAACATGAAATACCGAGAGGAATTGATAAAGTATATCTTTCTAGCTCACCTCCCCAAGGAGTTAGCACACCATCTATAACTCCAACTTGACTAGAAATTATTACAGGCATTTCTTTCAAAATGAAGCCCATAATTATCATAATTAATATTGGAACTATGTATCTAGTTGCTAAAATAGCTTTTGATCCAAGATTAATAATTAAAAAATCGACAACTATATCTTTTTTTTGCCTGTAAACTACATAAAAACCAAAAAATGTCATCCAAACAAAAAGTTGCATTGTCCATGGCCAAATCCAATAAAATGATACGGTAAATAACCTGAGGAATATTGTTGCAAAGGTTCCAACTAGCATTAATCCCAAGCAGATGTTAGCTATCACTAAAAAGGCAAAAGAAAACTTATCTAAAATGTTATCAAGGAAATGGACCACTCTAAAAAGTGGTCCATTATTATATTTTTCATTCATAACCAAACAATGATTATCTAGTAGCCTCTACAGCTGCAAGAAAACCCTCAGGCAATTCACCTGCCTGTTGTTTATTTGTATAAAAATCAGCCATAATCTTAACAAATGGGCTTCTATCTACTGAGCCAAATGTTACTCCTTTTGATTTCATTCGACCAAGAGATTCATCAGCAGCTTCACCCATTACTGTAAAGCTATATTTACCTGCATCTGAATAAGCTTTGTCTACTGCTGACTTAAGGTCACCTGATAATTTATCATATGAAGGCTGGTGAACCATGAAACCAATAGATTGATAGTATTCATCATGTTTAATTATATGTGGAGCAACTTCATAAAATCTCATTGATTCAACTAATGCTATAGGGCTATTAACCGCATCAACTATTCCTTTATCAATTGATTGATAGACATCAGTCCAAGCTAATGTTCTTACATCAGCTCCAATAGTTGTCCATGTATCGATTGCAAGCTGGCTAGGATGCATTCTTAGCTTTAATCCCTTTATATCATCAAAAGCTTTTACATCTCTTGTAGTAACCATAACTCGGTAAGGACCTCGTAGTATTGCAGTTACGTCTCCAAGAACACCAATACCTGCTTCATCAGAGGCTTTTTGATACCACCCTTTAACAAGGTCTGAGTTCATAAACCTTACCCAGTGATCACGATCATCAAACATAAAAGCGGCACTTGTCCAAGTTATATCTTTTACCCACTTTTTCATGTATGTTGAACCTTCAGCATAAAGGTGAACAGTTCCCATTTTAAGCTGTTCTAGGACAGCGTTAGTTTTACCAAGTTGTTCATTTGGAAACATTTTAATCATCATTTTACCGTTTGAGTATTCATCAACTAAATCGGCAAATTTTTGGAATACTTTTCCTTCTGGACTATCAGGGGGCATCTTATGAGCCATTCTCCAAGTCACATCTGCTGCTAAAGCAATATTTACAGAAAAAAATAATCCAATCAAACCACCTAATGATATCATTTTTAATACTTTATTAAGCACAATAAGATCTCCTTTTAAATTTGATTAATAATTTAAATTATTCATCGATAATTTTTGTTGTGTCAATATCAATTTGTATTAACTAATATTAATAAATCATCATAATAAAATTATTCTTTGATTATTTTACCATCCTCATCAATTAAAGGTCTTTTTTTAGAAAAAATATTACTATCATTAATTATTCCATAATCCATATAGCCAAGCCTTCCCAACGGCTTAGCTTTTCTAGTATCAAATAATCCATTTTTTATATACTTATCATCAATGTAAATTCCTTTAACATGACCAAATACAACGTAACTTCCAGATAAATCTGATCTATCTGAACCTGGTAAATCAATTACTTTCCATAATTCACATTCAAGGGCAGCAGGACTTTCACCAACATAAGGCGCGTTTACAAAATTTCCATCTTTAGGAACTAGACCTGATAACTCAAATTCATCTTGACCATACTTAGTGCTAGCAGAAGAATAATTCATTTTATTAAATAATTTTTCAGTTGCGAGTGAACAAGTAAATACTTTTGTTTCTTCTATATTTTTAATTGAATCTTTAAATCCAGTAGAAGCAAACATTATAAAGTATGGTTTATCTGATATTGCATTAAAATAACTGTACGGGGCTAGGTTGTTAGTGCCCTCCTTATTTCTAGTTCCAATCCATCCTATAGGTCTAGGTGAAACTAATGCTTTAAATGGGTCATGGGGTAAATTATGGTCATTTTTTTCTGTATTATAATGCAATTTGTAACCTTTATTTTTAATTAATATTATAAATATATACTTTTAAAAATTAGATTATAAAAGTAATTTAGCAGAATATATAAAATTTCATTTTCAATAATTTAGAAGGAAAATAAAATGTCTATTTGGGGAAGTTTGATTGGGGGAGCTATAGGATTTTCCTTTGGTGGACCATTAGGAATGCTATTAGGATCATTTATAGGTGGACGAATTTCAAAAGCAAGATCTTCAATAAGGCATTCCTCTTTTCAACAAAATCAGGAAATTTTTGCTATTTCACTTATAGTTTTATCAGCAAAATTAAGCAAAGCTGATGGACAAGTAAGCAAAGAAGAAATAGCAGCAATTAAAGATAAGCTTAAGATCCCTAAATCAGAAATGACCCAAGTCGGTAAAATATTTAATAAAGCAAAAGAAGAAAGTACCGGTTATGAGGTGTATGCAGAGCAAATTGCACAGATATTTAGAAATAACCTAAACGTTCTTGAAGAAGTAATTAATATTTTATTTTATGTTGCTGAAGCAGATGGAGTTGTTAGTAAATCAGAAGAAATTATGATTGAAGATATTGCTAGAATTTTTGGATTAAGCAAATCGCAATATGATGGTATTAAGGAAAGTAGAAAGTCTTCAGATAAACTTAACCCCTATTTAGTTCTAGAGAGTTCACCTAGTGACAGTCTTCAAACAATACGAAAAAGATATCTGAAATTGTCAAAGGAACATCACCCAGATTTATTAATGAGCAAGGGTGTACCAGAAGAAGTAATAGCTGAAAGTAAAAATAAGATGCGATCTATAAACGCAGCTTGGGACCAAATACAAAAATCAAAATCTAACTAGATGATTTTCAAGTATGAGAAAATTTTCTTTTTCAAATAGACAGCCTACCATAAAAGCCTATTTATAATTAAATTGGTAAAACACCTCTTATTATATTGATGAGTGGAAGTAGTTTTTGAACTAGGAGTTGAAAAATACCTATTGGATTGGTTAAAAATGGAACAAATTTTTGAAAAATTAAAACAAGTTTTGGTAATAAAAAATAAACACCCGCAAAAATAACAACTAAAAAAATTATAGGCAAAAAGATATTGTAAGAAGAATTATTTCGAACTTTCTGACTATTAGAAAAATATCTATAGACTACCCATAAAATATACGTTGCGAGTAAAAGTATTAAAAGAATTCTAATCATATAAATAATGCTAAAATTATATTATATTTTTTAAAGCTTTTTATAGTTTTTTTATTTTGTTCCAACAATTCCGTTAACTATTCCTATAGGACTTAATGATTGTGTAACTCCATCTCGACCACTTACATTACCATTAATATTTGATGAAAAGTCTGTATTTTTTTTTCCAACAAAAGTCATTACAACATATAAAAAGGTTATAAAAACTATCGCAAATATTATCATTATTGAAAAACTTCTCATTACAAAAATTCAATCATATAATTCTAAAGTATATATTTATGAAATAGTCACTTAAAGGTCATTTAGCAATTATTTTGTGATGAAGACATTTCATCTATCCTCATTGGCATTGTATCTATTTCATCAAAAAAAGTACTTAAAAAACTTAAGTCTTTTGAATAAAGCTTAACTTGACCATCATAACCAACTAACCAAAACCCGTTTTGATTTTTAATATAAGTTGGTGTTTGGTAATTTTTGTTAATACCATTTTGAAAAGGTATAAACTCAAGATTTCTATCATTAAAGTCACATAAATTATTTGCAATAAACTGTTTAGTTTTTTTTAAAAAATTTAAATTAGAATTATCTAAAGATAAAATTACCAGTCTTTTCTCCCACATAAAAGTCGATAGTGATAACTTCTCTGCATTTGACTGTACTGACATAAAAAAAATCAATAAAATTAAAGTTACAATATATTTAATAATCATTTTTTTTTATTAAAACTATTTTGAATATATCAAGAAATTAAATCTGATTTAAAATTAGAAAAAGGATTATTTATTAAATTAAAGTGATTAGATAAAACATGATTATATAGAGATCTATAGTCTACTTGGAACGCTAAATTATTATTATTTAATTTATTGAAATTTAACTCCCCTCCAAATATTCCTCCTTTAATCGATCCCCCAAGAAGAAAGTGTGGTGCAGCCATTCCATGATCAGTTCCACGTGAGCCATTCTCATTTGCTCGCCTTCCGAATTCAGAATATGTCATAATTATTGTATCATTCCATATACCTATTCTTTTTAGGTTTTTAACTAGATCTGATATTCCTTCACTTAATTCTCTCAGTAAATCTCGGTGCTTCCAATATTGATCAATATGCGTATCAAAACTTCCCATAGAAGCTTTAAAAACAGGGATATTTACACCAGCATCAATAAGCGAGATAACTTGAGATAGTTGAGAACCTAAAGCACCTCTACCTATTTTAAAATTTGAATTTTTCTTACTCAATTTATTTTTTAGAGATTTTATATTAATCGCATTTTCTTTTCTTTGCTTAATTAGTTCTCCAAGAAGGCCAATATTATTATCAGCTAAAGTTGGAATTGTAGAATCTCTAGATTCAAGTTCTGACGGGTTATAGTCTATTGAGTTTGGTCCTAAATAACCATCAAGTCCACCTTTAAAAACTCCTGGTGCTGCATCAAGATGGATAGCTTTTGCATCTATTTTTGATAATTTAGAAATACTGTCCAATGAAGGAACTAGCCATCCATCTCTTCCTTTTGACATACCGTCACCACCAGTTTCCCAAAGTTCAATTGACCGGAAATGAGAAAGTACTGGCTGAGGATAACCTAAATTTTGAATTATTTTTAATTCCCCATTTTCATATAATTTTGCAAGCCCCTCAAGGGAAAAATGAAGGCCAATATTTTTATCAATTGTAAGTATTTCGTCTCTCTTTATTGCAATATTAGGTCTTAATTTATAATAAAAATTATTACTGTAAGGAATTACTGTATTTAGACCATCATTAGCTCCTTGAAGCTCAATTAAAATCAATACTTTATTACCTAGATTATTCGACCTTAATAAATTAGGGTATAGGCTAAACAAAGATGATGATATAAAAAAGTTATTAAATTTTCTTCTATTTAATTTCATTTTAGCTGATATCCTTCATAACTAAGTATAGACATAAATTCATCTTCATCAATCCCAAGGTCTACTTCAGGAAGTAATAAAGTTGTTAATTTAACCTCTAAGTTTTTTGTAAAACCTGAAGGTAGAGCATCATGTAGCTTCTTGTCTACATATCGAACTTTTACAAAATCAATCCCCGCCCTTTTAGCTCCACATTGGAATGTTTTATAATTTTTATCATTATCATTTGATGCAAAACTATATATTTTAGTATTTGGTATTAAACCATTATTTAAATTCCATTTTGATTTTGATTCTGAGATTCTATCTCTCAACCAATTTTGGACATAAATATTGTCCTTTAAATGTCTCGAAGAATTTTTATTTTCAAGAATATGCTCCATTGATTGAAGAAGCCTAGTCATAAGTAGTTTTTCATCCCGAGTTTTAGCATTGAAGTTATCCATTCTTGGCCCAACTGGAAATGAGGAATTCCATCCATAATGACCATCCCAATTGCTAATCCAACTGTTTTCCCAAGATGTAAATATTGGGGGATTGCTAAAGCCGTGTCTAACTTCAATACGGTTTAAATTTTTCCATTTTTTTTTCTTTTTTGAATTTATGTCAGTACCAAATCTAATTTGTATACCATTCCAAAATTTCTCATTTAATTTAACCCCATAAAATCCAATATTTATGTCAGCCCACTCCTTTGTTTCAAAATCTTTGGGAATATAATTAATAATAATTGTTTCAACACCGAGTTGATCCTTTACAAGATTTTTATAAAAAAGATCTAGTTCGTCATTATATTTATTCGTAACTTTTGATAATAACCCCTTAGATCCTTTATTAATTTGCGCTATTCCAACTTCTTCAAGATTAAAACACATTTCAGCTAGGTTAGTGACATTCTTCTCTAACCCATTATTATCAAGAAAATTGTGAATGTCTTCTTGCAAAGTTAATTTTCTTGTGCTTTGAAAAATATTAGAAATATTTTGATCTGATATCAAATATTTACAAATACTATTTAGCTTAATCTTCTTATTATTCGGAAGATAATTAAAAAGTTTTTTATAAGTTCCATCTTTTATAGATGATTTACCGATAAAAAACCTACCAGGTTGATTTTTGTAGCTTAATTTAGTTGGAATTTTAAATGATTGTTCGTCTAATCTAATCGCATGAAAAGAATTTTTTTTGAGATTAGCGTCTAAACCAATAGTGAATGTTTCTATTTTGTCTGAAGTGTCAGTAGTGCCCAAAAATTTTAAATAAAGCATTAGCCACTTGCCTGTTTTGTATGGTGTAATTTTAACATCATTTATTTTAAACTCGGAAATTTGCCTCTGATTTATTTTCTTTGATAGTTGAGTTTCAATAAAATGGTTTTTTAATTTTGACATTCTTTTTTCAAGTAACTGTCCTGCTAGCCAGTCTTTTCCAGTTGGCCATCCAGCAATATTTGGGGGATTAAAAAGGTCTTGGCCAAAATCTTTGGACAAAAATATTAACCAACTAATATTTAATTGATTTTGCCATTTAGCCACTCCTAGAGTTCTTGCTGCACCATAGATAAGTTCAATTGGACTTTTGATAAGAGTTAGTTTGTTTTGTTTATCCCAAAAACTCTCTAAGCTTATTGTAGCTTCGAAAAGTTTGATAATGTTAAAGTTATTTTTTTTGAAAGTTGTCACTAATATAGCAAGATCATCTGTATCTGGTTCACCGAGCTTCACAAATTCATTATAAAACTTTTTTCCAATGAATTCACCAAAAGCTGGATGATTAACAACTATATCAATAAATTCATTAGGCTTATCAAATTTTTCACCAAAAGCAGATAATGTTTGCCCAGATTCTTTATATTTATAATATTGAAAATCCTGAGATACATGGTTTATACTATGACCAGGCAGTTTTTTTGCAAAATTTTTGATCTCATTCTCAGAATAATTCCCTTCACCCAATGAAAATAATTCTAAAAATTCTCTAGCAAGATTTTCATTAGGCTTCTGAGTAGTACTTTGCTCATTATTCAAATATACAATTATTCCTGGATCTTTAATTGATTCTTTTAAAAATGTATCAAAGTTTCCAATTGCATTTCTCCTTATAAATTCAAGATGACGTACAAAAGAATGAGATTGATCATATTCATCAAATGCTACTGAAAAATGATCAAGCCAAAGCAACGCTAATTTCTCAAATTGTGGTATTGAGTTTTTTAAAATCGACTTAGACCACTTAAACTCTAAGTCTGTCCTAAAAGAACTTACTCTGCAATCTCTTTTATTTCTTCTGAGCCCATCCTCAATAAATGTCGTGGGTGTATAATTATTTTTCCAATCTGGCCAGTCAAAATCGTCTTGGTAGTTTTCAAGTTCCTGAACAACTATTTTAATGGCCTCTTTTCTTGTTTTTCCTATATATCTTTTAACTCTATCATAGGGTGCTCCTATTCCAATTCGGTTTTCAAATCTAACAGCCTCTTTAAGAGTTATTTTTTTATCTAAATGTGATAGGTTTATTTTTTTTAGATCATATATCAAATCATTTCTTTTTTTGGGTTTTTCAGTTTTTAGCACCTCTGCTGAGGTAATAACACCCCCTTTAATTTTGACAGCTGATAAACTTACATTCGAAAATAATAAAAAAATAACTAAGTAAAATGATAATAAAGTTTTAGTATTTGAAATGATTGAGCTCATATATTCTTATAAATGTTGAATGGCAGGAGCGATAGGACTTGAACCTACAACCCCCGGTTTTGGAGACCGGTGCTCTACCAGTTGAGCTACACTCCTACAGTAAGTTCTACCAAGGGATACAGCGATTTCTTTGATAAATCAATAGAAGATTTTTTATTTCTATATGTATATCAGGGTGCGTCAACATCATGAACACATAATCTCATGTTATTTAGGCACTTATTTCAATTAGCCTTTCTAAGTAGGCAGTGTTATCTCAAAAAATAGAAAAAGAGTGATAACATATAGTAATAACGATAGAAGGGAGAAACAGGTTATTAAATATTTTCTTTACTTGTAAATTGCTTCTAATAATTTTGGCTTAATTATGAGTATTTAAAAAAGTTCTCATCTTTAGATAGGATTAATA
The DNA here is from genome assembly GCA_045565515.1 of Puniceispirillales bacterium (SeqCode). GTDB lineage: Bacteria > Pseudomonadota > Alphaproteobacteria > Puniceispirillales. The sequence continues at coordinate 62,988 of JBJLFF010000002.1, forward strand.
TAGTAAATTTGAATTCTTACTCATTATTATATCAATACTTGAAGCTTTAATTCGTTTTATTCTAAAAATATTATTTTAAATTAATATAACCATTTTCAGTTATAAATTTTTCATTTTTCAACGAAAGATTTTTCAAAAACAATTTCCCCTTTAATACTACTGTTACCCTCTTTACAACCTAATTTTTCTGTAAAGTATTTTTTAAATTCTATGTTCATTGGCATAGATCCACAAACCATAACTCTGTCTTTTTCTTTATCGAAATTTTCAATGCCAAGTTTTGTTTGAATTGAACCATTATATATTACTGTTGATATTCTGCCTGTATTCTTCCACTTTTCACGCGTTACTGATGGATAATAATAAAATTTATTTTGAATTATATCTCTTAAGTTCTTGTCATGATTGAGTTGTTCTAAATATTTGTTATAGCCTAATTCTTTGGCAAACCTTGTGCTCCATAATAATATAATTTTTTCATAATTATCATAAGTTTCTATACCTCTTATAAGGCTCATAAATGGCGCTAAACCGGTTCCAGTAGCGAGCAAATACAAATTTCTTCCAGGTTTTAAATTATCAAGCACCAAAGTCCCAACAGCTTTTGTATTTGTAATAATTTCATCACCTATTTTTATTAATTGTAATTTGCTGGTGAGAGGCCCATTTGGAACCTTTATAGAAAACCATTCCATAAATCTTTCATAGTTTGGTGAAGCTACCGAATATGCTCGTAGTAGAGGTTTACCCTCTATTTCAAGTCCAATCATTAAAAATTCACCATCACGAAACCTTGTTCCAGGATTACGAGTAGTTTTGAAACGAAACAATCTATCTGTAAAATGATTTATTTCAATTACTTTTTCTTTAACTATTGCCATTTATATTTCTAAATAAAACTTTTTATTGATATGAAATAGATTAATAACAATGCTTGTCAATCAGATAAATAAAAATATAATTTTTAAGTAAATTATAAAATTACGATGTGGAAATAATTATTATATAAAGTTTAAAATTTTAGGAGTTTGTATGTCAGTTTTTCAAAAGTTACAAAGTTCAATTAATGAATGTGATTTAAATGGTTATCTTGAACTTTTACACTCAGATTTCATTTTTTTAAGACATCAATATAGCAAAGAACTTAACAAAGAAGACTGGACACCAATTGTTTCAGATATGTTTAAATCAATGGCAGAAGGAAAGCTTTCATTCGAGAAAGCAAGATGTATATATGAAAATGACGAAATTTTAATTTTACATCACATTGGGATATTCCCTGACAATACAAGGGAGGCAATTTTAGAGGTCCATACAATAAATAATGGTAAAATAATTAAAACTGAAACAGGTGCCACTAGAATTGACAGAGAGAAAAATCAGTATCAAATTCTTAAATAATTAAAGCTATGCATCTTTTTGTATGGCTTTAAATTTAAATAAATATTAATTGTTGAGAAAAAAATTTACTAAACACTATTTATCAACACTATGAAATTTCTTTTATTTTTTTTTGTTAAGTGTATTTTTAGATAAAACAACAAATTGGATGATTAATAATGATTAAATATGCTCTGTTTTTATTTTCAATTATTTTTTTACCTTTTCATAGTTTTGCCGAAACAATTGAAATTGAAATGCTTAATAAATTAGGCAAGGAAAAAATGGTCTATTCAATTAAAGTAGCAAAGATCAATGTTGACGACAAAATAATATGGAAATCAGTAGACAAAGGCCATAATGTAGAATTTGTTGAAATGCCTGATGGTGTAAAAAAATTTAAATCAAAGATAAGTAAAGATGCTGAATATGATTTTAAAATTCCAGGAATTTACTTGTACATATGCACCCCGCATAAAGCGATGGGAATGATTGGTTTAGTCGTTGTTGGAAATGACTTAAGTAATCTTGATAAGATCAAAAAAGCCAAAATGCGTGGGAAATCAAAAAAAATATTTAAAGAGTTATTAAAAGAGCTTTAGATTGAATGTTTTAACAGTTCACAAATAAATGATTTCTAAATCGCGAATATTAATAAACTACATAGCAGTATCAATTTTTATTTTTTTGGCTAATTATTCTTTAGCTGCGAATAATCTTGTAATGGTAACTTCTGAATATTGTATCTATTGCCAAATTTGGGAAAAGCAAATAGGAAAAATTTATCCTAAAACAGATATAGCAAAAAATTATCCCCTAAAAAGAATAGAACTAGATGACTTTTTAAAAGATCATTATTACAATGTCGAAAAGACAAATATAACACCAACTTTTATTTTTTTTGAAGACCAAAATGAAATAGGAAGAATTACAGGCTACTCAAATCCTGAAATGTTTTGGTGGCAAGTTGATGAAATTCTTCAACGTGAATAATCATTTGATTGATTAGATCAAATTTACTATATAATTAATATCAATAGAATATTATTTGTCCATGAGGATTTAAATGAAATTAAGAAAATTATACAAAGTTTCAAGAAGAAGTGCATTATTTTTGATAAGTGGTTTTGCAGGGTCAGCTATTTTACCATCATTATCCTTTTCTCAATCTAATCAGGCTCTAAAAAGAATTGATGAAATTACAAATGGATTGGGTGCTGAAGAGAGTGATATTTATCTTGATTTACCTGAAATTGCAGAAAATGGTAATCAAGTAAAAGTTAGTTTTGAAATGGATAGTCCAATGACACAGTCTGATTATATTAAATCAGTCTATATTCTTTCTGATGGCAATCCTTCACCTAATGTAGCAAAATTTTCTTTTACTCCTGAAATGGGATCATGTTCTGCTACAACAAGAATGAGATTATCGAAAACACAAAATGTATTTTTATTGGCTGAAAAAAATAATGGCCAATTTCTAATGACAAATGCAAAAGTAAAGGTCACTATCGGTGGTTGTGGCGGGTAATTAAGGAGTTAATATGTCTTCAATAAAACCAAGAGTTAAAGTTCCTAAAGAAGTTTCAGTGGATGAGATTATTGAAATTAAAACATTAATTCGTCATCCAATGCATAGCGGAAGAATGAAGGATACGGACGGCAAAACGATACCAAGACAAATAATCAACGCCTTTAGCGCAAAATTTAATGGTAAGAAAGTATTCCAAATGGAACTAGAACCTTCTATTTCAACAAATCCATATATTGTCTTTCAATACAAAGCTAAAGAAAGTGGTACTTTTGATTTTGAATGGTTAGATGATAGCGGTGAAAAATACTCAATTTCAAAGAAAATGATCGTTTCTTAAAGATGAATAAAAAAAAACAAATAAAAAATAACCCAATCAGTAAAAAACTAAATCGAAGACAATTAATTACTGGGACTGCTTCTTTAGGAGCAATTGCATTAGCTCCCAAAAAGATTTTTTCACAAGATACGAACCCAGAGAATCTTCCTCCAAATCTTCCTGAATGGACACAGTATCTTGGTGACGGTGTTGATGTAAATCCATATGGAGTACCTTCAGAATATGAAGCTCACGTTATCCGAAGAAATGTCGAGTGGTTAACAGCAAGTGCAGAATCATCTGTTAATTTTACACCGCTTCAAGACTTAGAAGGAATTGTCACACCAAACGGATTATGCTTTGAAAGACATCATGGAGGAGTATCAGTAATTAATCCAAATGATTTTCGTTTAATGATAAACGGATTGGTGGACAGGGAAATGATTTTTACGCTTGATGATTTAAAACGTTTTCCTCAAACTAATAAGTTTTATTTTCTTGAATGCGCAGCTAATGGCGGAATGGAATGGAGAGGTTCACAGCTTAATGGATGCCAATATACTTTTGGAATGGTTCATAATGTCCAATACACAGGCGTAAAATTATCAGATCTTCTGTTAGAAACTGGCTTAAAAGATAAAGCTAAATGGGTTCTAGCTGAGGGAAGTGACTCTTCAGGTATGACAAGGTCAATACCAATAGAAAAATTATTAGATGACTGTATTATAGCATGGGCAATGAATGGAGAAGCTTTAAGACCAGAGCAAGGATACCCTGCAAGGCTTGTTGTTCCAGGATGGGAAGGCAATATGTGGGTAAAATGGATAAGGAGACTTGAGTTCGGTGACAAACCCTACATGACAAGAGAGGAAACGTCTAAATATACTGATCTACTTTCAAGTGGAAAAGCCAGAATGTTTACTTGGGTTATGGACGCTAAATCAGTTATTACCTCTCCAAGCCCTGAAAAACCAATTCTCTCAAAAGGGGTGCAACAATTACGTGGTCTTGCTTGGTCTGGTAGAGGAAAAATTAAGCGTGTTGACGTGTCTATTGACGGTGGAAAAAATTGGAAAACTGCTCAATTACATTCACCCATTTTAAGTAAATCATTAACTCGTTTTACAATGCCATTTGAATGGAATGGTGAGGAGTTAAAATTACAATCTAGAGCTATAGATGAAACCAACTACGTACAGCCAACTATTTCTGAACTCCAAAAAATTAGGGGTGTAAATTCAATCTACCATAACAACTCGATTGCTACCTGGCTGGTTTCTAAAAATGGGAAGGTAGACAATGTTAGGCTTGGTTAAATGGTTCCTAAGTATATTAATTGCTTTATTGCTAGTAAATATTTCTTCTGCAAGCGAAAGGAAATTTAATTTAGGAAAGTTAGCCACCAAAGAAGAAATTGCTGGCTGGGACATAGACGTAAGACCTGATGGTCTTGGAGCTCCAATAGGAAGCGGGACTGCATTAATAGGTGAAGAAATTTATACAGAGCAGTGCGCCGCCTGCCATGGTGACTTTGGAGAAGGAGCTGACAGATGGCCAGCATTAGTTGGAGGTGAGGATAGTTTGGCATCTCATGACCCCGAGAAAACTACAGGAAGTTATTGGCCATATGCGTCTACAATGTACGACTATATTTACAGAGCAATGCCATACGGAGTTGCTCAATCATTATCTCATGACGAGACTTATGAAATAGTAGCGTATCTTCTATATATGAGCGATATCATTGATGAGGATTTTGTCTTGTCAGAAAAAAATATTGGTGAAATCGAAATGCCTAATAGAAATGGCTTCTTGTTGCCTGATCCAAGACCAGATATTGTAAATACAAATGGTCAGCCATGTATGAAAGACTGCAATGTTTCTACCAAGGTTATTGGAAGAGCTAGAGACATTGACGTAACCCCGGAAGATGAAAGTTCATAGCATTTATTTTGAAATAAATTAGGCATTAAATAATGAAATCGAGACGAGAGTTTCTTCAATTAGCATCAATAACAGCTTTACTAATTGGTGGAAAAAGTTGGAATTCAGTTGCTGCTAAACAACAACTAAGTCAAAATGATCTACTTAAATTTAATGATAAAGGACAGGTCACTTTACTTCATTTAACTGATCTTCATGGACAATTAAAACCTGTTTATTTTAGGCCACCCTCGGAAAATTTTGGCATTGGTAAATTTGAAGGTATACCACCTCATTTAGTTGGCGAAGCTTTTCTTGATTATTTTAATATATCACCAAAAACACCATTAGCTTACGCTCATACAATGTTAGATTATGTACCTCTGGCTTTTGAATACGGGAAATTAGGAGGATTAGATAGAACGGCGAGTGTTGTAAAGCATATTAGAGCTGAAAGAGGAGATGATAAGGTGTTACTTTTAGATGGTGGTGACACATGGCAAGGTTCATATACATCACTTAAAACACAAGGGGCTGATATGATGTCTGCAATGAGCCTCTTAAAACCAGAGGCAATGGTAGGCCATTGGGAATTTACATTAGGAAAGGAACGTTTAGCAGAACTTACTGAAAAAATGGGTTATTCATTTTTAGGAGGCAATGTCTTTGATACAGAATGGGATGAACCAGTATTTGAAAGCACTCAATTCTTTGAAAAAGGAGGCGTTAACGTTGCTGTCATAGGTCAACACTTTCCTTACACACCTATAGCCAATCCAAGATATTTAGTAGAAGGCTGGTCTTTTGGTATAAGACCAGAAGTTATTCAGAAAAATATTGATAAAGCAAAACAAAAAGGCGCGGAAGTAATAGTCCTTTTATCTCATAATGGTTTTGACGTTGATCAAAAGTTAGCATCTAATCTCAATAACGTTGATGTTATTCTAACTGGCCATACCCATGACGCAATTCCCAAAGCAATAAAAATTAAAAACACACTAATTTTATCATCTGGGTCCCATGGTAAATATTTGGGCAGAATAGATTTGAAAGTGGAAGGTGGTAAAGTAGTGGATTATTCCTCTAACTTAATACCAATCTTTTCTGAAGTTATAGAACCAGATCCAGAAATGTCTGCCCTAATTAGTAATGTAAGAGCTCCCTATGAAAATGAATGCAATAGAGTAATTGGTGAAGCTGAAACACTTTTATATAGAAGAGGAAACTTTGGCGGCCCATGGGATAATGTAATATGCGATGCAATAATACAAAACAGAGATACTGAAATTTCATTAAGCCCTGGGTTTCGTTGGGGAACCACTATTCTGCCAGGACAAAAGATAACCATAGACGATATTTATTCACAAACAGCTATGAATTATCCAGAGGTATATAGAACTGAAATGAGTGGGGAAACGATTAAAAACCTCCTTGAAGATGTGGCTGACAATATTTTTAATCCAGACCCATTTTTTCAACAAGGCGGTGATATGGTCAGGGTTGGTGGATTATCCTATACATGCAGTCCAAAAAATTCTATAGGAGAAAGAATTAGCAATTTAACAATGCTTTCAACCGGAGAATACATTGATCCTTCTAAAAATTATATTGTTGGGGGTTGGGGTTCCATAAATCCTGATGTTCAAGGGCCAGCAGTATTTGATCTACTGGAAAAATATATTTCTGAAAAGAAGTTAATAAAACCAAATTTTAAAAATACTGTTGAGATTAAGGGGATATAAAAAAGGCGACTTAAATGTCGCCTTTTTTAATTATTATTAATTGAGGTATTAGGAAAACATATCTGATGTTATACCTTCATACCAACCAATAGATTCTTCGTATGTAGCTTTTCTAGTATCAGCGTCTTCACCATTTTTAGATACAAATTTACTAGTAGCTTCAATTTGCTCGTCTCCTGCTTTATAACTAGCGCCAACTTTAATTCCGTCATTAGTACCAATAAGAGACCAACATGTATTAGCATAACGTGCACCAAAAACCTTACTGCCTGTTAAACTACCCCTAATATGATTTGCCGCTACTTTAGCTTGACTATTAGCAGAAAAACCAGATTTAGGCATTGATTTCGCTACAGAAGCGTCACCTAAAACATAAATATTTTCGTCTGCTTGTGATTGCATAGAAGCTGGAACAATTGGGCACCAATCACCATTGTTAACACCTGCAGCCATTGCTATTGAACCTGCCTGTTGTGCTGGAACTACTGAAGCTGCATCAGCTTTAAAAGTGTCAAGATCTGTTTCAAATTCCATCTTAGCAACATTTATATTTTTTAAACCACCGTGGGTATCAGCATCAATCCATTCAACCATCCCAGGATAGTGTCTCTGCCAGCCATCCATAAATAAACCTTGTTTAGAAAATTTATTCTTAGGGTCAATAACAACTATTTTTGCTGTTGGATTTGTTTTCTTGAACTGATGAGCGATCATTGAAATTCTCTCATACGGGCCAGGAGGACATCTATACGGATTAGGTGGAGGAACCATCACAAATGTTCCACCTTGCTTCATATTCATTACCTGATTTTTTAGAAGTTGAACTTGTGTTCCAGACTTCCATGCATGAGGCATATGACTTTGAGCCTCTGGTGAATAACCATTTATACTGTCATATTTAAGATCAATTCCAGGAGAAATTACTAGTTTATCATATGATACACTGTTACCTGAGCCTAAATTAACTTTTTTTGCAGCACTATCAACTGAAACCGCCCATTCATGAACAACATTCACGCCTCTGTTTACTGCTAAACCATAATAATTATGGCCTATAGATCCGTAGTTACGTACCCCACCAAGATACAAATTAGAAAAAAAGCATGTGTAATATCTTTTTGAAGCTTCTACAAGTGTAACATCAATGGCACCTTTTGAATCTTTTGCTATATATTTTGCTGCGGTCGCTCCACCAGCTCCACCACCAATGACAACTACTCTTGGAAGGGCTCCCAATGAAATTGAGGGCATTGCAAGTGAAGCAGTTGAGGCAGCAAGAACGCCAGTAAAAGTACGTCTTGAAATTTTTGACATTAAATTCCTCCCCTTTAATTTTTATAAGTACTTGAATGGTACCAGTTTTTGATTTTAAGTAAATAGAATAAATCTATTTATTTAGGAGGGTTTATTTTGGAGGATCTAATTTACTAAAATACAACGCGAGAGAACCAATTTGTTCATCGTCAAGTCTTCCTGCTATCATCTGCATGACAGGATTTTCCATCTCTTTAGATCTGTATGCAAGCATTAATGCAACAAAAACTTCTGCATCCATACCATTTATTGCAGGTATACCCTTACTTATTCCAGCTTGATGATGGCACGCTGCGCATTCCCCTGCTAAATACTCACCAAATTCTATATCGCCTTGAGCTATAATCTGAAGCTCATCTGAAAAAGCACTTTTGTGAATAAAAATTATTAATAAAATTATTGAAAGTATTTTCATAACATCTATTTAAAAACAGCGAAATAAATACCTGTCAACTAATTTGATTTTTTAGAATTTATTTTTTTGTAATTTAACTATAAATTTCAGGCAGTTTGTTTCAAATTAAATAAAGAAAAGCTTAAAATTAAATAAATAACCTTAAGCTTTTAATTAAGTTTTGTTTTCTTTAAGCAGAGATTGATGCA
>JBJLFF010000003.1:0-67597 GCA_045565515.1 Puniceispirillales bacterium (SeqCode)
TTATATCAACAGAAAAGATATAGTTCATGATTGCGTTAAACTTACACCATCGAATCTATCTCAACTAAACTGGATGCCAGAAACATGTGCTTATAAATTAGTAAATGAAGGTAAAGACATACCTGAATGGCACCCTTTAAATCAAGAATACGAAGATAATACTCTCAATGAAAAGTATAGTGTTGCTCAAAAAGTAATTTCAGAAAACGATATAAATATGGATAAAATTACAGATTATATTTATGATTGGGATAAAGAGGTATAGAATGAGCAGATTTTCTTGGATACTATTAATATTATTAGCTATTTTAGCAATTTCTCAATTATGGATGATGGATAACAGAGATGCTCCTTCTTGGACAAAGTGCAAGGAAAACCTTTTAACTCAAACTTTAACAGGGTCCTGTACTCTTAGAGATGCTTATAAGCCTAAAGATCTAGAGAATTTAACAAGTACTTAGTCTATATTAATAAATTTATTCTCTAACTTAACTTAACTTTTCTCAAAACTAGTTAACTAATTTTTTTAGATTTTCTAGGGTATCTGCTTCATTAGCCGGTTTATCCCATCTTATTCTTTTAATTCTAGGAAAGCGCATCGCTAGACCTGACTTATGGCGTTTAGAATTTTGAATATCATCGAATGAAACTTCTAATACCAAACTTTTTTCAACTTCTCTAACTGGACCAAATTTATTTATTGTTTTAGTCCTTATAAATTTATCAAGTTTAATTAATTCCTTATCAGTGAAACCACTATATGCCTTTCCAACAGTTACTAATTCTTCATTTAAAGAACTTTTTTGCCATACACCAAATGTATAATCTGAATATAAAGAAGATCTTTTCCCATGACCTCTTTGGGCATAAAGCAAGACGACGTCAACATTAAAAGGGTCCCGTTTAAATTTATACCATGGTCCTTTGGGTCTTCCAGGTTGATATATTGAATTTTTTAATTTTAACATAAGCCCTTCATAATTAAGCTCTTCTCTACATTTTAGTCTTTTTTGCTCTAGTTCATTAAAATCCTTAAATTCTACTTCTTCCGAAAATTTAATAAATGGTAGGTTTTCCTTATTCAGAAATTGAGATAAGATTTTTCTTCTTTCAGTTATTTTCTTTTGCCTAATATCTGAACTTTTCAGGAAAAGAATGTCATAGGCTATAATAAATGTAGGCACTGTTTTTATGATTTCTTTTGATGGGCTTTTTCTATTAAGTCTTTGTTGAAGATCATTAAAAGTTCCTGGGAGATTTATTTCTCCAGCCATAAGCTCCCCATCTAAAGAGAAGTTTTGTTTGAGTTTTAAACTAGTTATTTCTGGAAATGTTTTTGATATATCATCACCAGTTCTAGAATAAAGTTTTACAGTTTGGTTCAATGAAACTAGTTGAATCCTAATTCCATCCCACTTCCATTCAGCTAAATAATTATTTGGGTTAATAATCTTATAATCAATTTCTTCAAGCGGATTTGCAAGCATTGGAGATCTAAATACTGGCCGATCATTTACATTAGGTTTTTTTGTTATTCCTTGCAACCATTCAATTAATTCTCTATATGGTGGATCAAATGCATGCCAGAGTTCCTCTATTTCATTTATATCTTTTTTATAAAAGTTGGATAAAGCAATTTTAGCTAGTCTACTAGATACTCCAACACGCAATCCACCAGTTATAATTTTTAAAAAAGCCCAGCGTGTGTTTTGGTCAAAATTATTTAGGTAATTTGAGATTAATTCTGGAGCATCTTGTTTAGTAATATTTCTTAAATCATATATAACTTTTGTTAAAGATGCGTTTAAAAAATTTTTTTCTTTAGTAATTTTTTCAGGCCATATTAAAGATACAGTTTCTGCCATATCACCTACGTAATCGTAAGAGACATCAAAAAGGTATTTATCTAAATGTGAAATAGAAATTTCTTTAATAATAGAAGGTTTGACTCTAGAAATATCAAGTTCTTGACAAATGATAGATAAACCCCACCCTATTTCTTCTATATCAGATCCATTTATCCAATTAATTATATGGGCGATTTTGTCATTTCTACTAGAAGTAAAAATCAGATTTAATAATAACTCTGAAAATCTTTTCATATATCATTATCACTTTCATAACCCACTAAAGATAATGCTTTTGCAGATAGATTTCTTTTTTCACACTCATATATCAAGGCTTCCTCTGAACCATGTGTAACCCAAACTTCTTTTGGGGAAACTTGCTCTATAGTTTTTAAAATATCGTTCCAATCCGCATGATCAGATAATATCAAGGGTAGATTTACACCCCTCTGCTTTGCTCTTTGTTTAACAGTCATCCATCCAGAGGCCATACCTATAATAGGATCAGGAAATCTTCTAGACCAAATATCTGATAAAGCAGATGGTGGTGCTAGTATCAATTTTCCCTTATAGTACTCATGCGGTTTCTTTGGCTTATCTTGAATAGTTGCGGGTTCTAATTTTCCTAAATCAATCCCAAATTTCTTATATAATTCGCATATTTTTACAAGTGACCCGTGGATATAAATAGTATCATTCCAACCGAAGTCTCTCATCATTTTGATAAGTCTTTGAGCTTTGCCTAAGCTGTAAACTCCAATAACATGACACCGATCAGGAAACTTCTTTATTGAATTGATCAAAATTTCAATTTGTGACTTAGCATCAGGATGTTTAAAAACCGGTAAACCAAAAGTTGCTTCAGTAACAAATACATCTGATATTATAGGTTCAAATTGAGTGCAAGTTGGATCAAATTGCCTTTTATAATCACCAGCAACTGTAACTCTTTGATTATTAAAATCCATGACTATTTGTGCTGAACCAAGCACATGGCCAGCTGGTGCTAAAAAAAGATCGACACCATCTATTTTAAATTTTTGATTATATTTATAACAGGTATATTTCTTACAAAAATTTTCACCATACCTTGTTTTCATAATTTCAATCGTTTCATGTGTTCCTATAACATGATAATGCCCTGACCTAGCATGATCAGCATGGGCATGCGTAACAATAGCTTTTTGGACTGGATAAATAGGATCAATATAAAATTGCCCATTTTTTATTTGAATCCCTTCTTTTGTTTTCTTTATCCAATTTATTTTCATAGGCTAGCGTTGCTTATACTGATTTTTTCCAAATAAATTAGAAAATTCTTGTTCAGTTAATTTAGTATTTTTTTTCATATCCTGGCCTACAACCATACCTTTTTTTACTGCTGGTCTTTTGCTCATATCTTCTTTCCATCTTTTTACATTTGGGAAATTTTTTAATTCAACTCCCTGTCTTTCAGGCGTCATCGTCCAGGGATAAGTAGCAATATCAGCTATTGAATATTCTCCAGTAATCCAGTTTTTGTTATATAATTTTTTATCCAAAACACTGTAAAGTCTATTTGCTTCATTAGAGTATCTATTCATTGCATATTCTATTGAATCTTTTGCATAAAAATTAAAATGATGGGCTTGACCAAGCATCGGTCCAAATCCAGCTATTTGCCAAGACAGCCATTGAATAACTTCATATTTTTTGCTAATTTCTTTTGAAATAAATCGATCATATTTTTCAGCAAAAAAAAGTAGTATTGCTCCAGACTCAAATAAATTAAGCTTTTCGTTTCCTTCTATTATTTGAATAGCAGGAATTTTGTTATTTGGAGAAATATCTAAAAATCTTTTTTCAAACTGGTCACCTTTATTGATATTAATTTCTATCAATTTATAGTTTAATTTTAGCTCCTCAAGTAAAATTGAAACTTTTCTAGCGTTTGGTGTTGGCCAATAATAAAAGTTTATCATTTAGAATTTCCTAATATATTGAATTAGATTTAAGCTTTACTCTTATTTAGCTTTTATTCAAAATTTAATTTATTATTTATTATTTATGTTCAATCAAAAAATTCAAGATTGGTTTATCAAAAAATAAATGGGAACCCCACTCTTACCAGTTAGAACTATTTAAAAAAATAGATAAAATAAATAATGCCTTGATATTAGCTCCTACTGGAAGTGGGAAAACGCTTGCAGGATTTCTTCCATCCATAAATGAAATGATAGTCAATCCAAAGCAAGGGCTGAATACTCTTTATATTTCTCCTTTGAAAGCTCTTGCAAATGACATTGAGAGAAATTTATCTAAGCCTATTAAAGAGATGGGGGCTAAATATTAGACTAGAAACAAGAACAGGTGATACAAAGCAAAGTAAAAAAAAATAATCAAAAATATAACCCACCAAATTTTTTAATGACCACTCCAGAAAGTTTCATTCTTATGCTTTCATGGGAAAGTGCATCTATTTTTTTTCCAAAATTTAAGGTATTTGATAATTGATGAAATTCATACTCTTGTAAATGATAAAAGAGGAGATTTATTATCTCTTGGAATATCAAGACTTTGCCATATAAATAAGAAAATAAAAAAAATTGGCTTATCAGCGACTGTCTCTGAACCAAATTTAATTTTAAATTGGTTAAAATTCAGGTAATCAACCAAATGTAAAGTCTTTTATTATTAAACAAGAATGGCTATTAAATCCTGAAATAAAATTACCAAAAACTAAAAAACAAATACCTTGGTCAGGACATAGTGGCATTTTTGCCCTTGATGAGATTTTAAAAATCATAACTGAAAACAAAACAACAATTGTCTTTGTAAATACTAGAGCTCAATCAGAAATTTTATTTCAAGAAATTTGGAGAATTAATGAAAACAATCTTCCAATAGCTTTACATCATGGTTCGCTTTCAAAGGAACAAAGATTAAAAGTTGAAATTGAAATGTCTAAAGGCAGATTAAGGGCAGTAATTTCAACATCTTCTTTAGATTTAGGAATTGATTGGAGCAATGTTGATCATATAATAAATATTGGAGCCCCAAAAGGGGGTAAACAGACTTATCCAAAGAATTGGCAGATCAGGCCATAGCTATAATAAAATTAGCAAGGCTTCACTAATTCCTACAAATAAGTTTGAATTGCTTGAGTGTCATGCTGCACTTAACTTAATCAAAAATTACCATCTAGATACAATGAAACTCTCTAGTGGAGCATTGGAAGTGCTAGCACAATTTTTGGTTGGATTATCAATTTCAGAACCTTTAGATCCAAATATAGTATTTAAAGTTATTAAAAAAGCTTTTCCCTACAGATGCATCACTTTAGAGGAGTTTAGTGAAGCGTTAGAATTTGTTTCGACAGGAGGGTACTCTCTTAAAGGATATGGAAAATTTCATCAAATAGTTAAAGGTATAGATGGCAAGTATCGCCCTGTAAATAGTATGCTTAAAACTATTTGGAGAATGAATGTTGGAACAATTGTTGAATCCATCAACATAAGAGTAAAGCTTAAAAGTGGTAGATATTTAGGGAATATTGAAGAATACTTTTCACAATCTTTATCAAGAGGAGACACATTTATTTTTGGAGGTATGTTATTAGAGTTTTACAATTTAGAAAAGAATACATTAGTTGTTATTCCAAAATATTCAGGAGAAGCAAAAATTCCTTCGTTTGTTGGTGGCAGACTTCCAATATCTGAAACCTTAGCTGATGAAGTGAGAAAAATCCTAGAAACTGAAGGTGATTGGAAAAATTTTGATAATGAAATTAATTATTGGCTAAAAAGACAGGTAAATGTTTCAGGTATCCCTAAAAGAGAAAGTTTATTTATAGAAAATCTTTAAAAGAGGAAATAGATACTATTCTGTTGCTTATTGTTTTGAAGGAAGAAAAGCACACCAAACTCTGGGTATGTTAATTACAAAAAGAATGGAGAGATTAAGCCTAAGTCCAATTGGTTTTGTTGCTAATGATTACGCAATAGCAATTTGGAGTAAAAAATGCCCAAAAAATCTAGAAGTTATATTTAATTTAGATATTTTGGGAGATGACCTAGAAGAATGGTTAGAAGAAACATCTATTCTAAAACGAAGTTTTCGAATGATTGCTATAATAGCAGGATTGATTAATCAAAATATAATTGGTGATGACATTAATAAAAAACAAATGACTATTAATTCTGATCTTATATATGACGTTTTAAGAAGGCATCAACCTGATCATTTTTTATTGAAAGCAACAAGGCAAGACGCAGCTAAAGGTCTTACTGATATTTCTAGATTAAGTAATATGTTGAAAAAATTTAATAATAAAATTGATGTGAAATATTTGGATAGAGCCTCACCTCTTGCAATACCAATATTACTGGAAATTGGAAAAGAGACTGTCCACGGAGAAGTTGAAGAAGAATTACTTGTAGAATTGGAGGAGGAGCTATCAGAAATTAGAGATGAGGAAAATGAATATAAAAAAAAATGAAGTCATAACAGTTCAATTAAATGGGATAGACTGCATGCTTCACTTTTCTGGACTTCTGTTTATTCCAAAATTTCATATTGTTGTTATTTCAGACATTCATTTTGAAAAATCTTTTGCTGTTAGTATGTTACAATCTTCAACAATTCCTTTACCACCTTTTGATACTATTGATAATTTAGTGACAATTAAGAAATTTTTAAATTACTTTTCACCAAAAAAAATTATTTTTTAGGTGATACTTTTCATAACTATATTTCAGCTGAATCCATTTCAAAAAAAAATAAAGATTTAATCAAAGATTTAATTAAAGTTTATGATTGTATTTGGATAAAAGGTAACCACGATTTATACAATCCAAATTGGTTAGATGCTGAGCCAGTTGATGAGCATGAAGAAAATGGAATAACATTCAGGCATATTTCAAAATTTCAAGAAAATGAAATTAGTGGTCATTATCATTTAAAAACAAAAATTAAAACCAAAGATAAATCTATAGTTGGTAAATGCTTTATACATAATTCTTCGATGATTATTATACCATCTTTTGGAATCTTTACAGGTGGTTTATATTTAAAAGATTTTATACAAAAATATAATTTAGTTAATCACTTTAAGGTTGGATTTATTTATAAAAGCAAAATATATAATTATAACTTGAAAGCAGTAATTAAATAATTAATTATTATTGAAGTAATAATAATTTTTCACCTATGACAAATCCATCCATCCTCTGGTTTAGAGTAGATCTTAGACTTTCTGACAATCCTGCTTTTCAAAAAGCAATTGAACTAGGAAAACCTATTATACCTATATATATACTCGATGATGATGATGCTAATAATAGAAAACTAGGAGATGCATCCAAGTGGTGGCTTCATAATAGTCTAAAAAGTATTTATTCTGAACTTGAAAAAGTTGGAAGTAAAATACTTTTTTTCAAAGGAAACGCTGAGGATGTAATTAAGAAAATCATAGAGGAAACAAATGCTGATACAGTTTTGTGGAACCGACGATACGAGCCTTGGGCTGTAAAAAGAGATAAATCTATAAAAGAAAATTTGATATTAAAATCAAAAAATGTTTTTAGTTTTAATGGTAGCCTACTTTACGAACCATGGGAGATAAAGAGTAAAATAGGGAACCCACTAAAAGTTTTTACTCCTTTTAAAAGAGCATTGTTAAATAAAGGTGTTATTTTCAATGTTTCTAAATCACCTAATACTATTCTATCCCCAAGTTTATGGCCCTCAAGCCTTGATATTGATGATTTAGATTTAGTAAAAAATAAATTATGGACGGATAAATTTGCAAATAGTTGGGTACCTGGATCAAAAACCGCTAAAGCAAAATTAATTTCTTTCAAAGAAAATAATATCCATGACTATAATAAAGATAGAGATATACCAAGCGTATTGGGAACGTCAAAATTATCACCACATTTGAGGTTTGGAGAAATAAGTCCAAAAGAGATTTTTATTGCTATGAATGACTTGGAAGAAAATGATGGTGTATTAACTTATAAATCTGAAATTATTTGGCGTGAATTTGCTCATAATCTTCTATGGTATTTCCCTGATATACATGAGAAACCTATTAAAAATGAATTTTCAAAATTTATGTGGGATAATAGCCAATCTAATTTTGACCTATGGACTAAGGGGATGACTGGTTATCCTATAGTAGATGCAGGAATGAGAGAATTATGGTCAACAGGTTGGATGCATAATAGAATAAGAATGGTAACAGCTTCCTTTCTAACTAAGCATTTACTTCTTCCATGGCAAATGGGTGAAAAATGGTTCTGGAATACACTTTTAGATGCAGATCCTGCAAGCAATACATCAGGATGGCAATGGGTTAGTGGCAGTGGTGCTGACGCAGCACCTTATTTTAGAATTTTTAATCCAATAATTCAAGGTCAAAAATTTGATCCAGAGGGTGAATATGTTAAAAAATTTATTCCAGAGCTAAAAGATTTACCATCAAAATTTATCCATGAGCCATGGAAAGCAGATAGTGCATTATTAAAAAAATCTGATATAAAACTTGGAGAAACATACCCACTTCCAATAGTGGATCATAAATTTGCAAGAGAAAGAGCTTTGAATAAATATGCAGAAATTAGAAATTAATATTGTTAGAGCTAAGATAACTTTATGAAAATAGGAATTATAGGTTCAGGAATTTCTGGATTAGTTAGTGCACTCGCCCTTCAAGAAAAACATGATGTAACATTATTTGAAAAAAATAGTAGATTGGGTGGTCATTCAAATACAGTAACTATTGAACAAGACAAATCAAAATTTAATGTTGAAACAGGTTTTATAGTTTTAAATGATAAAAATTATCCAATTTTTACAAAGTTGTTAAAACATTTAGATATTGGTATAAATAATTCGTCGATGTCATTTAGTGTTTCAGTTGATTCTGGAAAATTTGAATACAGTAGCTCCTACATAGGTTTAGTAGCGCAAACTAAAAATATAATAGATCCTAAATACTGGAGTATGCTCAGGGATATAAATTATTTTTACAGTAATGCACTTAAAGACGTTAAAAATAGCCCTGACGATGAAACAATGGGTCAATTTTTAGAAAGGTTTAATTATTCTAAACAATTTATTGATTATCATTTAGTTCCAATGACTGCATCTATATGGTCTTGTCCAAGCAAAAGTATATTAAACTTCCCTATTAAAAGCTTACTTGTATTTTTTGAAAATCATAAACTCTTAAATATTTATAATCGCCCTAATTGGAGCACTGTTCAAAATGGTAGTAGAGAATATGTAAAAAAAATTGAACATCTTTTAAAAGGAAAAATATATAAAAATACAAAGGTTAATAAACTATCTCGATCAAAAGAAAATGTTTTTGTTCACACTTCTTCAGGTATTAAAAAATTTGATGAAGTAATTATGGCCAGCCATGCTGATCAATCATATGATATTATAAAAGAGAATTTTACAGAAGAAGCAAATTTATTAAAGGATTTTAAATACCAAAAAAATACATCAATTTTACATTCTGATATTAATTTTATGCCTAAAAGAAAATCGGTTTGGTCCAGTTGGAACTACATAACTGAAACAGGAAACTCAGGGAATATATCAATAACTTATTGGATGAATGAACTTCAAAAAATTAAATCAAATAACCCAATTCTATTATCCTTAAATCCAAAAAAACTTCCTGACCCAAATTTAATTTATGGTCAATACTCGTATTCACATCCAATACTAGATAATAATGCTATTAAAATTCAAAATAATTTAAGTGCAATACAAGGAAAAAATAAAATTTGGTTTTGTGGTGCATGGACAGGTTTTGGTTTTCATGAGGATGGAATAAAATCTGCTGTTGAAGTTTCTAAAAAATTTAATATACATTTACCTTGGCTTGATAATAAAGAAGTTTTATTTGCAGCCCAGTAAGATATTTATATGATTGATTTAAATAACTTTAATACAGTTAAATTAGTTGAAGGTAATATAAGTCACACAAGACATGTTAAACCTTTTAACTCATTCAATTATAAATGCATTTCAATCATAGTGAATTTGAATAAAACTATAAATCAAGAGAAAATAGGCCCTTTATTTTCATTAAATAAATCTAATGTTTTTTCATGGAATGCTAGTGACCATGGGGACGGAGAAACTCATCCCCTAAAATGGGCACGTAAAGAGGTATCAAATTTTGGGGGGGACGCATCAGGCACAATACTATTACACTGTTTCCCAAAAATATTTGGATATGTTTTTAATCCACTTTCTGTTTATTTTTGTTTTAATAAAAATAACAAGTTGTCCGCATTAATTTATGAAGTTAGGAATGTTGTTGGCGGAATACACTCCTATGTTGCAATTGTTGATAAACAGGGGCAAACACATTCAACAGAAAAACTCTTTGAAGTTTCACCTTTCTTATCTTCTGATGGAAGTTATAAATTAAGAGCTATTATTTCTAATAATAAATTAAATATCTCTGTAAATTATTTAATTGACCAAAAGAATATTTTAGATGCGATCCAAATGGGAAAAATTAAACTCTTGACAACAGAGTCACTTTTTATTGCAATTATAAAAGGAATAGCTTTTCCAGCAAAGCCTATGATTAATATTTTGTATGAATCTTTTAAGCTTTTAATTAAGGGTGCAATATTTAAAAAGATTGATGTTATGAAAAAACATAGAACAAATTTAGCTAAGAAAATTTAAGTAGGTTTTAAAATGAGTTTTTGGCAAATAATATTAGAAAAAATGCTTAAAAATCTAAAAGTTGGTGAAATAAAAGTAACTTTTCCAAATAATGATATTAAAACTTTTAAGGGTGTAAAAAGAGGCCCAAAAGCAGACGTTATATTCTTAACTGAAAAATCAATAAAAGATAGTATTCTTGGAGGATCTTTGGGATTTTGTGAGGCTATAATTTCTGGGGAAGTTCAAAGTAAAGACATAAGTAAATTAATTGAAATAGGAGGCCATGAGGAAAGTGGTTTGAATACTACTGGCAAAGGTCACTATTTTTTTAAAACCTTGAATAAATTTTTTCATATTCTAAACAGTAATTCTTTAAAGGGTTCTCAAAAAAATATAGCTGCCCACTATGACTTAGGAAATCAATTTTATGAGTTATGGCTTGATAAAAGCATGACATACTCAAGCGCATATTTCGGTAAGAGCAATTTAAGTTTGAAAGAAGCACAAGAAAATAAATATAAAAAAATATCTCAGATGGTTGATTTAAAAAAACAAAACAATGTTTTAGAAATTGGATGTGGTTGGGGTGGTTTTGCTGAGTATGCATCAAAGAATTATAATTCTCTATTAACTGCAATTACTATAAGCAAAGAACAGTATGAGTTTTCGAAAAAAAGAATTGATAAAAATGGATTAAGTAATTCAGTAAATATTAAACTTGTGGACTATAGAAAAATTAGAGGATCTTTTGATAGAATTGTTTCTATTGAAATGATTGAAGCCGTTGGAGAAAAATACTGGCCAGTTTATTTTAGTCAAATTAAAAATTTGCTTAAGCCAAATGGAAAGGCTGCAATTCAAGTGATAACGATAGATGATAGGTATTTTGATGGATATAAAAAATTTCCAGATTTTATTCAAAAATATATTTTCCCAGGTGGCATGCTTCCATCAATGCAAATTTTAAAAAAACCAATTTTACAATCTGGCTTAAAAATTGATAAGATTGATAGTTTTGGAAAAGATTATGCGTCAACACTGTCAATATGGAAAAAACAATTTAATAGGGCTTGGCCTAAAATTTCTAAATTAGGTTTTGATGATAAATTTTATAGAATGTGGAACTTATACTTATCTTATTGTGAGGGTGGATTCAAATCAGGTAGTATTGATGTTAAACAAATAAAATTGTTACCATTAGATTAAACTAAACTTTTATTATCTAATTTAGATATTATTAAACTTAAAAACTATTTTTAATATTTTTTTTATAAATTTACCTATATAAGGTAATTCAACTATAAGCTGTGTTAAAGAATCCCAATAGTCAATGTGATATATTACCTTTCCCTGAATATCAAAGCTTACTTCACTCATT
Organism: Puniceispirillales bacterium (SeqCode); assembly: GCA_045565515.1. Classification (GTDB taxonomy): domain Bacteria; phylum Pseudomonadota; class Alphaproteobacteria; order Puniceispirillales. The sequence continues at coordinate 11,905 of JBJLFF010000003.1, forward strand.
CCTGTAATAGAAATTTTTTTATTTTTATTTCTGAAGTTACCTTTAAGAACCCATTTTAAATATCCAATATGTTTGTTATCAGTATTTTCTGAAATAAAATAATCAGTGACTTTAAAAAAAGGGTTATCTAATTTTTTGAACATTTCTCTAAAAATTTCTATAAAATCGTCTTTACCCTTTATCCTATTAAATGGGTCTTCAAAAATAACATCACTGGTTAAAGCGTTTTCAAGTTGATGGTAGTTTTTTTCAGATAGATTCTCAAAAATAGATATATAATTTTCTAAAAATACTCTAGTTTTATTTTTCATTACTAATAACCTGTTCTCCATTTAATTAATCTATGCGCTAACTTTTCAGGTAAAAATTTTAAAATGTATAAACACCATATTACAAAATTATTTGGTATAAAAACTTCAAAGTAATTAGATTTAAGAGAATTAAAGATTAAGTTAGCAGCTTTTCTAGCACTTATTATTCCAGGCAAGGAATGCTCTCCAACTGGTGTAGCTTCTGTTTCCACAAATCCTGGGCAAAATAATTGAATTTTAATTCCAAGAGGCTCAAGTTCAAATTTTAAAGATTCAGCAAGGTTTTTTAATGCAGACTTGGTGGGTCCATAAGCAGCTGCTTTTGGTAATCCCCTCCATCCAGTTGGTGATGTTAAAATAGCTATATGCCCATATCCTTGCTGAATCATTTTTGGTATTATCTTCTCTAATGAATTAACTACTCCCATATAATTAATTTCAATGTGGTCTTTAAAAATTTTAGAATTAAAATTTTTACAAGAAACTGATTTATAAATTCCAGCATTTAGAATAGCCAAATCTATTTTATTATGAGATTTAAGTAATTTGTTAAATGCTTGTTCAACTTCTGACTTATCTGCAACATTTGCAGGGCAAATAGTATTATTTGACCCTATTTCTTTTGTAATTTTTACAAGTTTATCTTTTCTTCTGGCAGTTAGAGCAACATCCCAATTTTCTTGAGAAAATTTATAACAAAGTTCTTTTCCTATTCCTGAGCTTGCACCTGTTATCCAAACTAATTTTTTATTTTGTTTCATCAAGTTTTGTTTCTCAAAATTAATCAGCTTTAATTTAATAAGTTTAAATATTAAAATTTAAAGTTAATATAATTTGTTATTTTTTATATTTATATTTTTATAACATAATGTTAATTTTATTTATTATTAATTAAAAACTAATTTGAGGGACTACAATGAATACAATTACTTCCAATAAATCCCTAATATCAAATATAGTTGGCAAAAGTACTAATAATTTTGTTTATATACTTTATACGTCAATTATTGGCTCTATATTGCTTGCTGTATCTTCTAAAATACAAATTCCATTAACTCCTGTACCAGTTACTCTTCAAACACTAGTATTACTTGTAATGAGTATGTTTTTAGGATGGAGGAGTGCACTCGGTGCAACTACTCTATATTTATTCCAAGGGGCTATTGGATTACCTGTGTTTGCTCACGGAGCTGGATTAGTATATTTGTTTGGGCCTACTGGGGGGTACCTTTTAGGTTTTATTTTAGCTTCAGTCATTGTAGGATTTTTAGCAGAGAAAGGATGGGACAGATCAGTTGTTTTAACTTTTATTTCATTAACAATTGGTACAGTAACTATTTACTTTTTTGGTGTTATTTGGTTGGCTTATCTAAAAGATTTAAATACTGCCATAGTTTTTGGATTGCTTCCTTTTATAACTCCAGACTTACTAAAAATCTGCTTGGGAACATGCATGGTATCAGCTGGATGGGAAATAAAAGATAAATTTCTGAATAAGTAGTTTTTAACTGCAAACTTTTACACTTGTGTATATACTTCCTCTAACACCTGAATTTTCAAGATTAATTATAGCTACATTATTCTGAAATGGAATTTTTATTGTAAAAGGTAATACACCATTGAACCATTGCTCAATTCCGAAATATCTAATTCTAACTTTAATTGGTTTTTTGAAATCAAACCAAGGATTTACATTATTTTTATCAATGCTGGCTTGCCCCTCTGCAAGAATAAACATTCCTTTTCCAAAAAGACTTATTTCATGACTGTTTGTTGAATATATAGGTGTAATAACATTTAACTCTTTTCTAGTGGGCTTAATACATTTTGAAGGTTTTTTTAAAGATTTAATCATTGCTTTAATTTGTTCAATAGGAACACCTTTTGAAATAGAGCTTGATGACAGCTTTATGATTTCATTTAATTTACTATCCGGTTTGTTAGAAAGTTCAATATTCAATTTTTTAATTAAAATACTATCCTCTTCAGACTTTATTTTTAATTTTTCTAGTGTTTCATTGAGTTCTTTAAATTCATTAGCAATCCTTATTAGTTCAGATGAGTGAACAGCAATAATATTGTTTCTGTCTCTTACTCCCACTTGCCATGCTATTATGGCAACAATAGATAATACAAAAATATTAATAAGAATGGATATAAATTTCTTAATTCTTTTGTTTCTGTATTTTTTAGCTGTATCGAAATAATCCATGACTTACCAAAGCAATCTCACATTTAAATACTAGAAAAAATTTTATTTTCCAAGTATTTCTAAATATTTATAATTTAAATTAATTTTAAAAGATCAATTTAATGAAAATATCAAAATTTACCAGATCGTGGCAAAGAATGCTTTCCGGGCGAAGGTTAGATTTAACTGATCCTTCTCCATTAGATATAGAGATTGAGGACATCGCTCGAGGGATTTCAAGAGTAGCAAGATGGAATGGTCAAACAACAGGAGCGCATGCCCTATCAGTTGCTCAACACAGTGTGATAGTTACTGAATTATTAAAGTTACATAATAGTAACATAGAAATTAAATGGCAGTTAGCAGCTCTTTTGCATGATGCAGCAGAATATATTGTCAGTGACATGATTACCCCGTTAAAATCATTTTTAGGTCTTGAATACAGTGAATTAGAAAGCAAAATACAAGGGGCAATTAATTTAAGATTTTCATTACCCTATGAAATACCAAAATTAATTTATAAACAAATTAAAATTTGTGACAAACAAACAGCTTTTTTAGAGGCTATTCAATTAGGTGGTTTTAAAGAAAAGGAAGCTAAAAAAATATTTCAAGTACCAAAATTTATACCCGAATATAAAATATTACCTTTATCTTCACAAAAAGCTGAGAAACTATTTTTAAAAAAATTTAAAGAATTATACTGAAATATGGCAAAAAAAACATCTGCAGTTATTAAAGTAGAAAAATTTCTAATAGAAAATAAATCTAATATAAAAACAGTACATTTAGACGAGAGTGCCAGAAGTGCTCAAGAAGCAGCAAAATCATTAGATACAAGTGAAGGCTCTATTATTAAATCTTTATTATTCAAGGTTAATGATATGGGTATACACTACCCAGTAATGGCCTTAATTTCAGGTGATAAAAAAGGAAATGAACAGCAAATACTTTTATCAAGTGGATACAAAGGAAAACTTAGTAGGCCTGATGCCGAATACGTAAAAAAAATAACAGGCTTTAGTATAGGTGGTGTAAGCCCACTAACAATATCTAAAAATATACCTATTTTAATAGATGATAACTTAAAAAGGTTTGATTTATTATGGGGTTCAGCTGGTCATACACACTGGGTATTTCCTATAAGTTTTAGAGATTTAATTAGACTTACTAATGGAAGAGTTATCAAAAATTTAACAAAGGATTAGTATATGAAAATAAATTTTTTTTACTATAAAACTCTAATTTTTTGTATTCTTTTATTTTTTTTACCCATAAACAATGCATTAAGTTCAAATTTAGATGAATTGTTTTATCAATTAAAGAATGCTGAAAATCTAAACTTAGCTAAAGAACATGAAGGTAAGATATGGGAATTTTGGCTCACCGCTGGCTCATCCAAAATTAATAATTTGGACATGCAAAAAGGCATTGGATTAATGCAAAGTGGTCAACTGGACAAAGCTTTGAAACTATTTATTAATCTTTCAGAAAGTGACCCTGAATGGGCTGAACCAATCAATAAAATTGCCACTATAAGATATCTTAAAGGAGACTTATATGGTTCTATTCGAGATATTCAACTCACTTTACAATTAGAGCCAAGACATTTTGGAGCAATTGCGGGTCTCGCACAAATTAATTTAGCTCTTGGAAGATATAAAGAATCTTTAAGAAATTTAGACTTTGCAATTAATTTACACCCATTTATAGGAATAAAAAACCTTAGGCCAATTTTACTAGATTTAATAAAAAAGTCGCAGGTATAACTCAGCCTCTCAATGAGTCAATATTCATTTTATAAGTTGTTTTTTGATTTGTTTTAAATACTGAAGTCCCAGCTACTAAAACATTTGCTCCAGCATTGATAACTTCTTTGGAATTCTCCTTTGTAATACCACCATCTACCTCTAAAAAGATATCTCTAGACGAAATAATTTCTTTTACTAAGGAAATTTTTTTGAACATACTTTTGATAAACTTTTGCCCACCAAAACCTGGATTTACCGTCATGATCAATATTAAATCTAAATCTTCAATCACATTTTCAATAAATTGAATGTCTGTATGAGGATTTATTGCAACTCCAGCTTTGCAACCTTTTGATTTTATATAATGAAGAGTTCTTGCTAAATGGTTGCATGCTTCCACATGAACAGTGATAATGTTCGCTCCAGCATTAACGTAGTCGTCTAAAAGTGTATCTGGGTTGCTTACCATTAAATGAACATCAAAAGGCAGTTTTGTTAAATTCCTAAGAGATTTTATTATCGGAGGCCCAAAAGTTAAATTCGGAACAAAATGACCATCCATTATATCTAAATGAATGAAATCAGCACCGGCATTCTCAATACTTATAACTTCATCATTTAACTTTGAAAAATTACTAGCTAAAATTGAAGGTGCAATTTTAATGTTACTATTCATATAAAAATTTTAATTTCAAAAATACATTACTATATAGATTATAATTATATAAAATTATACAAAATTTAATACTATTATGCGTTGGCGACATTTATTAATCTCTATTATGATTATACCGTATTTAATAACTTACACAGTTATAGCAATTTACTTTATTGATTTGTTTTCAGAAATTCACTGGTTTATAGACTTAATATTTTACATTATTTTTGGATTTTTATGGATACTGCCAAGTATTCCTTTTGTAAATTGGTTAGCAAACAAAGAAAATTAAATTATTTTTTTTCCATTGTCCTTATTTTTATTATTTTGTGTAGGAAGAAATCCTCCTGATTGAAGAGACCATAAATTTGCGTAATGTCCTCCATTTTTAATCAATTCTGAATGAGTTCCAACCTCAATAATTTTTCCTTGGTCCATTACTATTAATCTATCTAATTTATTTATTGTAGAAAGCCTGTGAGCAATTACTAACGCCGTTCTATTTTCAAGTATATTAGATAGTTGGGCCTGAATAGCAGTTTCAACTTCACTGTCTAGTGCACTTGTAGCTTCATCTAAAACTAAAATAGGAGCATTCTTAAGAATGACTCTAGCAATTGCAATTCTTTGTCTTTGGCCTCCTGATAACCTTACTCCTCTTTCTCCTACATGAGCATCAAATCCTTTTCTACCATCTTTATCTTCTAAATCTATGATAAAATCATAAGCTTCAGCTTGCTTCGCTGCTTCAATTAAATCAGTTTCTGTAGCATCTGGCTTTCCATATAAAATATTTTCTCGAATTGATCTATGGAGAAGAGCGGTATCCTGAGTGACGACAGCAATATTTGACCTCAACGAATCTTGTGTGATTTTTGAAATGTCATTTTTATCAATTAATATTTTTCCTTCGTCTAAATCGTAAAGGCGAAGCAATAGGTTTACTATAGAACTCTTACCTGAGCCTGATCTTCCAACTAAACCTACTTTTTCTCCAGAGTTAATTTTTAAGTTTAAGGCCTCAAATAATCCTCCAGGCATTCCATAATTAAATTTTACATCGGTAAATTCAATTAAACCTTTTTCAACTGTAAGTGGTTTTGCGTTCCTAGCATCAGTAACAGAGGGTTTTTTTGAAATTGTTTCTTTTCCTTCATCTATAGTACCAATATTTTCAAATAAAAAACTTATCTCCCACATTATCCAATGAGACATATCTCCAATTCTGTAAGAAAGTGGAAAAGCAGCAGCAACAATAGTTACAGTTACAATGTCTTTTGATAGTAAAAATAATCCAAATCCTACTGTACCCACTATTAGCATAGCGTTAGAAATAGAATTTATAAATTCCATTAAAAATGAAATTCTCATAACCCTAGCCCAACCGAAATTAAAGTCATCTATAGCATCTGCAGCACCATCAATTTCAAAGTTCTTTCTAGCAAATAACTTAACAATTCCAATATTTGAGTATGAATCAACTATTCGTCCTGTCATTTTACTTCTTAAGAGAGAATGTTTATGACTTAAGTCTCTAACCTTTGGCATTAAAAATATTAGTATATAAATAAAGATCCCAGCCCATAAAAAACTGGGAATTGCCATTATAATACTTGACTGTGCTAATATATAAATAGCTCCACCAAAGTATAAAACCATGTAAAGTATTACTTCAAAAAATTTTAAAACCACTCCTCTTACAGCTTGACCAGTTTCAATAACTCTATTAGCAAGTCTACCAGAGAGTTCATTTGTGAAGTAGCTAAGATCTAAACCAAGGACATTCAGGTGACTTTGCCATCTTACAATATTTGCAAAACCTGTCATTAATGACATATCTACAATTGCAGCTGTCAAAATTTGAACTATAGGCCTTAAAAATAAAAATAAACACGCATAACCTATCATAAAAAAAAGGTTTTCTTTTAACATTAAACCTATATTTTGAGTCTCTAAAATTTGATTGATTATTAAGCCAAACACTAAAGGCAAAGAGAGATCTATAACGACTGTCAGCAATTGTAGTATAAATAATAAAAATATTGTAAATTTAATCTGTTTTGCAAAATGAATAATAAAACTGAACAATTTTTCAGGTGGAACACTATCCTTGCTAAATCGCATTGGATCTGTAATTCTCTCGAAAAAATTGAGCTTATGTCTGGAAGAGGTTTTCATTTACTTCTAATACATAGCTAAATGATTTAACAATTTCAACTTTATAGTAAATCAAATGAAATATAAAAATAAAAGTATTCTTATAACAGGATGTTCATCTGGTATAGGCTTTGAAACAGCTGTATTTTTATCTGATAATGGATGGAATGTTATTGCCACGTGCAGAAAAGAAGACGATGTAAAAAAAATTAATGACTTGGGAATAACATGCTTTCAATTAGACTATTCGTCTGAGAAAAGTATGGATAATGCTTTAAAAAAATTGTTAATGGAAACAGATGGAAGATTAGACGCTGTTTTCAATAATGGCGCATTTGCTTTACCTGGGGCAATAGAGGATATTCCTTCAGAAGGTATGAAAGAGATTTTTCAAGCTAATTTCTTTGGATGGCATTATCTAATTAGAAAAATAATTCCTGTAATGAGGAAACAGGGGCACGGAAAGATACTTCAATGCTCTTCTATTTTAGGTTTCATAACTTTATCTTTCAGAGGTCCTTATAACGCTACTAAATGGGCATTGGAAGGTTATACGGATACATTGAGGATGGAACTTGAAGGTACAGGAATTGAAGTAATATCTATACGCCCTGGTCCAATAAAAACTTTAATTAGAGAAAATTCATTAAATTACTTTAATAAATGGATTAATTGGGAAAATAGTATTTTAAAAAAACATTACCAAAATGTCCTCATTCCCAAACTAAAAGATAACAGTAATAGTTTATTTGACCGTTTATTTGAATTGAAAGGTATTGATGTTGCTAAAGTTATATTAAAGTCTCTTGAAAGTAAAAAACCAAAATTCACTTACAATATAACAATTCCAACTAAATTTATGGCAATTTTAGTGAAAATTTTACCCAAAAAAAGTCTGCAAAAATTTCTTTTAAAGTTTTCAGAAAATAATTATATCCCAAGAGACACGTAAGCTTCTGACACTTTTTCTATTGCTATTATCATTGAAGCCATTCTCAAACTTTTAATTTTTTCACTAGAGTGAAATTTATCACTCATAGCTTTGTATCCAATTCTCATAGTATCATCTAATCCTGATCTAACCAAAGATAATTCTGTTGGACCTTGCATCACATTATTTCTCAATTCTGATGGGAAGTTTTTGCCTGTCATTTTCTCTACTGCTTCAATTATTGACAAGTTCTGTTTTTCAACTTCTCTTCTTTGCATTCGACCAAATCTTATATGAGTGAGGTTCTTAACCCATTCAAAATAGGATACAGTAACACCACCGGCATTAGCATACATATCAGGAATAATTACTACACCCATTTTCTCAAGAATTTTATCTGCGTGATATGTAATGGGGCCATTTGCAGCCTCGATAATTAAATTTGCTTTAATTTTGTCGGCGTTGTCTTTTGTTATAACTCCTTCCATTGCGGCGGGGATCAGTATCTCACAATCATTGAGAAGATATTCTTTTCCTCCATCTTGATATCCATCAAAACCTTTTGTCCCTCCTGTTTGTTGCATATGGTGTTTAAGTTCACGTATATTTATTCCGTTTTCATTATAAACCACACCATCCCTCTCAATTACTGTGGTCACTATACATTTGTCCTCTTCAGAGAGAAATAAAGATGCATGGAAGCCAACATTTCCAAACCCTTGAACTATAACTCTTTTACCCTCAAGAGATCCGTTTAGTTTAGCTAATTTCACATCTTTATCATTTCTGAAAAATTCTCTCAATCCAAATTGAACTCCTCTTCCAGTGGCTTCAACTCTTCCTGCAATTCCACCTTTGTTAACAGGTTTCCCGGTAACGCATGCACGTGCATTTATATCTGATGGGTTTAATCTTCTAAATTCATCAGCAATCCAGGCCATTTCTCTTTCTCCACTTCCCATGTCAGGAGCGGGTACATTTTGTGATGGATGAATTAAATCTCGTTTTGCTAATTCTTGTGTAAAGCGTCTAGTAATTTTTTCTAACTCGTTTTCGTTCCAGTCACTAGGATTAATAACTAGAGCTCCTTTAGAACCACCAAATGGAATTTCCATAAGTGCGCATTTGTATGTCATTAATGCGGCTAACGCCTCTACTTCATTCTGATCAGCATTAGAGGCATATCTTATACCTCCTTTAACAGGCTCCATATGCTCTGAGTGAACTGACCTATAACCTGTAAAGGTAAATATTTTTCCTTTTAGTCTTACACCAAATCTTACGGTATAGGTGGAGTTTGCTAATTTTATTTTATTTGCTAATCCATAGGGTAAATTTAAAATCTTTGCTGCTTCATCAAAAACAGTATCAACTGACTTAAGAAATTCTAAAGTGGACATTGTAAATCCTCTCAATAATCTAACTACAACATTTACATTGTTTGATATGCATTTCAAGCATAGAAATTGACACTATGATTTTTCTTTATTTTGTTAAATTGAAAAAGAATTTATAAAACTTATTTCTTGACAAGATTACCCTATAAAATAAAGTTATATATACAAATTTATATATACAAATTTAAGTAAAATATAAATATTAATAAACTTTCTTTTATGAAGTTTTACGGAGGATATAAATGAACAAAATAATCAAAAAATTGTCGTTGGGAGTTTTTTTAGCTTCATCAGTTTCATTATCCCCGCTTGCTAATGCTGATACTGCAGATGGAGCAAGCCTAATGAATAAGTCATGGGATCAAATAGTTGAAACTGCTAAGGGTGGTGAAGTTAATTGGTTTTTATGGGGCGGCGCAGATCATATTAATCAATATGTTACTGAGTATGTCGGAGGCGTATTAAAGGATCAGTATGATATCACACTAAATAGAGTTCCCTTAACAGATACAGCTGCAGCGGTTAATACAGTTCTTTCGGAGAAAGAGTCTGGGGTTAATGATAAAGGAACAGTTGATATGATTTGGATCAACGGTGAAAACTTTAAAACAATGAAACAAGGTGATATGGCATGGTGTGGATACCTTGACAAACTTCCAAATAATAAATTAGTCAATTGGAATAACCAAGCAATTGCAAATGACTTCGGAGTTCCCGTAGATGGATGTGAATCTCCTTGGAATAGAGCGCACTCTGTTTTCGCTTATGACACTGCTACAATGGCAAAGCCACCTATGAGTATAGGTGAACTGATAGAATGGATAAAAGCTAATCCAGGAATGTTTACTTACCCTGCACCACCTGACTTTACTGGTTCAGCATTCGTAAGGCATGTATTTTATTATGCTGCAGGTGGAGCTGAAAATTTACTTGGTCCTTTTGACCAAGCGAAGTATGACGCTGCTGCATCTAAAGCTTGGAAAATTTTAAATGACCTTGAACCGTTCTTATGGAGAGAGGGTAAAACTTATCCAGCAAATCCAAGTGCTTTAACTCAACTTTTTGCAAATACTGAAATTGCTATTTATTTCAATTATAATCCTGCAAACATTGCTAAAGAAGTTACTAATGGTGTTTTTCCAGAGACTGTAAGAACATACAGGATGGATGACGGCAATATTGGAAATACGAATTACACAATTATTCCTTACAATTCCCCTAATAAAGCCGCTGCATTAGTTCTGCAAAATGTCCTTTTGTCTGGTGAAGCACAACTAGAAAAAGCTAAGCCTGAAGTTTGGGGTACAAATCCAGGAATTGAAATGGACAGGACTGCGTCAGCTATTCTTGCTGCTTTTAATGCAATTGAAAAGCATCCTGCAGCAATTCCAATGGATAATACTGATGGTGCGTTACCAGAACTTCAAGGTGGGTGGATAAAAGCTATCGAAAAAGGATGGATTGAAAACGTAGGCACAAATTAAATAGTGCATTTCTCGCAGCAGATTTACTGCTGCGAGAAATTAAATATATTTGAAATTTCAGTATAATGTCTGACCGAACTAAAATCTTACTATTGTTGACGCCTGCTTTATCAATAATAATTTTATTGTTCTTTGGAGGATTATTTATAGGTCTTCTCAGAAGTTTTAATTATATGCCCATAATTGGTTTAACTGAACCCAATTTAAATGCATATTTTTCAGTTTTCAAATCTAAAGAATTTTACTATTCATTTATTTTAAGTTTTCACATTGCTTTTACCTCTACTGTTATATCAGCGACGTTAGCTATTGGAGCAGCGCTCCTTCTAAGAAGAAATTTTGTAGGAAAATCTATTATAAATTTTCTGTTCCAATTAAACCTTACAGTACCTCATCTTGTTGGAGCAATTGGTATACTATATCTTTTTTCTCAGTCAGGTAGTTTTGCAAGACTTGCTGCTGAGTGGGGAATGATTACACGACCTGCGGAGTTCCCTGCACTTGTTTTTGATCCTTACGCAATAGGTATAATTTTACAGTATGTATGGAAAGAAATACCTTTTATAGGTGTAATTGTTTTAGCAAACATGCAATCACTTGGAGAAGATTACGAGAGTGTTGCTCGTTCATTAGGTGCAAATAAATGGCAGGCGTTTAGGTATGTTTTATTGCCCTTAATTTTTCCTGGGGTTTTGTCAGCCTCTGTGATAGTTTTTGCGTTTACTTTTGGTGCTTACGAAATTCCCGCAATGCTTGGAGCCAATTATCCTGCTGCTTTGCCGGTTTTAGCTTACAGAAAATATACTGATGTTGATTTAGCTGCAAGACCAGAAGCAATGGCAATGGCAATAGTTATTGCAATTTTAAGTGCTGTAATGATTTTTTTCTATCTAAGATATACTAGAAAAAGAATTAGAGGTTAAAATGCTTGAAAAGCCAACCTTACTTTCAAATAGCTTTAGATTTATTACAATTGCAATGCTCATTACCTGGCTTATTTTACCATTAGTACCCTTAGCCATTTGGTCATTTGCTAAAGGTTGGTTTTTTCCTCTTATCTTACCTAAGTATTGGTCACTGAATGCATGGAACTATGCCTTATCAGACACGGCAGGTGTATTAGAAAGTCTTTGGTTAACTATTTTTATTTCATCAACAGCAACAGTTTTATCTATTTTAATTGGAGTTCCTGCTGGAAGAGCATTAGGTATGTATAAGTTTAAGGGTAAAGAATATGTAGAGTTATTAATATTAGCCCCAACGATTGTTCCAGGTATTGCTGTCGTTTTAGGCATTCATAGTGTATTTATTTCTATAGGTCTCACAAACACTATACCTGGTGTTATACTGGTTCACCTTATTCCGACATTACCTTATATGACTTTAGTAATGGCTGGTATTTTTTCAAATTTTGATCCTGATTTTGAATCTCAGGCAAGAAGCCTCGGTGCATCCTCATTTAAAACTTTTTACTATATAACATTACCTTCAATTCTTCCGGGTATAATAGTTGGTGGTTTATTTGCATTTTTAGTCTCTTGGAGCCAATACATTCTTACTTTAATGATTGGTGGTGGGAGAGTTTTAACTCTGCCATTACTTTTGTTTAGTTTTGCAACTTCTGGAAGAAATGATATTACAGGTGCTATAGGAATGATTTATATTTTACCTGGAATTATTATTTTAATACTCACTGCCAGGCACCTTTCAGGGAGGAGTGCAGTTGGAGGGTTTGGTAGAATATGACACACGTATCAATTAAAAACCTTACAAAAATATATCCTGGTTCAACTATTCCTTCATTGGATAATCTCTCTCTTGAAATTGAAAGTGGAAGTTTGACTGCTCTTTTGGGACCATCGGGCTGTGGAAAAACTACTACAATGAAAATGATAGCTGGCCTGCTTGACCAAACGGAAGGAGATGTAACTTTTGATAATATCTCTATTCTTAACGAGAAACCTGAAAATAGAGGAGTAGTTATGGTTTTCCAAAATCATCTTTTATTCCCCTATATGAATGTCCAAGATAATATTGGCTTTGGCTTAAAAATGAGAAATGTAGATAAAGATCAAATCTATAAACGAGTTCTTGAGATGCTTGACCTTGTAAAGTTACCGAATATGGAAAATAGAATGCCTAAAGAGCTCTCAGGTGGTCAACAGCAAAGAGTTGCATTAGCAAGGGCCTTGATTGTGCAACCAAAAGTTTTGCTTTTAGATGAACCTCTTTCAAATTTAGATGCACATTTAAGATTCGAGATGCGCGACCTAATAAGAAATCTTCAACAAAGTATGGGGATTACAACAATTTTTGTAACACACGATCAAGAAGAAGCCGTTGTTCTGGCTGATCAAGTAGCTTTAATCTTAGATGGAAGATTAAAGCAATATGATAAGCCTGATGTTTTTTATAAAAGGCCTATAGATGTTCTAACAGCGCAGTTTTTTGGAGGTCAAAACTTTATAAAAGGTACGTCAAAGAATAACTTATTTAACTCAAATATTGGTGAGTTTACTCTCCCTCAAAACTGTTTAAAAGGTTCTGGAATACTTACTTTTAGGCCAGAGAATGTTCAAATTGGAAAAGCACCAAAAAATTTAAATACTATTAAAGCAAAGATAATAGATAAAATATTTTTAGGAACGCAAACACGTTTAAAATTATCTATAAATGATGAAGTGATACAAGTAATCGCTAATCCTAATGAAGTAGAGGAAACAGATACTGGCATTGAGATTGACATTAATGTTCCGCCTTCATCATTATGGGTAACACTAGAATGAAAATAAGAAAAATTATATTAGAGATAAGGGTATTTTAAAATGAAATTAGGTGTACACGCTGGTCTATGGATGGCTAAATGGACTGATGAAATAACGCCTATTTTAAAAATAATTGCTGATACTGGTTTTGATGGTGTAGAAATATCTTTACTAGGAATGGATCAGCATAAGGCTCAATCTTTAAATAAAGTAATCAAAGATTTTAATTTAGAAGTAACTTGCTCTGATGGGCTTTCGATTTCTGCAGACATAACATCATCAGATAATTCAATTGTAAGTAAAGGTATAGATCATTTAAAATGGGGCATAGAGACTTCCTCATTGCTTGGCGCAAATAATCTAGCTGGTGTAGTATACGCTCCTTGGGGAGTATTTGATCCTAAAAATAAAGCTGTAAGAACTGAACGTTCAGCCGAAGCGCTTTCAAAATTAGATAAAATTCTTATAAAGCATAATATCAGTTTAGGTATTGAAGCAATCAACAGATTTGAGACTGATTTAATCAATACTGCTAATGAAGCTATTTTACTTGCAGAAGCTTCAAAATCTAAAAATATTGGCGTTTTGCTAGATACTTTTCATCTTAATATTGAGGAAAAAGATATTAAGTCAGCTATTATTAAAACAGGAAAGCACTTAAAGCATTTTCACATATCAGAAAATGATAGAGGCATTCCAGGGTCAGGTCATATTCCTTGGGGTGATGTAAAAGAAGGCCTTGATTCTATTAATTACAATAATTGGGTAGTAGCTGAGATGTTTGTTATTTCTGGCAATCCTTCTAGCGCGGATTTAAATATTTGGAGAAACATTGAGACAGACCCAACGAAAGCTGCACAAAAGTCATTAAAATTTATGAGAGATTTTTTTTAATGAAAGAAAAATTTTATAGAACATTGAGAGAGCATTTTGTTAAACTTGAAACTAGGCTAAACCAGTTAGACGCTGTTATTGGTGATGGTGACCACGGTACTACCTTACTAAAAGGGCTAACAGCAATTTCAAATAGCAAGTTACCCCCCGCTAAAGCCTTTAGAGCAGAAACAGGTGGAGCATCAGGATCGCTTTTTTCAATTCTAGTTGGGGCAATAGATGAGGCAATCGACAACAGCAGCAATTTTGGTCAAATATTATCAGATGCTGTAAAAAAAATTTCAACAATAGGTGATGCTAAGGAGGGTGACAAAACAATGGTTGACGCACTGGTACCTGCTGCTAAGGCTGCTTTAGAGAAACCAATAGATGCTTTAAAGGAAGCTTCTATAGCTTCAAAAGCTGGAGCTTCTAAAACAATAGATATGGCAGCAAGAAAAGGCAGGGCAAAATACGTTGAAAATGGTGGGGTTGGGCATATTGATCCTGGAGCATTTTCATCTTCTGAAATACTCACTTTTCTTTATAATTTTGACAGATTGGAAAATGAAAAAACTTTATAATACTAAAAATACTATGCCGGATGATATGATTGAGGGTTTTGTAAATGCATTCCCAGTAATTGTAAAAAAGGGAAGCAATCAAAGGGTGGTATTAAGAACAAATAAAAAAAGTGATAAAAAGGTATCACTTTTAATAGGTAATGGTTCAGGGCATGAACCAATAGCAATGGGTTTTGTTGGGAGAGGTTTATTAGATGCAAACGTAGTAGGTGACGTTTTTGCGGCTCCTACATCAGATTTAATACTAGAAGGGATAAAGGAGGCTTATAGTACAGCAGGATCTATTCTGCTTATATCAAGACACGAAGGAGATGTAATTAACGGAAGGGCTGCATGCCTTGACGCACAGGATGAAGGCATGGATGTAAGGCCTTTCCTCATGTACGACGACATTTCATCAGCGCCGAAGGGCCAGGAAGAAGACAGAAGAGGAGCAGCTGGCACTATTTTTATATATAAGATTTTAGGCGCTGCTTCAGAACAGGGTATGGCAATTGATGATTTAATCCTTTTAGGTAAAAGAGTTCGATCAAATACTAGAACGTTAGGTGTTGCCATAAATTCAGGCATATCACCTATAACAAATGAAGCTATGTTTACTTTACCAGAGGATGAAGTATTTATTGGTATGGGTGTGCACGGTGAGCCTGGTGTGGCAAGAAAAAAATTAGGTACCGTTAACGAACTTGTATCATTTATGATGGATAAAATTTTTGAGGATAAAAAAATACATTCAGGTGAAACTGTTGTTGTACTTATTAATGGTATGGGTGGTTCCACCTTAATGGAACTATATTCTGTTTACAATGAAACACATAATTACTTAAGAGAGAAACAAATATCAGATGTGTCTCCAATGATAGGGTCATTTTCTACAACTCAAGAGACATCAGGTTTTTCTATTTCTTTATTAATTCCTGATGAACAGATTCTTAATTTATGGAGAGCAAGTCACGAGGCGCCTAACTTTCCAAAAATAACATAGCCATCAGGAGTTAAAAATTTTAGATCATATAAAAAATAAAATTTTTGGTATAGCAATAGATGCTGGAAGCGGATTAGAGAAGGCTCTTAAAGATGCTAGGAAATCAAAATCAAAAAAAAGTGATTTAGAGACTTTTAAAAAGTCTATCATTTCCAGTTTAGGTGAGCATGCTACAACAGTTTTAATAGATTCTAATTTTGGGCCTAATCTCATTTCCAAATTTCCTAAAAATTGTTCTCCAATGATGGCTTATGAAGCTGATGTCTATCATATTTCAGATACTGATAGAATTACGAAGCTGCCAGATAATATTTCAATTTCAGATTTTTCAAAACTTGGTTACAAGGTTTTAAAATTTTTTATGTATTATGCACCTAATGATAGCTCAACAATAAATAGAAAAAAAGAAACCATAATAGAAAATATCGGTAAGGAATGCAAAGCTAATAATATTTCATTTTTGATGGAGCCACTTGTTTATGATCCAGTTAAAAGACATGGAACACTTGACTATGCTTTTCTGAAACCCAAACTGGTGGAACGCGCCACTAAAATTTTCTCAGATCCCAAATATAATATTAACTTTCTTAAAGTTGAAGTTCCAATCGATTTATCTTTTGTAGAAGGCTTTGGTGATCCAATAATGAAACAATCTGAAGCGATAAAGTGTTTTCAGGACGCTTCTGATGCTGCTGGTGACATTCCTCTTCTTTACTTAAGCGCTGGCGTCTCTTTTGAATGGTTTTAAAGCTTCACTAAAAATGGCTATACAAGCTAAGGTTAACTGCTCTGGATTTATGTGTGGAAGAGCTATATGGTCAGAAGCTATTGGAGTATTTGGTGAACATGGTGAAAATGATCTAGTTCATTGGCTCGATACGGTTGGTAAACAAAGACTAAAAGAACTTATTTCATTATTTGATTAATATAAGTAATGGAGATTACGTGAATAATAAATTAAACATTTGTCTAATTAAAGCTTCTCTTCCAAGCTATTTTCCAGATAAGTACGATGTTTGGGGGAAATCTTTATCTGAGCTTACAAAAATTTGTAAAGGGTTAAACGTCAATTTAAAAATTATTGATGAAATACCGATGAATGCAAACGATGCAAAAAATGCTCTTGCAGAATGTGATGAATTAAAAGCTGATTTTGTTTTAATTTTGCATGGTGGTTTTACAATGGGAGATGTTGCACTTACTTTTGCAGCGTCTAAGTTCAAATTAGGTTTTTGGTCAGTTCCAGAGCCTATTCGCACTGGTGATATTCAATTAAATAATTTTGTAAGCTTAAACATGTCAATGTCTATCGCTAAGAAAGTGAGGAATACTCAAAAGTATCCTATTAAATGGTTCCATGGAAATGCAGATAGTTCAGAGTTTATAAAAAAATTAACAACGACACTGAAAGCTCTTAAGGCTCTCAAAACACTTTCAAATACAAGGATTGGCCTGATAGGCGGATTGGCTATGACTTTTTACAACATGGAGATATCTTCAACCAAGCTTAAATCAAAACTAGGAATAGATATTATTAATCATGATATTCATGAATTAACAGACAAAATGTCAAATCAAGAATTTGGTAAAGTTGAAAAGGAAGTTGAGAAAATGCTTTCATTAGCTCCAGCTGATAATGTATCGATGGAACAATTAAAACTTTCAGCTCAAGCTTCATTATCTCTACGTGATATTATGAATGAAAATAATTACACTGCGTTAGCTGTGAGTGATTGGCCAGCACTTCAAGAAATAGCAAGTATGCATCCAGGAGCTGCTTTTTCTTTACTTGAGGAAATAGATAAAATACCAGTGGCCTCAGAGGGTGATATTTTAGGTGCAGTAACACAGATTGTAGCTAAATCTTTTACAGAAAATGTTGGATACCTTTTAGATATGACTGAGCCTGATTTAGAAAATGGAATGCTTCTTATGTGGCATGGTGGCGGCGGGCCTTTATATTTGGCTAATAAAAATGGTGCTAAATGGGTAAATCACCCTATGATTGGAAGAGGAACGACAGAAGGGCCAATTTACGGTTCTATTTCAGATTTGGTATTTAAAAGTGGGCCAGTTACAGTATTTAGAATATCTGATAACGCAAAAAAAATATTTTATATGAACGCAGAGATTAGGGAGGTAAACCCATCTGGTTTTACAGGTTGCAGAGGCTGGCTAGATAGTTTTAAGATGAATGATAAGAAAATTTCATTAAATGATTTAATTTCAACTGTTATGGAACACGGAATTGAACATCACTTTGTACTTGTGCCAGGTGACATTTCAAGCGAACTAAATGAGTTAAAATTTTGGTCTGGAATGGAAAGCTTGGACCCTATTCTCGATAGAATTTAAATTAATTTTTATTTATAGCCTATATAAGTATTAAATTTTAATTTTGTCTAATTTATCATAAAGATCAATAAATATTTCATCTCTCTTAACATTGTATGCTTCTCGCATTAAATGTCTCTGTTCATTTTTTTCCCAATATAAATTGTCATCTAAAACAGGAGAGGAGGTTAAAAATGTAGAAACCCAATCGGGATTAATTAGCCAGGCTACATTTATCAAGTCCCATACAACCCATGTCCTACGATAAGTATCTTCAATAGCAAATTTTTTATGAAGTGGATTATTTTCTGTATATAAATAGTATAAGTAGTCGCCTATATCTCCTTTTCCTTTGACAAAATTTTTCATCTCCGGTTCAGAAATTGTTAGTTGAGCGCCAACTTGGTAGCCTGGCAAGTAAACATGTGGCACTCCACTATCAAAAATTAATCTAGATGATATTGGATCCTGGACTAAATTCAACGAAGCACCATTATAATGAGGCGAAATAGACGGATATGCGGAAGTCCAAATCACAACAATGTCATTTACTATTTCAGGCGCTAAAAGTAATGCGGAGGCAATATTTGTTGGGCAGCCAATACCTAAAACATAGAGAGGTTCATTTCCACTTTTTGCTAAATCAATAATTATTTCACTGGCATCAGATTTTATGGGAGATTCAAGTTCTTCAAGATAAGAGGTTGAACCTCTGTACACTTTCCCATCATGTGAAACAGATAACTTATCGTAAATATTTAAAATCTCTTGGTAACTTAATTCCATACCCTCTTTAGGATCAACAAATTTTAAGTCTTCTGCGTTAATACCCTTTTTATGAAGTCTTTTTACCCATTCACTAGCAAAGCTTGATTTGTCATGATTTTCTTTTCTACTTAAATTTTTTTCAGCCTCAAGTAATTCTTTTTGATGATGAGCAAAGGAGAATGGCTCTGCAGTTACACCTTCAATTTTTAATTTCTCAGGTGAAAGAATGGCCCATGCCAATGCAAATTGATCATCAATTTCATTTGCTGCGTCTGTATCAATAATTATTCTAGCAATCCCTTCAGGGTGCTGTAGTCTTTCATTTAATTTTTCTTTTGATAATTTTGGAAAATTAATTTTAGTCATATTGTCATTGCCTGATCTTGTGTTCTTGAAACCCTTGCTTGCTTTGATAAGTTGAAACTAACAGTGTCATTTCTGTAGACTTCCTCATAGAATACTGGCCTACCTTTCTCGTCAAATGCCGTGCACCCAAGCTTTAAAATTGGTTCTCCAATTCTCATATCCAATAACTTTGAAATTTTCTCATCTGAAGAAACAGGACTTATATCTTCACAAGCAGCAGACCAGTTTAATTTGAATCGTTGACTTAGTATTCTTAAAATTGATTGTCCTGGGCCTTCTTCAGGAAAATCGTTTGGACTTGCGTCTTTCATAAGTTTTGTTGGTGCGTATGTAACAACCAACATTCTAGGTTGACCGTCAACCATTCTTACTCTGGTGACCATTGTAACTTCAACTTTACTTAGTATGGATGGGATAAGATTTTCTTTTTTACTACCAGGTACAAGATTGACGATAGAAATTAACTTTGAGCTGGGTTCATGTCCAGCCTTTAACATAGCGTCAGTGAAAGAGGTCAGGCAAGTGTCTGAAGCTGGTGATAACGTTAAAACGGTATATCCACTTCCTCTTCTACTTTCAACGTAACCATCTTGAACAAGTTTATCAAGGGCATGCCTAATAGTGACTCTACTCATACTAAATTGTTTGGCTAGGTCACCCTCTGTGGGCATCCTTGATCCTACTGGATACCTATCAGATTTTAATCTTTTCATAAGTGTGTAATAAGCTTGCTCATATTTTGGCATATCCTCTTGAATAAGCATGTTCCCCCCTTTTTTAATATTTTTAATTTAAATGTTTATCTGTTTATTCTCTATTTCTCTTAAAATTCGTCTATTTATTTTACCAGACGATGTCATTATAAAATTTTCTACAAATTCTATTTCACGTGGCGCTTTGTATGCAGCTAAATTTTCTCTAACAAAGCTTCTTATTTCTTCTTTAAGTTCTTTGGAAGGTTTATATTTTTTATGAAGCTTAACGAATGCCTTCACTATTGATCCACGGTCTTGATCAGGTTTGCCAATTACGGCTGCCTCAGAAATTGCTTCATGTGAAAGAAGAGAATCTTCTATTTCAGCAGGGCCTATTCTAAAACCTGAAGATTTTATTAAGTCATCTGATCTACCTTTGTACCAAAAATAACCATCACTATCTTTTGATGCAAGATCGTGTGTCCTAAGGTAACTACCTATTTTCATGTCATCTTCTTTAGCGCTATTATTCAAGTAACCCAAAAATCTAGTGGGAGACGTTGAGGTAGTAACAATCTCACCTGTATTATTAGTATCAACTTCACTTAATTCTTCGTCTATCAAAAGAACTTTATGTCCAGGATAAATTCTTCCCATTGAACCTGGTTTCCTAGGATATAACGCTTTACAATTTCCAACTAGATGATTGACCTCTGTCATACCATAAAACTCATTACATACTACACCTAATTTATTTTCTGCCCATTCGAGCGTCTCACTAGCTAAGGCCTCACCACCAGTACAAACAACTTCCAGTGATAAATCATATTTATCCCGAGGGTTTTCTAATTGTGCCAAACGCTTTATTGCTGTTGGTGCAAGAAACGTGTGAGTGACTTTATGTCGTTCAATAAACTTATAGGCCCACTCTGTATTAAACCTGTCTTCAGATGTCGCTATTGCCTTTCCTGCCATCCAAGCTGGAAATAACATATCAAGAAGACCACCAACCCACGCCCAATCTGAAGGAGACCAGAAAACAGCATTTTCTTTTTTCATAGATAAATTAAAAAATAAATTTATAGAAGGCTTGTAAGATGCAAGAACCCTATGACCATGAAGTATACCTTTAGGCTTTCCAGTTGAACCTGAAGTATACATTAAAAGTGCTGGATCATTTGCTAATCCATATCTGGGTTGAAAATTACTCTCATAGTAATATGCATCAATCAAGGAAATTTCTTTACTGCCTTCATCAGGTTCCCTTAAAATCACATACTTTAGATATGGAAATTCATCGCTTTTAGTTTTTCTTAAGTTTTCCCATGCTTGGCTACTTGTGATTAAAACTTCGACCTTACAATCATTCATTGCATGCTTTAAAGTTTCTGGGCCGTATAGTTGAGAGAGAGTTACCGCAACCCCTCCGATTTTACAAATTGCCATATGAGCAATTGCAGTATCTGGGTGCTGCCCTGTATGGATAGCAACATTAGATCCAAACCCGTAACCTAAACTATCTAGCTTTGATGCTAGTCCGTGAGCCATTTCTTCAACTTGACCAAAAGTAAAGCTCTGTATTTTACCATTTAAATGTTCAAAGATAATTGCAGGGTTATTTATATACTCATCACATAAATAATTGCCTAAAGTCATTTTATAAATATTTGTTTCTGGTGGAATGTTAATTTCTATTTTTCCATTTTGTCTTATAAGGCCAATATCAAAGAGCTCTGAAGTTGTTAATTCTGAAAGGTAATCCATGAACTTTATCTTACGATTGGTGTTAAAATAATTGACGGATTTGACATACTAGATGGAGTTAATTTACCGGCAGTCTCAAGTCCTTTAAAATTTTTAAGTCTTACAACGGAAGACGATGAACAACCTTCAAACTTTGCGATTGCATAACTCCCATCTTGACCAGAAGTCTTTGAGAGAATTTTAGCAACTCCCGATAATTTAATCCAACTACTTATTTTTGAACCACATCCACAGACTTTTTGCGGAGGAAAAGAAACATTATTGCAGTTTAAACATTTTAAGGCTAGTGCCTGGCCTTTAGTTAACTCAGTTAGCCATTTACTCATTACGCCAAATGATAAATTGTAAGTTAATTCAAGTTTTTTATTAATTATCATACATTACTCTGAAGAATTGATACTGCCGCGTTGGTCCCAACACCACCATGCGTATCTGCCAAAGCAAACTTAGGAATTAAACTAAATTGTAATTTATCGTGATAATTACCCTCCAAAACCATCGCGCAAGTTGCCGTTTGCCCAACACCTGTCGCGCCAACTGGCGCGCCCTGCCCCATTAGACCTCCTGAAATATTGATTGGTAATTTTCCATCTAAATTAAAAACTCCATCACGGAAGTCTTTTAAAAAATTATTTGATAAACCTAAGGCATTAATTGCCTGAAATTGTGCCCCTGCGTAAGCATCATATACTTCTGCAAAGCCTATTTCAGAAGGAAGCACTTGCGCCATTTGACAAGCCTTTTTCATTGCAAGTTTTTTAGATTTAAACTCTCCAATCTCATCTCGCGCTCCTAAATTTACTTTGTCATTTGCAGATCCAATTCCAATTATACTGGGAGCAGTTTTTCTTTTTGAAGAAATTTTATTAGATAATATAATTGATGCAGCTCCATCAC
Source organism: Puniceispirillales bacterium (SeqCode) (assembly GCA_045565515.1). Taxonomy (GTDB): domain Bacteria; phylum Pseudomonadota; class Alphaproteobacteria; order Puniceispirillales. The sequence continues at coordinate 34,816 of JBJLFF010000003.1, forward strand.
TCAATGGCGAGCAATGAAGTCTTCGATAAGGAGATGAAATTACTGGAGAATTTATAATTTCTTCTTGAGTGTGCTTAAGCTTTAAATGAGCCCCTGGGTTCAGGCATGCATTATTTCTGTTATTAATTGTTAAATTCGCAAGGTCATTCTCATCTAATCCAGTTTCATCCATAAAAATCTGAATTGATAAAGCGTAAAGTGAAGTGGCAGTCACTTCATTCATCCCATCCGTCCAAGCATCAAAAGAATAACTGTAGAGTTTTTTAACTGTTTCACTTGGTAAATTCGAAGCTGAAGGATCAAACCCTATAACAGCTACATTCTCTGATGTGTTTGATAAAATAGATTTTATGCCTTGATGAACTGCTAATTGCCCTGAAGCTCCACCACCCTCCACTCGAAGTGCTTCAACATTGTAAAGGCCTAAATCATCAGCAATTACTGTCGATGGATTTAATTGCAATGTAAAAAAATCACTTTCTGAAGACACTATCAACGTATCAATATCTTTTCTATCCATACATGACATTTCTAAAGAAGCTTCGAAAGTTTCACTTATCCAATCACGATATGAAGAGCCATCTTTTCGACGATTAAATTCAGTTAAATGATAGCCAGTTACAAAAACCATAATGATAATTTAAGTTAAAAATTATGACTTAACATATTTGTCATTACAAGTTAATACTATATTTGTATTAACTCTTTTAACTTAAATTTATGAATATTATTTTAGTTTTAGTCGATAGTCTAAATAAGAGTGCTTTAAAAACATATAACCCTAATACAATTTGTCAAACGCCATACTTAGAGAAATTTGCTAATAAGTCTTTAGTATTTAATAATCATTACATTTCTAGCCTTCCCTGCATGCCTGCGAGGCGAGAAATTTTTGCCGGAAGAAAAGAGTTTATGTGGCGACCTTGGGGCCCACTTGAAATATTTGATCCAAGAATGCCACGTGTTATTCAATCCGCTAATTACAATACTGGCATTGTAACCGACCACTATCATTACTGGGAAGAAACATCAAATGGCTACATTCAAGGCTTTTCATCAAGCAAATTTATCAGGGGTCATGAAACTGATTTCTGGAAAATGCATGATAACAGTGAAGTTCCAAAATGGGTTGAAAAGATGTCTGAATTCAGAGCTGCTGAGCATATGAACCAATACTACGCAAATGTTAAAGATTTTTCAGGAGAGGAAGATTTTTTTCCTGCCAAAACATTTTCTGCAGCTTGCGAATGGTTAGATGAAAATTCTAAAAATGGAAATTTTTTTCTTCATATAGAATCTTTTGATGTGCATGAACCCTTTCATGTACCAGAACCATATGCATCAATGTACACTGACGGTAGTAGTGACGACTTTAATATTTGGCCACCTTACCAAATTTATGATGACTTAGAAAAATTTATGGATCAAACAACACCAGAGGAACTTCAATTTTTAGAATCTCAATACTTTGGTAAAACGACTATGGCAGATAAATGGTTTGGGCATTTGTGCAACAAGCTTGATGAGTTATCTTTATGGGATAACACCATGGTAATATTTACAACAGATCACGGCCATGACTTGGGCATTAGAAGATCGTTTGGGAAGCAATATCCTCATTATGACAGTCACGCAAATATTCCTTTATTCATTTGGCATCCGAAATTCCATGGAAATGGTAAAAGAGTTAACACTCTTACCCAAAACGTGGATTTATTTGCAACTTTAATTGATGCATCTGGAGCAGAAATTCCAGAAGCAAATAGACACAGTAAAAGTCTACTCCCAGTTATTAAATCTCCATTGGAAACAAACAGAAAAGTTATACTCTATGGAACTTACGGCCAAGGTGTATGCTTAAATGACAGTGAATGGACTTTATTTTGTTCTCCATTAAAAGATAAACAATTATATAACTACTCGACAATGATACTAAGGCCACTGATTGTAGATAATCCTGTTGACGGTAGAGTTGGAGACATGCCTAACAAGCCTATCAGCCAAGATTTCTATGATAATACAGTTCCCTACCCGCTCTGGAAAATGCCAATAAAAATTGACCCCCGCACTTATGAGAATTTTCTATTTAATAGAAAAGAAGATCCCGAGCAAACCAATAATCTATGGGATAAGGAGGTTACAAAAAGGAATGAATTGCTTATCTTAATGAGGGAAATTCTTGATGAAGAGGGTTATCCAGCTGAACAACTAGATAGGTTGAACTTAACTGATGAAGTACTGAATAATTTAAATTAAATAAAGGAGGTTTTTTTGGATCTTTCAGGTAAAATTGCTTTAGTTACTGGTGCATCAAGAGGCATCGGTGAGGCTCTTGCTATTGGTTTAGCAGATCATGGTACAGATGTTATTATTTGTGACTTAGAAAGTGAAAGTAGAGGGTTAGCCAACACGCAAAAGCAAATAGAAAAGACTGGTAAAAAGTGCTGGTCTTATTTCCTTGATGTCACTAAAAAATCTCAGATTCAAAAAATGGTTAGCGATATTCTATCTGATATTGGGTCAATCGATATCCTTGTAAATAATGCGGGTATTCTTACTCCAACATCATTAGAGGAGATAGACGAAAAAACATGGGACAATCACTTTGAAGTAAATACAAAGGGCGTTCTTTTAATGTGCCAATCGGTACTGCCTCATATGAGAGAAAAAAAATCTGGTCGAATAATTAATATTGCTTCAATTGCAGGCAGGCAAGGGTCACCCACCCAAGGTCATTACGCTTCAACCAAATCTGCTGTAATCACCCTTACAAGAGTTCTTGCACAAGAAGTTGGAGAGGCTGGCATCACAGTAAATGCAATATGCCCAGGAATTATTCTGACTGAAATGGGAAAAAATAACTTAGGTAGTGAAAAAGAAATAGAGCATTGGTCAAATGTTGCTGCCTTGAAAAGACTTGGGGATCCTAAAGATATAATTGGGCCTACTGTATTTTTTGCTTCTGAGTTATCAAATTTTGTAACTGGTCAATCAATTAATGTATGCGGTGGAATATACTTTCATTAAAATTTTTCCACCCATGGTCTTACTTCAATTTCCCAAGACCACGCACTTTTATCTTGATTATAAAAACTAAGATAAGTTTTAGCTATTTCGTCGGGGTCTAACATGCTATTATTAGAGTTTCCGTTATCTCCAAAAAATTTAGACCCTGCAATGCCTCCATCAATTACAAAATGACCTATATGAATATTTTGAGGATGAAGTTCCCTAGCCATAGATTGCGCTAAACCTCTAAGTCCAAATTTTCCCATTGCAAAAACTGATGAATTTGCGAAGCCTTTTACTCCAGCTGTAGCTCCGGTGAAAAAAATGCTCCCCTTCCCTGCCTTAAGCATTCGCTTTGTTGCCTCCTGAGCTACTAGAAATGCACCAAAACAAGTTATATCTAAAGCTTTTTTGACTGCTATCGGGTCTAGGTTTCCAACAGGCCCTCGCACTCTTGCTGATGGGTTATATATTACTAAATCTGGAGTTCCTGTTGAAGCATCTAAACTATTAAATAAATTTTGAACATCTTTAATCTCGCTTGCATCACATTTGTATACATTAGCAGCAATTTCTGAGCTTATATCTTTTAGTTTGTCTAAATTTCTTGATGCCATAGAAATTCTCATTCCTTCTTTATGAAATAGTCTAGCTAGTGAAAAACTAAGGCCCAAACCAACACCAACAATTAATACGTTTCCAGTCAAAATAAACCTCATTAATTTAAATTAAAAAATCTTTTACAAAACTGTAACATTAGTATGTATAAATAAGTAGTTATAATTTCCATAGTTTGTTTCTTATGTATTCACTTGAAGTAAAAGATATCATTATGAAATATGATAACTTCACTGCTCTGTCAGATGTTTCATTAAAAGTTAAAAAAGGAGAATTTTTAACTCTTCTCGGTCCTTCAGGATGTGGCAAAACAACTCTTTTGAAAATAATTTCTGGTTTTATAGAACCATCTAATGGAAATATTTTTATTAACCAGGAGGATGTAACAAAAACTCAACCAGAAACAAGAAACACAGCTATGTGTTTTCAGTCATATGCATTATTCCCTCATCTTACTGTCATGCAAAATTTAAGTTTTGGTCTAATTCAAAGAAACGTAGATATAAAAAAAAGAGAGCAAATACTTGATGAGGTTGTAACTCAATTGGAATTAACATCCGAATTAAAAAAGCTTCCTAATCAACTTTCTGGTGGACAGCAGCAAAGAGTCGCATTGGGAAGGGCTCTTGTAATGAGACCAGAAGTTATTTTATTTGATGAACCTTTGTCAAATTTAGATGCTCTATTGAGAGAGTCTGTAAGAATAGAGATTAAAAGAATAGTAAAGCTTTTTAATTTAACAGCAATATATGTAACACACGATCAACACGAAGCTTTATCTTTGTCTGATAGAATAGCACTTATGCATGAAGGTAAAATTATACAAATTGATGATTCTGAAACAATTTACACTAACCCAAAAAATAAATTTGTTGCTAATTTTTTAGGAAGCTCAAATATTATTTCGGCTAAGTTAATTAAAAAAGGAAATAAAAAAAATGAGTGGGTTTTCCAAAGTAAAATTGGAAAATTAATCGTTTATTCAGAGCAAACCTCTTTCAAGCCAGAAGTAAATATTTCATGGCGATCAGAGAAAGTAATTTTTAATAAATCTTCAGATAACAAAATAAAAGGAAAGATAGAAAATATATTCTTTTTAGGAAGTCACTATGAGGTTTTTGTGAAAGTAAATGATGAAATTGTTAAAATAAATGTTAGTGACAAACAGTTACTAGAAAAAGAAATAACTTTCTTCTTAGATAAAAGAGATTTGAAAATCTTAGAGGATTAAATTTGAAAGTTTTAAATTATTTAAGAATCATTATCCTTCTGCTACCTGGCTTTGGTTTAATTTTATTTTTTTTAGGAATGATTTTATATGTAGCAATATTTCAGTCTTTTGGTTTATTTAATTTATCTGGAGAAGACAATTTCACTCTACAGTACTGGGAGAAACTATTTAATAGAAAAGTATTTTATCGTTCAGTAAATTATTCACTTTATGTCGGAGTTATTAGTTCAGTAATATCTGTTGCATTAGCATACCCTATAGCACTTTGGCTTAGGAAACCATTTTATGGTTCTATAATCATTAATTCTATTCTAAAGGCACCACTTTTAGTTCACGGTCTCGTTGCTGCTTTCTTATTTGTTAATTTAGTCGCCTATCATGGAATTATAAATCAAATGTTTATTTCTATTGGTTTATGGGATGAACCGATAAGAATGCAAAATGATAAAAAAGCAATTGGGGTTTTAATTTTACAAGTATGGAAAAATCTTCCATTTGCTCTTCTTATTTTGCTTGGATCAATCCAAAGTATAGGCGATGATATAATTAATGCTGCCAGAGATTTAGGTGCAAATTCTTTTGACAGATTGAGAAAAATTATTGCGCCACTTACACTATCTTCTATGCAGGCTGCTCTAATAATAATTTTTATTGGAGCTCTAGCAGACTTCTCTTTTCAATCAATTGCTGGGCCTACAAACAAATACTCTTTATCACAACTTATGCTTTACTATAAAAATAATGGGCGTTGGCACGAGGCTGCAAGCGTTGGAGTTACTATAATGATTATTTCATTTATAGGGGCAATAGTTATTTCATATTTAACTAAGATAATTTTCTTTCAAAGAAAGAATTAAATGAATACAAATTTAAACAAAGTATTTATATTTTTAATTCTGATTATAAGTATCATTTGGTTGGTAGTGCCCTTCACTATGGCCATCTTATGGTCATTAGTAGATCCATCAGAACCCTGGACAGTTGATAAGCTTTTACCCCCTGTTATTTCATTTTACAGATGGAATTACATGTGGGAAAATTCAAATTTAAAGGAAGCTCTTTTAAACTCATATATTTTAGCCCCGTCTACTGCTTTGTTTTGTCTAATATTATCTGTCCCGACCTCTTTTGCATTTGGAAGGTTAAATTTTCCAGGTAAAGAAGTTGCGAAATTATTAACTCTACTTCCTATCGTTTTGCCTCCGTTTGTAACTTCAATATATTTTTCATCAATTCTTTTTGAAATCGGCTTTGAGTACTGGAAATTTGGTAATGTTTTAATTGCTCATGTTGTTTTATTTATCCCTTTTTCTATAAGAATTATGACAGTATGCTTTGAACAGGTTAAGCAGGATGTTATAGATGCAGCTCGAGATTTATCTGCGTCAAAAATTGAAGTTTTTAAAGTAGCTTACTTTCCATCATTAAAATCGGGGGTTTTTGCGAGTATATTGATTGTTTTTATTTTATCCATAGAAGAATTTGCGATTGCATTTATTATTGGCGCACCAGATTTTATTACAATACCAACAATTTTATACTCAGCTTTGGGACAAGACTTTGTTAGACCAAATGCTGCTGTTATTTCATTAATTTTAGTTTTTCCAAATGTAATATTGATGATTTTTTTGGAAAGAGTTTTAAGGTCTGCTAACCCAGCACTAATTTCAGGTAAATAATTTATATTTTGTAAAAAAAGTGTAACTTAATTGATTTAAGCAAATCTATATTAAATAATAAAATTAAATTTAAGGGAGTTTAAAATGTATAGAAAAATTTTAGCCTTGTTTTCTCTATTAAGCGTAGTGCTATATAGTGGATTTACTTTTGGCGGCAGTCACAACTGGGATGAAGTTCTTGCTGAAGCAAAAAAGGAAGGCAAAGTAAATTGGTTTCAATGGTATTTAGTTGATGCTTTTGCTGAATTTATAAAACCTTTTGAAGAAGAGTACGGCATCGATGTTGTAATTACTCAAGGAAAACATACCGTAAATATCGATAAAGCAGTAGCTGAAATGGGTAGGTCAAAGGGTGATATTGATGTTTTATCTCTTGGCTTTGATAAAATACCGGACTTAAATATGCCTGGTATGTTCATAAAACTTTCTGATGAATTACCTAAAGACTCCAGAACAACTAATCTTGCTGGCGTGGATGCCAAAGATTACGCTTACGCTTGGTGGGGAAACCAAAGCGGATTTGCTTATGACCCTGAAAAAGTTGATGAAAGTAAACTTCCTCAAACACCAGAAGAAATAGCTCAGTTTTGGGAAGCTAATCCTGGAAAATTTGGTTTCAATTACGAAAATGGTGGTTCAGGACCTTCATTTTTTCAGAACGTTTTGAGGGTAATGGGGTCAGCTGATTTTACAAGTGGTGAATCTTCTCCTGAAAAAATTTCTAAGCTGAAGCCTGGTATAGATTACTTTAACAAATATGCTGATAAGTATATTATAACTGCTGGAAACGCTGATAGTATTCAAAGAATTTCTGACAAAGAAATTTGGATGGCTCCCGCATGGGAAGACCATTTAGCTGGCCTCCAAAAAAGAGGTGAAGTCAGAAAAGAGATTAAAATGTATATTCCGAGCATGGGTATGAATGGAGGTGGTAATGGAGTTGCCATTCCTAAGAACGCCCCAAACCCGCATGCAGCGTTAGTTTTTGCTAATTGGCTTCTTTCAGCTGAAACGCAAACAGGTTTTAATCGTGATTTTGGTGCTGCACCACTTCACCCTGAAGCAGATGATAGTTCTGCACTGATATCTAATGCACAAAGAGCATATAGGCAGAATTGGGCTAGTAATCCATTCTCTAAAGATTTAGCAGATCATTTCATTGAAGAAGTTATGATGAATAGGTAACAAATATTTATAATTAGGCGATTAAATTTAGAATCGCCTAATTTTTTTTTTATGATAGTCAAAAATAAAATTATTGGTCATCGTGGTGCATCTATGTTTGCACCTGAAAATTCTGCTTCATCGTTAGAAGTTGCATCTTCAATGGGACTCGAGTGGATAGAAACAGATGTCCAAATTACTTTAGACAATGAATTAGTAATCTTTCACGATGAAAAACTCGATAGAACCAGTAACGGCGAAGGGTTTCTCGCACTTAAAAAATTGTCTGAATTAAAAAAATTAGATATTGGAGCATGGTTTTCAGAAGAATTTACTGGTGAGAAAATTTTAACTTTTGTTGAATTTTTAGATCTTATTAAAAAATATGAGTTTTCTCTCCAACTGGAAATAAAACATATGCATGGTAAAGAAACTGAAATAGTTGATGAAATTGTCAATCAAATACAACCATATTTAGACTACTTTAAAGATAAACTTTTTGTAAGTGGTTTCTCTGAAAAATGTTTAAAACTGTTGTCAAAAAAACTTCCTCAAATTCCATTGGCTCTAGCACTATCATTTGTCCCTAAAAACCCTGATCTGGTGGCCAATGAGGTGGGTGTTGATATATTGCATTTTGGTGATGAATTTGTTGATGATATATCCTTAGAAAGATTAAAAAACTCAAAAACCGAATTTGCTGTTGCTACTGTTAATGACAAGGAAAGAGCTGAGTATTTGTTAAGTAATGGTGTCCAATCTGTACTTACAGATAATCCTAAAATTTTAAATTAAATAAAAATATTATCTTGTTAATAAAATAAAATTATTGCATTAATTTTATAATAATTAACTTAGGAGGAATTATGATTTTTTATTTACGCAGAGTTGCTTTAGCAACTGTATTATTTTTCAGTTTAGGCATTTCTTCGAGTGTCTATGCTGCTGATGTAGACTCTATTCATTTTTTAATCCCTGGTGGTGCAGGTGGTGGCTGGGATGGTACTGCTAGAGGTACTGGGGAAGCGCTAACTAAATCGGGTTTAGTCGGTTCTGCTTCTTATGAAAACATGTCTGGTGGCGGTGGCGGAAAAGCCATAGGATTTCTTATTGAGAATGCTGCTAGCAACCATGGAACTTTAATGGTGAATTCAACACCTATAGTAATAAGATCCTTAGTTGGTAGATTCCCGCACAATTTTAGAGACTTAACCATGATTGCTGGAACAATTGGAGACTACGCTGCAATTATTACTGGTAAAGATAGTCCATATAATAATTTTGCTGATTTGGTTAAAGCATATAAAGCTGATCCATCTTCTGTTTCTATTGGTGGTGGCTCAGTACCTGGTGGTATGGATCATTTAGTTGCCGCTATGGCAATGGAAGCTGCAGGAGCAGATCCTACAAAGGTAAAGTATATACCTTTCGATGCAGGTGGTAAGTTAAATGCTGCTATTTTAGCTGGTGAGGTTTCCGCAGGTTCAACAGGTTTTTCTGAAGCAGTTGCTTTAGCAAAAGCTGGTGAAATGAAAATTCTAGCTGTTACATCATCTAAAAGAGTGCCCGCTTTTGAAGATGCACCAACTTTGGTTGAACAAGGATATGACGCAACATTTGTGAACTGGAGAGGTTTTTTTGCTGCACCAGGTCTTCCACAAGATAAAGCTGATGCATACAGAAGCGTTATTGCTAAGATGTATGATACTAATGAATGGGAAGAAGTTAGAGCTAGAAATGGATGGGTTAACATTCATAATCCTGGCGATGATTTTGTTTCATTTTTGGAAAATCAAGAAGAAGTCATTAAAAACTTAATGACGAAGCTTGGCTTTCTCTAAACTTTTTTAGCTTGGGGGATTAATTCCCCCGAGTTTTCTTTTAATGCTTAATTTAGAAAAGTTTTTAGCTTTAATAATTCTAATTATATGCATTTTATATGCGTATACCTCATTTATTACAATGCAGGCGAACCTCTTACCATTCGAAAAAAATATGACTGTTTTGCCGAACAGTCTTCCAAAAGTAATTTCAATATTTGGAATAATCATTTCAACATTTTTAATTCTTAAAAAAGAAGAACATAATTCTGAAGAGAGTATTTCATCAATCAATCTAAAAAATGTTTTCAGTTTCTATTATGGAAAAGCATTATCTATCATTTTATTGATGATCATTTACACACTGTGTTTAAGGCCTGTTGGATTTATCTTATCTTCAGTATTATTTTTATTTTTGGCCAGTTTTATTTTGGGTGAAAGAAGCTATATAAAATTAGCAATTATTTGTTTATTAGGAACCAGTATAATTTGGCTATTACTTGAAAAAGTTTTAGGGATATACATGAGACCTTTCCCATATATTTTACAAACATTAGGAAGTTAAAATGTTAGAGGGTTTGTATTTAGGTTTTTCAGCGGCATTCACATTTTTCAATCTAATAATGGTCGTTTCAGGATGTATTATTGGCACTGTAATAGGAATGCTTCCTGGATTAGGGCCAATGTCTATAATTGCTATAATGATACCAATAGCTATTTCAATTGGTGATCCTGCTTCAGCCTTGATTCTATTAGCTGGTGTTTATTATGGAGCAATATTTGGAGGATCAACTTCGTCAATTCTAATCAACGCACCTGGAGTAGCCGGAACAGTTGCCACAAGCTTTGACGGCTATCCTATGGCAAGATCTGGAATGGCAGGCAAAGCTTTGACAATTGCTGCGATAAGTTCATTTATAGGAGGGACATTTGGAGCAATTTTATTATTTTGTTTTGCCCCTCTTTTGTCAAAATTAGCTCTAACTTTTCATTCATCTGAGTATTTTGCCTTAATGGTACTGGGTTTGTCAGCCATAGCTGCTTTTGCAGGTAAGGGTCAAATCGCTAAAGCATTAATGATGGCAATTTTAGGAATAATGTTAGCGACAGTTGGTGAAACTGCTTTATTTAATGCCCCAAGATTTACAGCTGGCATTATGAATTTTCAGTCTGGAGTTGGATTTATTACCCTTGCAATGGCCATGTTTGCTCTTCCTGAAGCAATATATCTTATTTTAGACCCATCAAGGTCAAAGACTAAGAGCAGTTCTGTGATTAATAATTTAAGAATTACTGCTAAGGAGGCTAAGATTATGTTTCCTGTTGTTACTCGACAATCATTTCAAGGTTTTTTTATAGGTGTATTGCCAGGCGCTGGAGCTACTATTGCATCCTTTTTATCCTATGCGGTAGAAAGAAATTTAGCTTCAGTAGAAGAACAACGAGAATTTGGCAAAGGTTCTATCAAGGGGTTAGCTGCTCCTGAAACTGCTAATAATGCAGCTTGCACTGGATCTTTTGTTCCACTTTTAACTTTAGGGATTCCCGGTTCAGGAACAACAGCAATATTATTAGGCGCCTTAATTGCTTTAAATGTTCAGCCTGGCCCGAGACTTATGATTGACAACCCAGAAATTTTTTGGGGTGTAATTGTCTCTATGTACTTAGGTAACATTGTATTATTAATATTAAATTTACCTTTAATACCCTACATAGCAAAGCTTCTAACTATTCCTAGAAATTACTTAATTCCATTTATTTTATTTTTTACACTCATGGGATCATACATTGGTCAAAATAATGAAACTGAACTTTTACTCCTTATTTTTCTTGGTTTTTCAGCTACAATTTTAAAATTTGCTAACTACCCACTAGCGCCTTTACTAATTGGTTTTATACTTGGTTCAATGCTTGAAAATAATTTTGCTAGGGCAATGAACATTTATGATGGTTTTGGTTTTATTTGGGAACGACCATTAACAGCTGTTCTCTTATTTTTGTCAATTTTATTAATTTTTTTACCTGCCTTGCGTTCACGTTTAGCCTATAGAAAACAAGAAACTACAAAGTGAAATGTTATCTGGAATAAGAATTCTTGACCTTACAAATGTTCTTGCAGGTCCATTTTGCTGTCATCAGTTGGCACACATGGGTGCAGAAGTTATTAAAATTGAAGCTGTTGCTCGAGGTGATTTAGCACGACAATTAGGCGCTGATAAAGATTTAAGTACTAAAAAGATGGGTATATCATTTTTGGCTCAAAATGCTGGAAAGAAATCTCTTACCCTTAATTTAAAGTCTAAAAAAGGCAAAGTGATTTTCCATAAATTAGTTAAAAAATCTGATGTCATTGTAGAAAATTTTCGACCAGGTGTTATGAAACGCTTAGGCTTAGATTATGAAGCCCTAAAAAAATTAAACTCTCAATTAATCTATTGCGCTATTTCAGGTTTTGGTCAGACAGGCCCAATGAGCCCTCGTCCTGCGTATGATCAGATTATCCAAGGAATATCAGGAATAATGAGTATTACTGGTCATGAAAAAAAGAGCCCACTTAGGGTAGGATCACCCTTAGCAGACACAATTGGAGGTTTGACTGCCGCTATGGCCATTTCAGCAGCTTTAAATAAAAATCCACGAGGTCAAATGATAGACGTCTCAATGCTTGATTCTGTTCTAACAACAATGGGGTGGGTGGTTTCAAACTACTTAATTGGGGGGATCTTACCAACACCTCAGGGCAATGAAAATATGACGTCTGCACCCTCAGGTACATTTCAAACAAAAAAGGGCCTTATAAATATTGCTGCTAATGAAGAGAAACAATGGCAATCATTAATTAAACATTTAGGGTGCCAATATTTATCAAACGATGACCGATTTTCTACTCGTGATAGTCGCAAAAAAAACCGTAAACAGTTAAATAATGAACTAGAAAAATTTCTGAAAAAAAAATCAGCTGTAAAATGGGAAGAAGAACTAATTGAAATTGGCGTACCTACAGGAACTGTAATGAGTATTCCAGAAATTCTAGCACATCCACAGATAAAACACCGAGAGTTACTGGCAAAATTTGAAAATTTACAAAGCATCGACAGAAATATATCTGTAATGAGAACAGGTTTTCTTAATAATGGCAAACCATCTAAAGTAGATACTCCGCCACCGACAATAGGAGAGCATAACGATGAGTTACTAACTGAACTAGGGTATGATGATAATGCAATTTCAAAATTAAAAAAGGATAATATAATATGAGTGATGTTTCTGATTGGTGGACTACGTCTATTATTGATATGGAGCCAGGCCGGATTGATATCCGTGGCCATGCTATTCAAGACCTAATTGGCAATTTATCTTTTTCTGAAATGATCTGGCTTATGTTAAGAAATGAAAAACCTAAATTGGATGAGGTGAAACTTCTTGAGGCTGCACTCGTTGCGTCGGTAGATCATGGTCCTCAAGCGCCTTCTATTGCATCTGCGCGTATGGCTGTAACTTGTGGCTTGGGTTTAAATGGTGCAATGGGTACCGCTGTACATATGCTTGATGACGTTCATGGAGGAGCGGGCCAGCAATTAGTAGATTTATTATGTAAAATTAGTGAAAATGAAGAATTAAATGACAAAGATATGGAGGAATTTCTTGGAGTATATCGCAAAGAAGTAAACCCTTACGTACCTGGCTTTGGTCATCGTTTTCATAAGCCAGTTGATCCTCGTGCGCCACGTCTTATGTCTCTTGTAGAAGGCGCTAAAAAAAATGGGGTTGTAAAAGGTAATTTTATGAAAATTGCTTTACAAATTGAAAGAGTATTAGAAAAGATGAAATGCAAGTCTGTACCTATGAATATAGATGGCGCAACAGCTGTAATTTATGCAGAGCTTGGTTTTGCATCTGAATTAGCAAGAGGACTTTTTTGCCTCGCGCGTTCAGTTGGGGCTATGGCTCATGGTTACGAGCAAATGCAGCAAGGAGGAAGAAATAAAGGTCCAACACCACCACACTACCGATGGACTTACAAATCAAAATAATTGAAAAATTTCAAAAGATAAAACTAGTTTAAAAGTTTATTTTTTTTATTTTTTATTGAATTTGTTTGTCCAAGCTATTTGCGACATAATCTCAAATGCTACTGATGCGGCAACCATAGAAGTCACGTTATTGGGGTTATCTTTAGTAGGCATTAAACAAACTATGTCACCTCCTATTACGTTTAAACCTTTTACAGATTGAATGAGTGAAATCGCCTCATCAATTGAGAAGCCATTGCATCCAGGTTCTAAATTTGAAACTGCAGGGGCAATTGTGGGATCCAAGCAATCCAAATCAAACGTAATGTATACAGGGTTATCACCTAAAGTGGATTTTATTTTCTTTATTACTTGTTCAATTCCTTGCTTTTTAAATTCCTCCATTGTAACAACTTTGTATCCAAGATCGTAACTTGGCTTAAGCCAATCCAATGTTCTAGTGTTTCCCCTCAAGCCAACTTGAATTGACGTTTCAGCATTAATTAGCCCCTCCCTGACACAAAAACTTGCCCAGTGAGCTGCACTGTCCTTGGCTCCTAAAAAATGGTCAAGATTGTCAAAAGTATCAGTATGCGCATCAATATGAAGAAGTGAAACAGGCTTTCCATTGGTCAGCTTAGAATTTTTTCCTGCTATGCCTCTTAGTATTCCACCCGTAACAGAGTGATCTCCTCCAATTGATACTGGCTTAATTAAATTGTCAGAAATATTTTTATAGAATTTAGAGATATCTCTTATGCAAGCTTCGTTATTATTTGCCTCTGGTAAAGGCACGTCTCCTAAGTCATTTATTTTTGCCTCCTCCCAAGGGGAAAAACCGTATTTCATGTGTACTCTTCGAAGGCTCCCGGATACATGCCTTACAGCACGAGGGCCAAGGTGTTGGTCTCTTTCTGTAGTCCCGTTACCAGTAGAATGAGGGACACCTACAAATGCTATATCTGTATTTTGAATATCCTCTTGAAACTTACACTTGAAAAATGTTGGAATTCCCCACCAGTACATTGTGTCCATCATTAGCTTGTCTTGTTCGTCGTGATTTTTACTCATTTTTTGGTTCCCATCCTTTTTTAGCCATTTCAAATCCATTAAAAGTAAATGCTGGCGCAACTACGCAACTTACCAATGACCATTCTCCAGTTGATTGCGCTGATTGCCAAATCGATTTTGGAATTACTGCCTGTAATTTTTGTCCATTTGTTAAATTTGGACCAAGTTTTATTTTTTTATTAACACTTTTATTATCAGCGTAAGACAGAAGCAATGGATCACCTAAGTGCCATAGCCACAGTTCATCAGCATCAGTAACCCTGTGCCAGCGAGACACTTCATCTTTTTTTAGTAAATAGTAAATCATTGACATTATTGACCTACCACTAGAAGTCATTTCTGATGTATACGTTTCCTTAAACCATCCACCCTCGGGATGTTGAATAAGCTCTAAAGATTTGATAAGTTCACTTAAATGCATATTTTAAATCGTAATTTTAGTGTAAAAATAATCTACCTAATTTAGGAATTTTCTCATTTACACCAGCAAGTCTCATACAATGCCAGGCCATTGCTTGATTTGATGTTGTAACAGGTATCCCAATTAACTTTTCTAATTCTGGAATGAAATCCATAAACTTTATGCTTGTACATGAAATAAATACCATATCTGGTTTGGTATTTTTTATAATATGTTTAACGCCATCTATTATACTTTTACTGTCTATAGAGGCCACAACGGGGTCACTTTTTTCGTTAAATGAACCAAAAGACGAAATATTAAAGCCATTTCTTTTCATATAACTTGATATATGTTCATTAACTTCTTTAACGTATGGAGTAATGACAGCAATATTCTTAGCCTTAAAAGATTTGAATGCCTCGAAGGCAGAAGTTATAGGAGTTGTGCATTTTGCATTTGGGTGAACTGATTTGATAGATCGAAAAATTTCATCTTCCCCCAACACAACTGAAGCGGAAGTGCAAGCGTATCCTACTACATCCAATTTATCGCCTGGAAGAATAAGTTTTAAGGTGGATGAGATTTTTGTTTTCATGTCACTTAAAGTTTTTGGATTAATTATTGGAGAGTTCTCTATCCTAGCGTGAAAGTATTCTAAATTTTTGAAGGGAAACAATTTTCTAAATTCATGATCTATTGTATAATCAGAAGCTAAAACAATTAACCCAATTTTTTTTCTTGTTTGTGTCGATTTATCGATTGTAAAATTTAAATTTTCGAACAAAATAAAAACTCCCTAATATACCCTAATCTATGTTTTTTTTACTCTCAAATCATTTTTCTGATAATGTTAATTTAAATAAACTCTAGGGGGTTAATATGAGTAATTTTTCAGGAAGTTGTTTATGTGGTTCGGTTCAGTATAAATCTACTTCTGATCCACTCGTTATACAGAACTGTCATTGCGATCAATGCAGAAAGGCAACTGGAAGTGTTTTTTTAACGAATGTATTTATCAAGGAGGAAAACTTTAATTTATCCGGTGAAACTAATAATTTCATTCATTTATCTGATGCTGGCAGTGAAATGACAAAATTTTTCTGCCCGAAATGCGGATCTCAAATTTATGGTAAGAATTCAGCAAGGCCGGGTATGGTGACAATTAGAGCTGGATCTGTAAATGAGAAAGAAATTATTAAGCCAATAAGAAATCTCTTTATAAAAAGTAAAGTTCCCTCTACCCCATTAGATCAAACCCTTGAGGCCTGCGATGGAATGCCTTTACAGTAAATTTTATAGATTGTGTCTTTGAGGATTTGAAATGAAAAAAGTATGTGTTTTTGCCGGCTCATCATCTGGTAACAGTCAAAACTATAAAAAACTATCTCGTAAACTTGGAAGTATTATTGCAAATAATAACGGTCATCTTTTTTACGGTGGAGGTAATTCCGGTCTTATGGGAGAAGTCGCTGACGGGTGCCTTGAAAATAATGGTGAAGTAACAGGAGTAATTCCTGGATTTCTTTGTGACATGCAAGCAGACCACAAAGGATTAACAAATATAATAATTACTGACACAATGCATGAAAGAAAAACTATCATGTATAAAGATACTTCTATTTTTTTTGCACTACCTGGGGGTGTAGGAACACTAGAAGAATTGATGGAGGTTTTAACATGGAAACAGTTAGGTCAAATTAAATCTAAAGTTTTAATAGTTAATATAGATGGATATTGGGACAATTTATTTAAACTTTTTAACGATTTAGTGAATAATAAATTTATGAAACAATTTAACTTACAAAATTTTACTGAAGTCAAAAGTGAAATTGAAATAGAGAATGAAATAAAAGAATTAATCTAACCCTTGAAGGGAATGTAAATTAATGTCAAAGCTATTTAAACTTAATAGTCAATCTTCTTTAAAACCTCAGTGAAATAGGTTTTAATGGATAAAATTGGTTGGAATAGAATGAGCATAATTATTATTAAATTGCAAAGGAGATAATAAAAAATGTTTGATTGGAAGAAACCTACAGTACAAATGTTAGGTAGATGGCAACCGTGGCATGACGGGCACCAAGCACTTTTTAAAAGATGTATTGCGAAGACAGGACAAGTTATTATTCAAGTAAGAGATGTTCAAGGTGCGTCAGGTGGCGATGGTCAAGGTGATAATCCATTTGATTGGGATGCAGTCTGTTCAAATATTGAAGAAGGTCTACTTCAAGATGGTTTTAAGAGAGGCGTTGAATACGAAATTATGATGGTTCCAAATATTGTAAATATTACCTATGGAAGAGGTGTTGGTTATTCTTTTGAAGAAGAGACTTTTGATAAATCTATCACAGAAATAAGTGCAACTAAAATAAGACAAAAATTAAGAGATGAAGGTAAATTATAGTACTTTTCTAAATGGCGAACTACTCACTAAATTGATACTAGGTCTTATTGCTATAAATATAATAGGTTATGGCTATAATAAAAATTACATTCATGACTAATGGGAAAGACTTCACTTTTATGTGGATAAACTTAAGGGAAATATTTGTAAATAATGAAAATGTTTCAAAGGAAATTTAGTAGGTAAGTAGTTCTTGAGGTTTTAGGGATTATTATCAGAGTGTAATTTATTAATTTCATTTGAATCATTATTACTTATTAGTAAAGAAATAATTTCGCATTGACATTTAATACAAATCAATTAAAAAAAACATATAATATCTTAATAGGAATTCTTTAATGATCTCAGTAAATCCATTTGTTGAATTATCAAATTTAATCCCAATAATTGCTATGCAAAGTTTTGTAATTTTGATGTTTGTTTTAGTTTTAGGTGGCACAATCTATGACATGATAGACAAACAAAATGCTACATACTTTTTTAGAAATTGGAGAAAATCAAAACTAAGTAAAGTTAGAGATATATCATTTAATGAAATGATGGTCATTATTTTTAAAACTATTACCGTTGATGTTTTCTCTGCTGCAGAATTTTGTAGCTTTAAAAGAAGGCTCGCACACTTGCTAACATTTTATGGTTTTATCGGTTACGTTATTGCCACAGTTATTATGGTTTTTAGTTATCTCCCAGAAGCCTCAAAAACTCCTGAAATAATCCCTATTCTATGGTACGTTAGTGCTTTTCTAGTTAGCTTTGGTTGCTATTGGTTTTGGTTTTTTATAAGAGTGGACGTTGCTGCTGAAGGTAATTCCAGATTTAGACTCATTCAAGCTGATATATTTGTTCTTTCTCTTGCTATAAGTTCAACTCTTGCAATTTTGTGGGGAATAACTCAAACTGCTAATCCAATATTATCTAATGTATTTTTAGTTTTATATTTACTTTCTAATTTAATTCTTTTTGGAACAATTCATTTGTCAAAATTTGCTCATATGTTCTATAAGCCAGGAGCTGCACTACAAAAAAGAGTTGCTAATGCTGACGGCTCAAGAAGAAATTTACCTGAACCTGCTGATAAACCGGCTATTTATGGAACCGCTAAACGAATGCCAAGAAATTACTGACTTATAGGAGAATAATAAATGTCAACTTTTGTATATATGACTAGTTGTGACGGCTGCGGTCACTGTGTAGATATATGTCCCTCCGATATAATGCACATTGATCCAACTACCAGAAGAGCTTATAATTATTGAACCTAATTTTTGTTGGGAGTGTTATTCATGTGTTAAAGCTTGTCCACAAAATGCAATTGATGCACGAGGTTATGCAGACTTTGCTCCTATGGGTCATAGCGTAAGGGTTTTGCGAGAGGAAGAAAAAGGAACTATTTCCTGGAAAATTAAATTTCGTGATGGAAGAGAGAAAAATTTTGTTTCACCTATAAGGACAACACCTTGGGGTTCCATTAAAGGCCCCGCAGAATATGATGATCCGAATACACAAGAATTTTCATCACAACAACTAGCACATGAGCCTGATGCTCTTAATATTGATTCGCTACCTACTATATCGCGTAGCCAATTTGTAGAAGGACCACTGTAATGGCATCAAGAAAAACAATTTATGTAGACTCTGACGTTTTAGTAATTGGAGGAGGTTTTGGTGGCTGTGGCGCCGCATATGAATCACGATATTGGGGCAGAGACAAAAAAGTTGTTGTTGTTGAAAAAGCAAATATTGAAAGAAGTGGCGCTGTCGCACAAGGTTTGTATGCAATCAATTGCTACATGGGAATGCAATGGGATGAAAACAAGCCAGAAGATCATGTTAGATATGCTAGAAATGATTTAATGGGTATTGTTAGAGAAGACTTAGGTTATGACATTGCTCGACATGTTGATTCAACTGTTCACAAATTTGAGGAATGGGGTCTTCCAATAATGAGAGACCCTGAAACAGGCCGTTACCAAAGAGAGGGTAAATGGCAAATAATGATACACGGCGAGAGTTACAAACCTATTATTGCTGAAGCTGCCAGAAAAGCAGCAACTGAAGTATATAACAGAATAATGGTTACTCATCTTTTAATGGATAAAAATAAACCTAATAGAGTAGCCGGAGCAGTTGGATTTAATGTCAGAACTGGTGATTTTTACGTTTTTAGATCTAAAGCAGTTGTTGTATCTGCCGGAGGTGCTTCTCATATATTTAAACCACACTCTGTAGGCGAAGGAATGGGAAGAACTTGGTATGCTCCATGGAGTAGTGCTTCAGCTTATGCATTACCTATTCGAGTAGGCGCAAAAATGACGCAAATGGAAAATAGAATAGTTTTGACAAGGTTTAAGGATGGGTATGGGCCAGTGGGTGCATATTTCTTACATTTAAAAACAACAACTGAAAATGGCTACGGTAAAAGCTATGAAAACACTTGGTATGACTCAATTAAAGAAATGGTTGGTGATTACGTTGATCAGCAGCCAGTGCCCACTTGTCTAAGGAATCATGCATTTCTTAAAGAAGTTCAGGCTGGAAGAGGACCCATCCGAATGGTTACAAAGGAAGCTTTTAAAGATCCTCATAAGGAAACGATTGGTTGGGAAAATTTTCTTGGGATGACAATTGGACAAGCAGTAGTCTGGGCATCTCAAAATATTGATCCAAAGGAAATAAATCCTGAATTAGTTATGTCTGAGCCATACGTCATGGGTTCGCATGCAACATGTTCAGGAGCATGGGCAAGTGGCCCTAGTGACTATGCGCCTGATGATTATCAATGGGGTTACAACAGAATGATGACTGTTGAGGGTCTTTTTGGATCTGGTGACACTATTGGAGGAACAGCTCATAAGTTTTCTTCTGGTTCTTTTACAGAAGGAAGGATTGCTGGTAAATCAGCAATTAATTATGTGAACGATCTCGGTAATGATCAACCAGAAGTCAGCGAAGAAGAATATATGAATTTAAAGGAATTAGTTTATAAACCTCTTGAAAATTATACCGTTGGAAGAAATGAAATTACTAGTGGAACTGTATCACCAAGTTATATTTTGCCAATTCAAGGCTTACAAAGATTAGAAAAAATTATGGATGAATATGTAGGGGGTACAAGTACGGACTACCTCACTAATGAACCAATGCTATTAAGAGGTATTGAACTGCTTACTATGCTGAAAGAGGATATGAGCCATCTCGGTGCAGATAGCTTACACCAACTCCAAAGAGCTTGGGAACTAAACCATAGAGTGTTAGCTTCTGAATGTGTAACGCAGCACACTCTGTATAGAAAAGAGACAAGATGGCCTGGATACTATTATAGAGGCGATCATCCCAAGTTAGATGATAAAGATTGGCACTGTTTTACACTCTCCCAATTTGATGAAAAAGAAAACTCATGGTCAATGGAAAAGGCTCCTGTTCATCATATTATTGATAAGTAGTGATACTTATTAATAATGGTTATTGCTCAGATTTCTGACACTCATATTATTTGTCCATCAATAGGATCAAATAAGGTCATTGTTGAAGAAAGAATTAGAAATCTTAAAAGATGTGCAAATACTATAAAAAATTTGGTCAATAAACCTGATGTCATAATTCACACTGGAGATATAAGTCATAACGGCTTAATTGAAGAGTATAAAATAGTTAGTGACATATTAAATCCACTAAATATTCCAATACTATACACTCCAGGTAATCGAGATAAGAGAGAAAATCTTAAGTTAATATTTAATAATTTTGAAATTAGAAATTTAAAGGATAGTTTTTTTATTTATAAAAAAGAGTTAAAAGGTTTTAGACTTATTTCAATGGATACTCATTGTAAAACTTCTAATATGGGAGAATTTACTAATGAAAGATTAGAAATGTTCTCTCAAATTCTTCTAGAAAAACAAAGTATACCTACTGCAATTTTTATGCACCACCCTCCTTTTGATGTATCGGAAACAAAGACTAAGAATATTGAGTACATATCTGAAAAATTATTTCCAAAATTTATTGAGATTTTAAAAAAGCATAATAATTTAGTTGGTTTGTTTTGCGGTCATATCCATAGGAATATTAAAAGAAGTATTAATAATATAGTAACTTATACCATGCCACCTATCGCACTTGACTTGAGTAAGGATAAATTGATAACTCCTAACTTTAGAAAAATTCAATTTTTATTACATTCTCATTCAGAAAATACTGGAATTCTTACAAAAAAAATATTAATTCAATAATTCAATTATTTTTATTTTGGCTATTAATCATGGAAAATAAAGAAAATTTAGATTTTAAAAAAACAATTAATGAAAACGGAGTTCCTGTTACTAATTGTTTCTTTAGGGATTCTCCAGAAAATGTTCTTGCTACAATGGTGGAGGATGCTCCTAAAGACTTTATAGAGCCTTTATATCTTCAAAAATCAGTTTCGGTTTCAGTTCCAAATAATGACCAGGGGAGTAGGATTTTAATATCCATTTGGGTTTCCACTAATGAGAGCAATGACAAAATGTCAGAAATTATTCAGTTATATTTTGATTGGAGGTTTAAAGATTTAAAATCAAAAAAAACTTCCATGTCTTTTGATGAAAATGGAATACTTATTTTGAACTTTAATTAAAGTGATTTTGTGAATTATTTATTCATTCTTTATCCATTGAATTTTTATGAAATTTAAGCTAATTAAAATCACAAATTTACTACGTTATTATGAATACAAAAAATAAAGATCCTGATTTTAGTAAAGAGGTTTTCAAATACGATATGAAAATCAATAAACTAAATAGATCTAAAATAAAAAATCAAACACCATGCATTATTTGGTTTACAGGCTTATCAGGAGCTGGAAAGTCAACGGTTGCTGATCTTTTAGAACAAAAACTTAATAAATTAAAAAAACATACTTTTCTGTTAGATGGGGATAACCTTAGGCATTCACTTAATTCTGACTTAGGTTTTTCTAATGAAGATAGAGATGAAAATATAAGACGAATAGGGCATTTAGGAGCCCTTATGGTTGATGCAGGCTTAATTGTAATTGCATCTTTTATTTCGCCATTTAAAAAACAAAGAGAAAATACTCGTAATTTATTTGAAAAAAAAGAATTTATTGAAGTATTTTTAGATACTCCAATTGGAATTTGTGAAAAAAGAGACCCTAAAGGACTATATAAAAAGGCTCGTTCAGGACTTATAAAAGATTTTACGGGAATAGACTCAGCCTATGAAAAACCAGAAGATCCTGAAATTATCTTGGATGGATCTCAAAAAACACCAGAAGACCTTTCTGAAGAAATCATAAGCTACTTATTAAAAAATGATATTATAAATTGATGACTAGTATATCTAAAAAAAAGTTTGGTCAATTTAAAGGTTCAGAAGTTACATTAACTACATTAAGTGGTGATAATACCAGTATATCTATTATGAATTGGGGTGCTACCATTCAGAATTGGACGGTAAATCACTCAACACAATCACAAAATTCTGTTGTATTGGGTTTTGAAAATTTCGACTTTTATCCAAAATTTAGTCCTTATTTTGGCTCGATCGTAGGAAGAGTAATTAATAGGATTAATAAAGGAAAATTTGAATTAAATGGAATAAATTATCAATTAGATATTAACCGTTCACCCAATCATCTTCATGGTGGTATTACTGGATTTGGTAAATCAATATGGAATTTTGAAACAGATGAAAAAGAAAACTCTATTACATTTTCTATTAAGAGTGATGATGGGGATGGTGGTTATCCAGGTAATGTTAATGTAAAAGCAAAATATAAACTTGCAGGTAAAAAATTAACAATAGAAATCTCTGGCACTGTTGATAGAGAAACACCGTTAAATATGGGACAGCATAACTATTTTAACTTATGCTCACAATCTGAAGAAAATTATAATATTTGTAATCATTTGCTGTATTTAAATGCGAGTTCCTTTACAGAAACTGATCAAAATTTAATACCAACTGGTAAGATATTATCTACCGAAGGTACTAAAATGCATTTTTATAAAAAGAAAAAAATTGGGAATATAAGTTTAGATGATAACTTTATTTTGAATACAGGGGGCACCCTAGATAATCCTGTTGCTGAATTAGTTAATCCCTATAATGATTTATCTTTAAAGCTATGGACTGATCAACCAGGTGTCCAAGTCTATAATGCTTCAAAGCTTGATTTAAATGAAAGAGGATTAAACGGTAAGTATTATGGAAATTTCTCTGGTATTTGTCTGGAAGCACAAAAATTTCCTGATAGTGTTAATCATATAAATTTTCCTTCAATTATTGCATCCCCTGAAAAACCTTATTTCCATAGAACAGAAATTGAGATATCATAAGAATTAACATGTAAAGGAAGTGTTAATTTTATGAAAAAGTTTTTATTATTATTTATATTGATTTCATTACCAGCTTTTGGTTCTGATTTAATTGATAAGAGAAAAGAAAATTACCAAGCAAATAAAGATCATATGCGATTCATTTATAATGCAATTAAGTCAGGTGATTTAGACCAAGTTATTAAAAGTTCTGCAATAATTGAGAATTTTGCTGCTGAAATGACAAGTTATTTTCCAGAAGGAAGTGAGTCTAGGGGTGCCAGTGATAATATTTGGTTAGATTTTATTGGGTTTGAAAAATCTGCTAAATCAAATGAAAAAGCAGCAGAGGCTTTAAAAATAGCCGCTCAAGAAAATAATATCGAAGAATTAAATAAGTTATTTGATGTCTTAAGTAAAACATGCAAATCATGTCATAAATCTTTTAAAAATTAAACCACCTATGAAGCTAGGCCCTCATCAGATAGCTGTAAAAGAACTTTCAAGAAAAGATAAAGATATTGAAATAGCTGTTAAAAAATATGGGATGCCAGATGACAGGATCACACAAGGTGGATTTGATACTCTTTTAAGAATGATCATTGGCCAGCAAATTTCTGTTAAGGCAGCTAATGCTGTTTGGGGTAAAATGGTTAATGCCAATGTTAATACACCAAATAAGATTTTATCTGCATCAGATGTATCTCTCAGAGAAGTAGGTTTGTCACGTCAAAAAATTTCTTACAGCAGAGATCTTGCAGAAAAAATAAATTCTGGATTACTAAATCTAAATGAGATTGAGCATTTATCTAGTGAAAGTGCTCATAAAAAATTAACGCAAGTGAAAGGGATTGGAGACTGGACAGCTGATATATACCAACTTTTTGTTTTAGGTGATATGGACGCATTCCCCCAAGCTGACTTGGCTATTCAAGAAGGGGCAAAAAGGTTTTTTAAACTTGAAAATAGACCTTCATCTAATGATCTTTTAAAGATGGCTGAAAAGTGGGTGCCCCTTAGAGGTGCTGCAGCTTTAGTTTTGTGGCAGATCTATAGAGTAGAAGTTCATGAAGGTTCTAAAATAAGTTAGGAAACAAAGGAATATCATTTTTTTTATTTTGATAAACTTTAAGTATATCTTTACTGTCATTTGAAACTTTTCCAATTTCAGGTGAGACTGGATGAAAATCATAATCATTATTATTTATTGGTTTTAAAATTGACAAAGCACTTTTGTAATCTTCACCTAACCAATTCATAAAGTTTTTTTGTTTTACTACTACAGGTGTTCTATTATGAATTTTTCTTAAAGAACCATTTGCCTCTGATGTAATAATAATGAATTTTTTTTCACCATTTTTCTCTATTATATATAAACCAGCAAAAGATATAATTTTATTTTCTTTATTTTTAATTAAATAAGGTTTTTTTGGTTCAGACCATTCAAACCAGCTGTTTGCAGGAATGAGACATCTTTGAAATTTAACTAATTCCTGAAATGATTTCTTTTTATTTACTGTTTCAGATCTTGCATTAATAATTAAATTTCCATTTTTAAAAGTTTTAAAACCCCATTCAATATTAAGGAACTTATAGTGTTTTCTATTAAAAAAAATTACTGCACTTGTTTGACCTGGTGATATATTATATTTGGCTGGGAAATTACCAGATAAATTATTTGAAAATTCATTTTTTAAATCTGCAAGATTGGAAGAAAGTGTAAATCGACCACACATTGGCATTCCGTATTTAAAAATTTTATATATACTATATATTAACTATTTTATGATCTTAGTATAATTTTTTAAATAAAAATGAATTTTTCTAATATTAAAACATATTCTGATGAAGTCATTGAAGAAGCTATTAGCACTTTAATAAAAGAGGAGTTGATTGCTTTCCCAACAGAAACTGTTTATGGGTTAGGTGCTGACGCAACATCCGATAATGCAATCTCATTAATTTATAGCTTTAAAAATAGACCTAAAATAAATCCTTTAATATGTCATGTAATCAACAAAGAAATGGCTTACAGGTATTGTTATGAAACAAAGTTATCAAACTTATTAGCTAAAACATTCTGGCCTGGCCCTGTTACCATGATTTTGAATCAAAAAAAAAATAATGGCATTTCAAAATTAGTAACTGCTCATTTAGATAGTATTGCTGTTAGGTGCCCAAAAAACCATATTTTTGAGGAAATAATTCGTAAGTTTAATAAACCAGTGGCAGCACCTAGTGCAAATATCTCTGGAAATGTAAGTCCAACTAAAGCAATGCATGTATATGAAGAATTTGGTAAAAAAATTGAATTAATAATAGATGGTGGAGCCTCCGAAAAAGGTATTGAATCTACAGTAATAGATGCGCGAGGAGATAATCCAATTATTCTTAGGCATGGACCAATCACATCTGAAATGATTGAAAATAAAACAAACCTAAAGGTTTTATCAAATTTTAAAATTGACACTGTTGAGAGCCCCGGACAATTATTTAAACATTATTCACCAAATAAAAAATTAATTATTAATTCCTTAAAAGCTGGAAAGCATTCTTCATATCTTGGCTTTAAAAATATAATGCCTGACAAACAATTTAATGGTGAAGCTCTTAATCTTAGTGAGAATGGAAATCTAGAAGAAGCTGCAGCAAATCTATTCACGATGATCCGTTACCTTGATAAAAATAAGTCGAAGAATATAATGGTGGCTCCTATACCTAATGATGGTATTGGCATTGCTATAAATGATAGATTGGAAAGAGCGGCACAATAATATGAATAATAAAGAACTTATAAGTGAGTTTCAATCAGTTGTCGAAAGTAAAATATTAGTTAATAAAATTGACCAATTTCTTTGTGATTGGAGAGGGGTTTACAAAGGCAGTACAAACTTTGTTATTTTCCCAAAAACAACACATGAAGTTAGTGAAATCATCAAACTAGCTAACTACTATGATTTGCCTATTGTACCGCAAGGAGGAAATACTGGTTTATGTGGGGGAGCTACCCCGGATGAAACCGGAAATTCAATATTACTGAATCTTACAAAATTAAATAAAATTAGAAGTATTGACTTAATAGGAAATACTATTTCCGTTGAAGGTGGATGCATACTTGAGACAATTCTTAATGAAGTAGATAAGAATGACAGAATTTTTCCAATTAACCTTGCAGCTAAAGGGAGTTGTACAATTGGAGGCAATTTAGCAACAAATGCTGGAGGTATAAATGTACTTAAATACGGATCAACAAGAGATCTTGTCTTAGGAGTAGAGGCTGTTTTACCAACGGGTGAAATTATAAATAACTTAACCTCGCTTTATAAAGATAATACTGGTTATGCATTACATAAGTTATTAATTGGTTCTGAGGGAACATTAGGGATAATTACTGCTGCAACAATTAAGATATTTCAGAAACCAAAATCTAAAATCTCTGCATTCATCAAAGTGAATAATATCAATAAATCAATTGCCACTCTTCAATCCTTACAATCTTATGCAGGTAATAATATTGAGGCATTTGAAATAATGTCTAAGCCAATTTTAGAAATTGTTCACAGACAGTTTCCTAAAATAAATAAACCATTTAGTGATATACCAGAACTAGCTCTTCTTGTTGAGTTTTCGACAACTTCAGAATTAGATATTATTATAGACAGTTCAGGTGAAACTGTTTTCCAGAATAGGATTATCGAAATTATGTCAATGCTAATTGATAAAGATCTAATTGAAGATGCAATTATTTCAAAATCTGATTACCAAAATAAAGAATTATGGGATATTAGGGAAAATGCTAATGTTGCACAAATGCAAGAGGGATTCCAACTTAAGCTAGATATTTCAATTCCAATTAATAAAATGTCAGAATTTTGGTTGGAGACAATTAATGAAATAAAAAAATTTCATAATAAAGTAAAAGTATGTGTTTTTGGTCATTTGGGAGATGGTAATTTACATTATAATTTAATGGACGAATTTTCAGAAGATCCATATGTTTATAAAAATAGAGAAATATTAAAGGAATTTATTTATGAAAAGGTAAAGAAATTTAATGGATCTTTTAGTGCTGAACATGGCATTGGCCAACTAAAAATAAAAGAGCTTAAGAAATACAAAGAAAAGAATTCACTTGAATTAATGAAGAGGATTAAATCCTCTTTAGACCCAAAAGATATTTTAAATCCAGGAAAAATGTTTGACTAAATTATTAACAATTTTTTAGCTTTTTTGAAAAACACTCTAAAGACAATTTTTGACCTTTTTGGATCTCCTCGTTTTTTAGTTCTGACAGTAACTGGTTTCTTTTATTAATACTTTCTTCGTGACCTTGTGATGCTGAAATATTTGCCCACATAAAAGATTTAATAGTGCTTTTATTAACTCCCCATCCATTTGAATACATTTCTGATAACTGATACTGAGAAATACTTAAGCCATTTTCTGCAGACATAAGAAAATATTTAAATGCCTTTGTAAAATCTTGAGTAACGCCTACACCATCTAAATACATAGACGCCAAATTATACTGAGCTTCAGGAAGACCTTGTTTAGCAGATAATGAAAACCACTTTAATGCAATTAGTTTACTCTCATAATTTAAATTATCATTTAAATATATCAAACCAATATTATATTGAGCTTCTTTATGGTTTTGCTCAGCAGCTAATTTGTACCAATATAAAGCTTTATCTATACTTTTATTTACACCCAATCCATTATTATAAATCCATCCAATTCCATTTTGACAGTCAGTAATATCTTCCTTTACTCCTTTTTTAAAATATTTAAATGCTTCATTATAATTTTGGGGTACTCCCATACCATCTAAATAAAGTATACCTAGGGAACAATCTGCTTCAGAAATATTAAATTCTGAAGCAGATTTAAAAAAATTGGCAGCTATATTATAATTTTTTGAAACTCCAAAACCATTTAAATACATTTGCCCTAAATAATAATTAGCATTAAATATCTTTTCTTTGGAAAGATTAAAAAACTCTAATGCTAATTTGTAGTCTTTATTTACTCCCAAACCATCAAAAATAAAAGAGCGCAAGATTATAATGTCCTTCTAATAATCCTTGATCAGATGTTTTCTTTAGTAAATTAAAAGCTTTTTTGTAATCTCTATCAACACCCAAACCATTCTTATATAATAGTGCTAGGTAAAACTGAGAAAGCAAATTATCCTGTTGATCATTTTTAGACCAATTTTCGAAGGCCAAGGCATAATTCTTATCTTTATAAGCTTCTACACCCTTAAGATAATCAGCATGTACTGAACCTGATATAATTAGTAAATAAAAAAAATAAATTAAGTTATATTTTTTGATTTTCATAAAGATAAAATTTTAAAATTTTACAATTTTAGAATTTAATATAATAAGTTAATGTAAAAATTAAAACGTTTTTATAGTAATAACATAGATGATATTTTAAGTTTATGCGGATTTTCTTAATACTAATATTTTTTTGTTTTCCATCTTTTGCTTACGAAGTTGTTTCTTCAACTTTTGTTCAAAAAAATTTATCTAAAGATCTAAAAATAAGTGGTTTTTTAGATAGTTTAGATTTAAGCAATGCTTTAGCTAAAAAATTATTTTCAGAAGAAGCAACAATAAATAAAAATATTTACTTGAAAAAAACCGCCCTAGAAATTGGAAGCAATATAAATAATAAATTTGGAATAAAAAAAATAAAAGTATCTAATCAAGACTTTGATAAAAATAAAATATTTTTTTCAGCTAATAAAGTTTTGATAAATGATGATTTAAAAACATTAACTGCAATTGGAGATGTAAAATTTAAGTTAGATGAAATTGAACTTTTCAGTGAGAAAATAATTTACTCAGAATTAATAAATGAAATTCAAGCTGAAGGGGATGTTTCCCTAAAAGATGAAAATGGTGATTTTCATAATGGTGAGAATTTAATTATCAACAATAAGACATTAAATTTTCAGATGACAAATATTTATGCTCAACTCTCAGATGGAAGCCAAATGACTGCAAGAAACGTATCTTCAGTAAATGAAAGTATTATTATTTATGAAGGTACAAAATTTACACCTTGTAATTGTGATCTTAATAAAGATGAAACACCACTATGGCACTTTAGTGCTAGAAAAACACGTATTAATAAAATAACAAATACTGTTTACCATGATGGTGTTACTTTACATATATTAGATTTACCAATTCTATATACACCTACATTTGCTCATCCCGATTGGACAGTTGAGAGAAGAACTGGTTTTCTAACGCCTAGCATTAGTGTTGGAAAAGAAACTGGTTTAACTGTAAAGCAACCTTATTATATAAATAAATCCAAAAGTGATGACGTTACAATTACACCTATAATATATTCTAAATCGGGATTTTTAGGAGATTTAGAATATAGAAAAGTTACAAATAATTCTAATTTAAAAGCTAACTTCATAGGTGGTCAAGTTGATACTTTTAATAAAAATAATGAAGATGTTATCTCAGGATTTGTTTCCTATGATTCTGTAAATGAAAATAATTGGAAAACAAAAGTTATATTGCAGGATTCTTCAGAAGATAGCTTTCTAAGAAAGTATAAATTGACTGAAGAAACTATTCTGAAGTCTAGCTTATCAACTCAAAAATTATCTGATGACAGCTTTTCTTCTATTGAACTTTATAAAATTGGAAGTCTTTCAAGGGAAACTGAAAATGACAACTCACCATTAGTATTACCTTCAATTAAATATGAAAAAAATTTTGTTACACCTTATAAAAATTCATACGGTATACTTGAGATGAGTATCTTAGAATTAAATGATGATGAAGGACACGATTTTTTTAGATACTCTAACAAAATTAGTGCAGAAAGAAACTTTCTTCTTCCAAGAGGTTCAGGTTTTATAGAAACTTCATTGTCAGGTAATTTTTATGACTTATCAAGAAATAAAAGTAATTCATCAAAAGTTGGAAATATTAATGCACTAAATAGTTACATTTCACTTGGTTGGGAAGATTACATCCCAACTAAGATTTTTAATAACCAAACAATAATTAAACCTATTGCACAAACTGTCCTGATTAATGGCACTGATCATATTAATTATGTCCCTAATAGAGATGCAAAGGATTATAGGCTTGATGAAACTAATTTATTTATTCCTCACAGGCCAATTGGAAATGATTTCATTTTACCAGGTGGTCGACTTGATTATGGAATCACAAGTTTCATAAATAATGATAATTTTGTAAACTTTACAGGTTTTATTGGACAAAGTATGAAGTTATGGGGAAACAATGAAGCAGAATTACAATCGTTAAATCCTGGTAATACTGTTGTCTCAGATACTGATTATATCGCAAGATTAGCATTTCAAAATTCTAAGAACTTTTCAACTGACTGGTCTGCAAGACTTGATCCTCAAAGCTTTGAAATATATGAATCAATTACAACTATAACTCAAAACTTAAATAGATTTGATTTATCAATTAGTCATGCTTCACTAAGTGAAGGATACATAAAAGATACTAGTGGAGCGGAAAATTTAAATTTCAAATTTAATACTAAAATAGTTAAAGATTGGAACTTATCTGGATTACAAAACTATAATTTACATAATGGAAATGTTAAGTTACTAAAAACTGAGTACGGTATTAGTTACTCTGGATCACTTCAAAATTGCATGGTAATTGAATTAAAGTATGAAAGGGAAACAAAAACTGATCCATCTATTGCTCCTGTAACTGAAGTAGGATTGATATTTCAATTTAAATATTTGGGTGATGTAATTGAAACATTGTAAATAAAGGTGAAAGTATGCCAAGTTTTGATATTGTTAGTAAACCAGATTTACCATCTATAAATAATGCCATCGATGGGGTTCAAAGAGAGATTAGTACTAGATATGATTTTAAAGGTAGCCAGTCAAAAGTAGAAATTAGTGAAAACGTAATTACAATAACTGCTGACGATGAATTAAAAAGAAAGCAAGTTGAAGAATTATTAAATACCCATGTTACAAGGCAAAAAGTTGATTCAAAATTTCTAAACTATGAAAAAATTGAAATAGGAAGTGGAAATACAATTCGCCAAATTGTTGAAGTTAAAACTGGTGTTGCAAGAGAAGATGCCCAAAAAATTATCAAATTAGTTAAATCGGTGAAAAGTAAAGTACAGATTCAAATTCAGGGAGACGAACTAAGAGTGTCTGGGAAAAAAAGAGATGAATTGCAATCTGTAATTGCTTTTATCAAGGATAAATTTGATTATATACCTTTACAGTACATTAATTTTAGAGATTAAATTATATTACATAGAGAAAATTATTTAATTGATAAACTTTGAAAAATGATATTAACTTATAATAAGATTTATTAATGGGAGTAAATTAATGGCTGATATTATTGAAACTAGTTTTGGCACTCTTATAAGTCCAGAAAGAATGGCTAATGGCAGTGCATCTAATATTGAGAAGGATGGTGCATTCTATAATTTTTCTATTAAAATTAATAATGAAGATGTGAGAGAATATTCTTTTACTAATTTTGAAAAAGCTGAGTATATGAGAAGAGTAATGATTGGTCATTTAAAAGCAAAAATAAAAAAAGAAAGAGTAACTTTTTAAAATCATTAAAATTTCAAATTAATTTTAATTGAAATATATTTATTTAGATTTTATTAGCTGAATATTCCCAAACTATTTTTTTTCTATAACTAATTAATACTTAAATTAAATTTCTAAATAAAATTGAATACCATTTTCCCTACAAATAAAGTTAATATTTATAAACATTTAGATTTTTTTGTAGAAAATTGTTTACAAAACTATACGTCAAAAAGAAATTTTGACTTTGGTCCTCCTCACTCAAATGTAAGTAAATTATCACCTTTCATAAGAAGGCGACTTTTAAGTGAGAATGAGATACTTGAGTCCATTTTTTTAAGATATTCACTAAATCTTGTTGATAAATTTATACAAGAAATATTTTGGAGAACTTATTGGAGAGGCTGGTTAGAATTTCATCCTCAAGTTTATACCGAGTTTGAAAAGAATATAAAAGAATATG
>JBJLFF010000004.1:0-66783 GCA_045565515.1 Puniceispirillales bacterium (SeqCode)
AATTTCATTAAATCTTGGGTTGGTTAACCTTTTACCTATTCCAGCATTAGATGGTGGTCATATAGTGTTATATTTAATTGAAATTATTTCTGGTAAACCTTTACCATCTTATTTTCAAAATATTTTGATGAGGGGTGGAATAAGCCTTCTTTTAGCTTTAATGGTTTTAATAACTATTAATGATATATCGCGATTTTTTTGACAATTTATAGAATTAATAATTATAATATAAATTGAGGTGTTAAAATGTCTTTAATAAAGAAATCAATTCTAATTTTTTTTAGTTTTACCATAATTTTTTTAATTAAAGTCGAAATATCTTTTGCCAATCAGAAAGTTTCTGAAATTCGAATTCAAGGAAATTTGAGAGTTGATAGGGAAACTATTCTTGCATTTATTTCATTAACTGAAGGATCAGAGTATAACCCTGAAGATATTAATTTAACTTTGAAAGAACTATACAAAACAGGTTTTTTGAAAATGTAGAGGTTCTGGATAAAAATAATATTGTAACTATTATAGTTAATGAAAATTCTATTCTTAATTTAATTGGTTTTGAAGGAAACAAAAGGTTCGAAGATGAAATTCTTTCTGAGATTATTCAATTAAAAAAGAATCAAATTTTTTCAAAAAAAATAGTATCTGATGCTATTTCAAAAATTATTGAATTATATAAAACTCAAGGAAGGTTTGGAACTAAAATAACCCCAAAAATTGTAAAGCTTGATGGGAAAAGAGTTGATCTTGTTTTTGAAATTGAAGAAGGACCTCTTTATACTGTAAAAAATATAAGTTTTGTTGGGAATAAAGTTTTTTCTGATAGAAGATTAAAGGAAGTTATTACTACTAAACAAACAGCTTGGTGGAGATTTATAACAACTTCTGATAATTATAATCAAGATAGATTAGAAATAGATGCATCAAAACTAAGAGAGTTTTATTTTACAAGAGGATTTATAAAATTTAATATTTTAAAAAAACAAGGAGATTTGCTTCCTGATAGAAATGGTTTTTCTGTACTTTTTCTATTGAATGAAGGCAGAAGATACAAAATTTCGTCTATAAAAATAAAATCTAGTATATCTGATTTACCAGATATTAATTTCAGAAATTTATTACCTGTTAATGACAATGATTGGTATAATGTAAAAAAATTAGAAAAGGGTATTTCTAATATAAATGACTCTTTAGCAGATCTTGGTTTTGCTTTTTCAGAGATTAGTCCTGAATTTAATATAGATGAAGAAAATTCATCAATAGAATTAATTTTAAATATTAGTCAAGGTTCAAAAAATTATATTGAATATATTAATATTACAGGCAATTCAAGAACCTTAGATAGTGTAATTAGAAGAGAAATTCAATTAGTTGAGGGAGATCCATTTAACAGATTAAAGATCAGTAGGTCAGAAAAAAATATTAAAAATCTTGGTTTTTTTAAAAAGGTTAATATTAAAGCTGAAACTGGCTCTAAACCAAATCAAGCAAATTTGAACATTGATGTGGAGGAACAAGCTACAGGAGATGTTTCTTTAGGTATAGCATATTCAACTTTTGATGAATTTAGTACATCTTTTGGAATTTCAGAAAAAAACTTCTTGGGAAGAGGGCAAAGAGCTAAATTTAACTTGTCTCTT
Organism: Puniceispirillales bacterium (SeqCode); assembly: GCA_045565515.1. Classification (GTDB taxonomy): domain Bacteria; phylum Pseudomonadota; class Alphaproteobacteria; order Puniceispirillales. The sequence continues at coordinate 1,638 of JBJLFF010000004.1, forward strand.
TCAGACCAGAGACAAAACTTTTCTGCTGGCTTGACCCAACCATATTTGTTTAACAGAAATTTAACTGGTAGTTTTGACTTATTTAACAATACAGTTACAGACACTTCAGCTGATCAAAGAACAAAGTCATTAGGATTTACATCAGGAGCAGGATTTAGTTCTGCAAATGATTTTTTTCATAACTTTAGTTATACATTACAAAATGTTGAAACAGAGAAACTTGATAGTAATGATAATAAAATATCTACTGATGGAGGAAAATTGTTATCCTCACTAGGATATAGAATATCTAAAGATACAAGAGACAATAGATTTAATCCAACGAGTGGATACTATTATGCTTTATCCGAGCAGTTTGCTGGGTTAGGTGGAGATATTAATTATCTGAGTTCTATTCTTAGAGGTAGTTACTATTATAAATATGATTATGTTGATATGGTTGTAGGTATTAGTGGTGAATATGGTAACATAGAAGGCCTTGATGAAAATGTATCAAAGACAAATAGATTTTTCTTAGGAGGTAGAAAAGTTCGTGGATTTGATTCATCTGGAATAGGCCCTAGAGTTTCCGAATCTTCATCATCATCAGCTGTAGGCGGAAATAATTATTATGCTGGTAGAGTCGCCTTAAGGTCAGGAATTGGTTTTCCAAGTGAAACTGGCATACAATGGACTGTTTTTACTGATTTTGGAACTTTATGGGGTGTTGATGATACTGCTGATAACTATGCTCTCAGTACAGATTTAAAAGAAATTAGAATGTCTTTTGGTTATGGATTCCAATGGGAAACTCCAATTGGTCCTCTAACCTTTACTTGGGCAGATGCAATAAAAAAAGAACCTTACGACCAACTTCAAAAGTTTGAGTTTAGATTAGGGTCTACTTTTTAAGATTATGAAAAAAAATATTTTATTGATATTTTTAATTTTCATTCATCCAATAAATTTATATTCACATAATATAGCTATTGGATACGTTGATTTGAAATATATTTTAAAAAACTCGATACCTTCAAAAAAATTACAAAATGAGCTGGATAAAGGTAGAGATTTATTTCAGAAATCAATCAATGAGGAGGAAGTTGCTCTAAGGCAAGCTGAAAAGGAAATCAATCAAAAAAGAGATAAAATTGATGAGGTAAATCTTCAATTTTTAATAAAAGATTTTGAAGGTAAAGTTGCATCTATACAAAGGTTGGTTCAAAAAAGTAGACAGCAGTTAGAAACTAACTTTCAACTAACCCAAAAATTAATTGCTGATACTGTAAATGATATTGTTAGAGAATTAGCAATAAAGGAAGATTTATTAATAGTTTTTAAAACTGACAATATTATTTATGCTAATGATAAAATCAATTATACTTCTATAGTCTTAGAGGAACTTAATGCAAAAAAAGATAAATTTAACTTTGGATCAATTTATTCTGAAATGCTTGAGAATTTAAATCAATGAATATTGATGCAAATTTCTACGGTAAAACAAACTCATTTAAATTAACTGAATTAATTGAAAATATCAAATATACATTTCCTGAATTATATCATTCAAATATTTTAGAAAAAGATATAACTATAGAAAATTGCTCAACAATTGAAAAAGCCACAAAAAAAGAAATAGCATTTATTGAGAATTCTAAATATATTAATTATCTTGAAAATTGCAAAGCAGGATGCGTTATTCTTGATCCAAAGTATTTGTCTTATGTAAATAATAAAAATTCATATATTTTTAGTAAAATGCCAAGAAGAATTTTTGCTTTTGCTCTTGGTCTTTTGTCACCTGGTAAAAATTTACCAACTTTTAAAAGCTCTATTTCTAAAAATTGTATTATCAAAAAAGGTGCTCTGATTGGAAATAATGTTCAAATTGGTGATCATGTGATTATTGGAGAAAACTCTGTAATAGGAGATGGCGTATCTATTGGGGATTACAGTGAAATAGGATCCAATTGTTCTATTAATTTTTCAAAGATTGGTCAAAATTCTCTTATATATCCAGGAGTAAGAATAGGAACTACTGGGTTTGGATTTAATTTTGATGATAAAGGAGTTTACAAATTTCCACACAGAGGAAGAGTTATTATAAAAGATAATGTTGAAATTGGTGCTAACTCCACAATTGATAGAGGGTCATTAGGTGATACAATAATAAATAGTTTTGTAATGATCGATAATTTAGTTCACGTTGCTCATAATGTCATTATTGGAAAAGGTACAGTAATATGTGGTCAATCTGGCATTGCGGGTAGTGCTGTAATAGGTGACAATGTTATTATTGGAGCTCAAGTTGGGGTTGCTGGTCATTTAAAAATTGCATCTGGCGTAACATTATCTGCTCGCTCTGGTGTGACTAAGGATATAAATAATGCTGAATCAATGGGAGGGTTTCCTGCGATGCCAATTAAAGAATTTAGAAGACAAAAAGCAACTCTAAGCATGATAACTAAACAATTTAAACAAAAAAAGAAATAAAATGAATGATATAAATTTAGATTATACTCAAATATTAGAACTTATACCTCATAGACTTCCTTTTCTTCTTATAGATAAAGTTGAAAGTTTGATCCCAGATGTTTCAGTTATAGGTATTAAATCAGTAACAGCTACTGAACCGCATTTTGCTGGGCATTTCCCTAATTATCCTATAATGCCAGGTGTTCTTATAGTTGAAGCAATGGCTCAAACAGCTGGATGTTTAGTATCGTACACTGAAGGTTATGGAAAAGAAAAATCATCTGAAGGTAAATTAGTTTACTTTACAAGTATTGATAGTGCAAAATTTAGAAAACCTGTAAAACCTGGTGAAGTTTTACATCTTTATATTGAAAAACTTCGTGGAAGAGGTTCTCTTTGGAAGTTCTCAGGTATTGCGAAAGTAAACAGTCAAATTGTTTCAGAGTGTATATTTTCTGCTATGATTGTAGATGCAGGTAAATAATGACTAATAGCTTTCATCCTACAGCAATCATTTCTGAAAAAGCTCAGATAGATAAATCTTCTTATATTGGCCCTTTTTGCGTAATAGGGCCAAATGTTAAAATTGGTAAAAATTGTAAATTGGTAAGTAATATTACAATTGAGGGAAACACAACTATTGGCAAAAATTGTCAGTTTTTCCCATTTTCTGTTATTGGAATGGTTCCTCAGGATTTAAAATTTAAAGGTGAAAATTCTTATTTGGTAATAGGGGATGGAAATACTTTTAGAGAGCATTCAACCGTTCATTTGGGAACAGAGGGAGGGGGAGGTTTAACTCTAATAGGCAACAATAATCTGGTAATGACTGGAACCCATATAGCTCATGATTGCAAAATTGGTAATAATATTGTTTTATCTCATCATGTTGCACTTGCTGGGCATGTGCATATAGATGATTATGCTATTTTAAGTGCTATGGTTGGTGTTGTCCAATTCAGAAGAATTGGAAGTTATTCTATGATTGGTGGTCTTTGTGCAGTGGATACTGATATATTACCTTTTACTATTGCAAGTGGTTCAAAAGGCTCAAGAGCATATATTAATGGAATAAATATCATTGGAATGAAAAGGAATGGTTTCACAAAAAAAGAAATTAATAGTGCTTTAGAGGTTATAAAAATATTTTTTAATGATACAGAAACACTTAAGAATAAAATTGAAAAATTTAAAAAAAATCAGGCAAACAAGGTAAATGAGATTATTAAAAAGTTTCTAATAATTGAAACAAAAAATGGAATATGTCACCCTCTATCAAACCTTTAAATCAAAAATTAGCTATAATTTCGGGATCAGGAGAATTACCTTTAAGAGTAATTAGTGGAGCTACTTTTACAGGTTGGTCAGGCGTTATTATAGACCTTTATGATGTACATAAAAATATAAACTCTAATGAATGGAAAGTTTTTAATTTCAAAATTGGTTCAATAGGTAAAATTTTCAAAAATTACATTCTGAGCAAATAACACATATAGTGTTATGTGGTGGAATTAATAGACCTAAGCTACATGATATAAATTTAGATTTAAAAGCTCTTGATATAATGTCAAAAATTGCCTTCAAAGGAGATGATAGCGCATTGAAGATTATATCGAAAGAAATAGAAAAAGAAGGATTTAAAATTATTGCACCTAGTGAATTTATAAAAAATTCATTATTCCCTAAGGGACATATTGCTGGTCCAAGAACTATTCCAAATCTCTCTAAGGAAATAAAGAGAGGATATGGTGTTTTGAAAAATTTATCAAAAAGTGATGTTGGTCAATCTGTTGTTGTTCAAAATGGAATAGTACTAGCAGTCGAAGCCATAGAAGGTACTGATGAAATGGTTAAAAGAGCTGGTGAATTAAAATTGACAGGTATAGGGCCTGTTTTAATTAAAGCTCCAAAAGTAAAACAGGATTTAAGGTTTGATCAGCCAACAATTGGATTAAATACAATTCAAGTTGCCTATAAAAAAGGGTTTTCAACTATAGCATGCAAGCATAGTGAAGTTTTAGTAATTGATTTGAAAAAAGTTATTGAATTAGCAAATAATAAAAATATTACCCTTTTTGGTTTTTAGTTAATGAAAAAAAAATGTGTTATTATTGCTGGTGAAATGTCAGCAGATGTTTTGGGTTCTGAAATAATTTCATCTAATCAAAATATTGATTGGTATGGTATTGGTGGACCATATATGAAACAAAAAAAATTGAAGAGTATATTTAGCTGGGAAAGAATAACTGGGTTTGGTTTGTTTGAGGTAATTTTAAAATTGCCAATACTTCTTTATAATGCTCATATTCTTGCTGATAAGATAATTCAAATAGAACCCAAACTCATAATAACAGTAGATACAAAAGGTTTTAATTTTTATTTAATTCAAATAATTAGAAAGAAAATAAAAAATAAAAGCTATATGCCTAGATTTATTCATCTTGTGGCCCCAACTGTTTGGGCTTGGCGACCAAATAGAGCTAAAAAAATATCTAAAATTGTTGATACTTTATTATGTTTATTTCCTAAAGAGCCACACTTTTTTAAAAACTTTGATCTTGATTGTTTGTTTGTTGGTCATCCTGCTGTTCAAAACTTTTCCAAACTAAAAAATAGATCTAGTATCTTCAATAAATTAGGTATAAAAGACAAAAGTGAGTTAATAATTGCTTTATTGCCGGGAAGTAGAAAGAATGAAGTTAAAAAAACTTTACCGATACTTATTTCAGTATCTAAAATTTTAGAAACTAAAATAGAAAAACCTATATTATTTTTATGTCAAGCTGCTCCTAATCAGGAAAACCTAATTCGGCGAATATTAATTAAATATAAAAGTGATATAATAATAGTTAAAAAAGACAATTTAGGAGAAGAAATAACTACCTCTTCGGATTTTTCTATTTTAACATCTGGTACTGCCACTCTTGAATATGCTCTAAACGGAGTGCCTAGTGTTGCTATTTATAAAACTAATTTTTTATCTGCTTTTCTTGGAAGGAAATTCATAAATATGAATAATATAATACTTCCTAATTGGATTTTAGGAAGTAGATATATGGAGTTTTTATTTCAAGAAAATTGTAATCCTCAAAATATAGCTACAGAAATTATTAATCTTATCAAAAATAAAAATGCAATAAATAGGTCAAATATAAATGCAAAAAAATTAAGGAAGCTTCTTACAGCAAATAAAAAAACATTTAATGAGAATGTTTATGATGTTATTCAATATCATTTAAATTTATAATTTTAATCCCTTTTATTTATTTCTACAAAATTTCTTGTTTTAGGTCCGGTATACAATTGTCTAGGTCTTCCAATTCTTTGGTTGGGATCTTCAATCATTTCATTCCACTGAGCAACCCATCCTACTGTTCTGGCAACTGCAAATAAAACTGTAAACATGCTAGTTGGAAACCCGATAGCTTTAAGTATTATTCCTGAATAAAAATCAACATTAGGGTAGAGTTTTTTTTCTATAAAATAATCATCTTCCATAGCTATATTCTCAAGCTTCATTGCTAAAGTTAAAAGGGGGTCATTTTTAATGCCTAAAAGGCTTAATACTTCATGACAAGTTTTTTGCATAACTTTTGCCCTGGGATCATAGTTTTTATAAACTCTATGTCCAAAACCAAATAATCTAAAGGGATCACCTTTATCTCTAGCTTTTTTTAAATAATTTGAAATATTTTTTTCATCTTCAATTTCTCTTAGCATTTTCAATACTGCTTCATTCGCTCCTCCGTGCGCAGGTCCCCACAGTGATGCTATGCCTGCAGAAATACATGCAAAAGGGTTTGCTCCAGATGAACCAGCTAATCTAACAGTTGATGTGGATGCATTTTGCTCATGATCAGCATGTAAAATAAAGATTTTTTCAATTGCGTCAGATAAAATCTTTTGAGATTTATATTTTTGAGCTGGAACCGAAAAGCACATTTGTAAAAAATTTTCAGCATAAGAAAGTGAGTTATCAGGATAGTTAAAAGGTTGTCCAACTGAGTATTTATATGCCATTGCAGCCAATGTAGGTATTTTTGCAATAAGTCTATTAGTTGCAATCCTCCTTTGCTCTGGGTCATTAATATCAGCACTATCATTGTAAAAAGCTGACATTGCACCAGTAGCAGCACATAATATAGCCATTGGATGGGCGTCTCTTCTGAAACCTTGATAAAAGTTAAGAATTTGCTCATGAACCATTGTGTGATTAATTATGTTAGATGAAAAATCACTAAATTGAGATTTGCTAGGGAGTTCACCATTAAGTAACAAGAAGGCTAACTCTAAAAAAGAAGATTTTTCTGCTAGTTGTTCTATTGGGTAACCTCTGTGAAGAAGTATACCTTTATCACCATCAATAAAAGTTATCGATGACTCACATGAACTTGTAGCTCCATAACTTGGGTCATATGTAAAAAAACCAGTTTGCTCATAAAGATTTCTAATATCTGCTACATCAGGACCCAAACTACTTTTCAGTATTTTTAATTCTCCAATTTTTTTATTATTTTTTGTTATGTGTAAGGTATCAGACATACTCTTTAATTTCTCCGAATTTAATAATATATTTAAAGAATTAAATATTATTTAAATTATAGTTAATTCTATTTTTAATTTCTTCCACCCCTAAAACATCTAAAATCGAAATCAAATCAATAGAAGATCCTCTTCCTGTTAGGCTAAGTCTAAGAGGCTTTCCTATTTGTTTCATTTTTATATTTTCTTGAGATAGCCATTTATTAAAATGATTCTCCATTTCACTTTTTGATTCTATTTTACAATTTGAAAAACTTTTTATAAATAATTTTAAAAATTCAATTTCTTCATTCTCAAAATTATTTTTTTCTTTAAAAATAGCTGTATAGTCTTCTGAATTTAGCCAATTAATTGAATTAATTATATCATTTATAGTTTCAGCTCTTTCAATAATTAATGGTAATACTTTAATTAATCTTTCTTCAAAATTAGGAGAAAAGGTAATAATTTTTTCTTTAATAAGATTAATTAAAGATTTTTGATTTTTTGATCTCATAAAATGAGAATTAATATTTTTTAACTTTGCAATATTAAATCTTGATGATGATTTTCCTATTTTATTTAATTCAAATATTTTTGATGCTTCATCTAAATCAATAAAATCCTTTTCAGGCTCTCTCCAACCTAAATTCATTAAATAAGAGTTTATACTTTCAGATAAAAATCCCATTTCTTTATATTCTTCAATTCCAAGTGCACCATGTCTTTTGGACAACTTTGCTCCATCTTCACCATGAATTAAAGGTATATGAGCAAACGCAGGGACTTTCCAATCTAATGCTTTGTAAATCCAAAACTGACGAAAGGCATTATTAAGATGGTCATCTCCTCTAATAATATGAGTTATTCCCATGTCGTAATCGTCAACGACTACTGCTAACATATATGTTGGTAGTCCATTGCTTCTTAATAAAACAAAATCATCTAGCTGTTTATTTGATACCCTTACATCTCCTTGTACAATATCATTTAATTCAGTTAAGCCATCATCAGGCATTTTAATTCTTACAACATAAGGTAATGAAAGGTCATAATTTTTTTTATCCCTCCATGGGCTTCTAAATGGCAAACCATTTTTGAGACAATTATTTCTTATTGTTGTTTGTTCATCATTACTTAGGAAACACTTATAAGCTTTATTTGTTTTTAATAATCTTTCAGCAATAAGTTTATGTTTATTTAAATTTTTAGATTGATAAATAATTTCATCGTCAGCAACTAAATTAAGCCATTCTAGTCCAGTGTTTATAGCTTCAATTGCTTCATTCGTTGAACGTACCTTATCAGTATCTTCAATTCTTAATAAGAATTTCCCTTTAAACCTTCTCGCAAATAGGTAATTAAATAAAGCTGTTCTTGCCCCACCTATATGTAGATAACCTGTAGGAGATGGTGCAAATCTTGTTATTACATTCATAAAACGCAAATAAACTAAAATTCTTCATATTACAATATGAATATAAGAATATATTAATATTTTCTAAACAATTGTTTTAGAATTCCTTGGATCTGGACTCTATCCGGTCCATAAATAACAGTTTTAAAATCAGGGTTTTCTGGTTGGAGTGCTAATTGCTGGCCACGCTTATAAATCCTTTTAAGAGTAGCTTCATTATTGTCAATTAACGCAACTACGATTTCGCCATTTTTAGCGTCGTTACGCTTCTCTATAATAACCTGATCACCATCAAAAATACCTGCATTAATCATTGAATCACCCTCTACCTCGAGCAAAAAGTATTCACCTTTTCCTAAAAGTGATTGAGGTATATCTATATAATTTGTATTATCTGTAATAGCCTCAATTGGATGACCAGCTGCTATTTTACCTAAAATAGGAATAGTAATACTGTTATTATTGGAGTACTTAGTTTTATTGTTTGGAAACTTTAAAACTTCTATAGCTCGCGCTCTGTTATTTAATTTCTTAATATAGCCTCTTTCTTCAAGAGCGGACAATATTCTGTGAATACCTGATTTGGATCTTAAACCTAATCCGTCTTTCATTTCATCGAAACTAGGTGTAACGTTACTTTTAAGTTGAAAATTATTAATAAATTGTAATAATTTTTCTTGTTGATGTGTAAGCATAGCTGTCAAACCTATTTTGTTCACTTTTTATTCTATAGGAACATAAGGTGAATATCAAGTATAATTAAATTTTGTAAGGAGGTCTTAAAACGGGAACTTTTGCCCCTTTTTTCATTTTTTCTTGATAGGGCTCTCTAATTATAAAACCGTCCGACTTTGAAAAGGTTGAAATCTGACCAGAATCCTGTTTCGAAAATGGTTCTACACGGTACTCATCTTTAATATGATAAGTAATTTTTGACCTTATATAATCTTTTCTTCGATCATTTTTTTCTAAGTCTTTATTTAATCTCATATAAACTATATCATCAGTTAATTTTTGTCCTAAGAATTTTTGAATAATTTTTTTCAAAAATACTATTGCACAAACACCTGTTGAAACTGGATTTCCAGGAAGCCCAAGAAAGGGTATACCTTTCAAGGATCCAAAAAAAACTGGTTTTCCAGGTCTCATAGCAATTTTCCAAAAAGATAATTTAAAGTTATTTTTATTAAGTGCATTTTGAACTAAATCATAATCACCAACTGAAGCGCCACCAGTTGAAATGATTAAGTCATAGTTTTTTATTTGCTGAAAAATATCATTTAGTGAGTTTATATTATCCTTTGCTGTTGGAAGATAAAACGCTTCACCCCCAAGTTCGTTTATAAAATTATATAGAAATACACCATTTGATGAAATGATCATATCTTTTGAATTTTGATTTGTTAATTCACCAAACTTTAAAAGTTCGTCTCCAGTAGAGATAATTCCAATCCTTGGTTTGCTTCTAACGGTTGCCCATGAATTACCTGATGCAATTGATAAGGATAATTTTCTTGCATTAAGAATTTCACCCTCATTAACAAGAATTTCATTGGCCCTAAAATCTGTTCCTTTGTTCCTAACAAATAAATTATTTTTTTCTATTTTACCAATATCAACTAAAATATCTTTGTCAGAAATTAGTTTTATATCTTCTTGTAAAATAATTCTATCAGCACCATCAGGTAAGATAGCCCCAGTAAATATTCTAACTGCTTCACCAGACTTTATTTTTTTATTAGATTTTTTCCCAGCCAAACTTTTACCAATAATTGAGAATTTTACTGTTTCATTCTTAATATCACTATTTTTAATTGCATAACCATCCATTGATGAAACATGATCTGGAGGGTTATTTATTTTAGAAACTATAGGTTTAGATAAAGTCCTACCAAAGAGATTTATTAATGGTTCTTCATGAGAAGGTTGCAATAAAATATCTTTTAAAATTAAAGATAGAGCTTTTTCAACAGATGTTAGAGTATTAGTCACTATTTCTAATCCAATTACCTGATTTTCCGCCAGATTTTTTTATTAACTTTATATCTTTAATAGTCATTGACCTATCTATAGATTTACACATGTCATAGATTGTCAAAGCAGAAGCAGAAACTGCTGTTAATGCCTCCATTTCAACACCTGTGGATCCTCTGCAAGTTACGCTTGAAGATATTTCAACTCTTGAATTAACCTTATCTGGTAAAATTTCCACTGCAACTTTATCAATTATCAATGGGTGACATAAGGGTATTATTGATGATGTTTGTTTGGAGGCCATAATACCAGCTAATCTTGCAATTTGGAAAACATCACCTTTTGAAATTTTTTTATTAATTATTGTTTTTAAAGTTTTTTCTTCCATATAGACAAATCCAGATGCTTCAGCGTTTCTTATAGTGATTTCTTTTGAACTTACATCAACCATGTTAGGGTTTCCGTCATTATCAAAGTGAGTTAATTTCGACATTTTAGTCTCCATGAAGAATTTTTTTAACAGATTTCTTAATGTTTTCTGATTTCATAAAAGTTTCTCCAATGAGAAAACTTTTTATTCCAAAGCTTTGCATGAATTTTAAATCAAGGTGGGTTTTAAAGCCACTTTCAGAAATTACTAGTATATTATCTGGTATTTTTTTTAATAAATTAACGGAAGTTTCTAAAGAAACAGTCATTGTTTTTAAATCTCTATTATTAATTCCAATCATTTGAGGCTCTAATATTAGAGCTCTTTCTAATTCCTCTTCATTATGAACCTCAACTAAAACATCCATTTCCAGTGATTTACCCAAATTATAAAAATCTTTTAATTCTTTGTCATTTAAGCAGGCCACAATCAAAAGTATACAGTCAGCGCCTATAAATCTACTTTCGTAAACTTGTATTTCATCAATGAGAAAGTCTTTTCTTAATATAGGTAAATCAACTATTGATTTTACTTTTTTTAAATATTCAATATTACCACCAAAAAAATTACCATCAGTTAGAACTGATAAACAACTGGCACCAGACTCTTTATAATCCAAAGCAATTTTTTCAGGAAAAAAGTTTTTTCTAATGATGCCTTTTGATGGAGATGATTTCTTTATTTCTGCTATTAAACCAAATCCATTTTTTTCTGCAAATAGCAGTTTATTTATAAAACCGCTTGGTTTTTCAAGCTCATTTGAAGAAACATTAAAATCACTTACAGAATATTTTTTTTTAAGTTCGAAAATTTCTTTTTTTTTAAATTCGACAATACTTTCTAAAATATTAGACATTTAACTTTCAACATTAGTTATTTCGATGAGATCTTTTAATTTATTGAGCGCTTTACCACTTTCTAATGAGTTTTTTGATTTTAAAAGAGCTGTTTCAAATTTAATTTCATGACCGCTTCCTACTAAAGCTGAAGCAGAGTTAAGTAGAACGATGTCTTTATATGGTCCTTCTTTACCCTCTAATAAGCTTCTTAACTCAATAGCATTATGTTTAGGATCGCCTCCTTTAATTGAACCAATTTTATTTCTTTTAAAACCATAATCTTCAGGGTTTATTGAAAATTCTGTAATTTTGCCATTTTTGAGTTGAACCACATCAGTAATGTCGCTTATTGAAACCTCATCCAAGCCATCACGTCCATGGATAATCCATGCGTTAGTTGACCCCATTTTATTTAAAGCTTCTGCGAATGGATGAAGCCATCTTTTATCAAAAACCCCAACCATTTGTCTTTTTACAAATGCAGGATTTGATAATGGGCCAAGTAGATTAAAAATAGTTCTTATTCCTAATTCCACCCTAGCTGGACCAACATGTTTCATGGCTACATGGTGTCTGGGGGCCATTAAAAAACAGATGCCAATATTATCTAAAGCTTTTTGAACAATAGAAAATGAACAGTCTAGATTAATCCCCAATTCCGATAGTACATCAGCAGCTCCAGATTTACTTGAAAGTGATCTGCTCCCATGCTTTGCCACCTTAATACCAGTTCCGGCTACCACAAAAGCTGCAGCACTAGAAATATTAAGGGTATGTGCTCCATCGCCTCCAGTGCCAACTGTATCAATTGTTTTATCATCAGATTTAATTTTTATTGCATTTTGCCTCAACATTTTTGCACCAGATGCAATTATGTCTGAAGTTTCTCCAGTAAGACTTAATCCCATTAAAAATGCACCTATTTGGGAGTTTGTTACAGAGCCACTCATAATTAAAGAAAATGCTGTCTCCGCATCATTAACTGTTAATGGTTGATTTTTTGATATTTTAGAAATTATTACTTTAAAGGGATCTTCTGAACTCACTATATATTACCTATTAATTTTTTTTCTAAAAATTGAAATTTATCTTCACTTAGTGATTTATATCCACAATCTAATAAAAAAGAAGATAATATTCTATATCCATTTAGTGATAGAACACTTTCCGGATGAAATTGAACACCGTATATTTTTAAACTTTGATGCATTAATCCCATAATAATACCATCATTTGTTTTAGCTGTAATTATTAATTCTTTAGGAAATATATTGGGATCCGTAACAAGTGAATGATATCTTGTAACAAAAAAGCTTTTATTTTTAATTGATTTAAATACTCCTTCATTATTATGATGAATTTTTGACAATTTTCCGTGTATAGGAGGGGCAAGTCTTCTTAATTTTCCTCCAAAAGCATTATTAATAGCTTGATGACCTAAACAAACGCCAAAAATTGGGAATAAGTTTTTTGTTTCTTTTATCAGTTCAACTGTTATTCCAGCATTTTCAGGTACTCCGGGGCCTGGAGAAATTACCAAACCGCTAGGATTTAGAGATATTATATCATCAATTGTTAATTCATCATTTTTAATAATTTTAACATTTGCGCCTATTTCTTGTAAAAAATGCCATAAATTCCAAGTAAAGCTGTCGTAATTATCAAGAAGTATAATCATATTTGCACAACAAAATTTAGTATGGTATTATAATACCACATAATTAACATATTGAATTAATTGAACAATATTAAATTTTAATTTTTAATTTGACAATATATAATTTAAGTATATAGAAATCAATGTTCAATACAAATGAGAATTTAACATGGCATTACAACAATATACTTATTCAGCAAAACCACAAGAGATCCAGCACGATTGGATTATAATAGATGCAGAGGATTTAGTCTTAGGAAGGTTATCAGCTATTGTAGCAACTAGATTAAGAGGCAAGCATAAAGTCAATTATACACCTCATGTTGACTGCGGTGATAATATAATTATTATAAATGCTGAAAAAATAAAATTAACTGGAAATAAAAGAGAAAAGAAAATCTATTATTGGCATACTGGTTATCCTGGTGGTATTAAATCCAGAACAGCTGAAAAAATATTAGATGGTAATCATCCTGAGCGGGTCATAGAAAAAGCTGTAACTAGAATGATACCAAAAGGACCACTTGGAAGAAAAGTTTTAAAGAAACTTCATATATACAGTGGTACAACGCACCCACATGAAGCACAAAAGCCTGTTACACTTGACGTTGCAAAATTAAATGAAAAGAATAAGAGATAGATTATGTCAGAGACAAATGAAAATAAAACACCAGAAAGCACTGAAAGCAAAGGTTTAGACTCACTCAAAAGTCTTCAAGTTGAACAAGATGTTGAAGATGTTGTTGCTGAGCCTGAAGTAAAAGAGCCTAAAATTGATGATTTAGGAAGATCTTATTCAACTGGTAGAAGAAAAGAGTCTATTGCCAGGGTTTGGTTAAAAAGAGGTAAGGGTATCATTCAAGTTAATGGCGGCGAACCTTCAAAGCATTTTGGAAGAGCTGTTTTATTAATGATTATTGAGTCTCCCTTTGAAGTTGCAGATAGAAAAGGTGAATTTGATGTGATTGCCACGGTTAAAGGTGGAGGCCTTTCAGGTCAGGCAGGTGCATTAAGACATGGCATTAGTCATGCTCTTGTTAATTTTGAACCTGCTCTCAGAGCACCGCTTAAATCAAAAGGTTTTCTGACAAGAGACTCAAGAGTTGTAGAACGTAAGAAATATGGTAGAAGAAAAGCAAGAAGAAGCTATCAATTTTCTAAGCGGTAATTAGAAATAAAATTTCTTCAAACAACCCAACATTTTCTGTTGGGTTTTTTTTTACAAGGACTTTGGATGTCTAACACTATTAAAGCTGCATACTGGATGATTGGTGCTATGTTTTCTTTCAGTTTGATGGCTGTATCAGGAAGAGAGCTGGGCGGATATTTAGATACCTTTGAAATAATGATGTATAGATCATTAATTGGTGTTTTAATCGTATTTATTTTTTTATTCTATAATAAGAGCTTTTTTGAAATAAGTTTTAAAAAGATAAAACTTCACTTTATTAGAAACATTTTTCATTTTGCAGGTCAAAACTTATGGTTTTTTGCAGTAATTTACATACCGTTATCCCAATTATTTGCATTTGAATTTTCAGTTCCAATTTGGGTAGCAGTATTGGCACCAATTTTTTTAAAAGAAAAACTAACTTTTGTAAGATTTTTTGCAATTTTAGTTGGTTTTGTAGGTATCCTAATTGTTGCCAGACCAAATTTTTCATCTCTTGATCCTGCTATAATTTCAGCAGCATTATGCGCTATAGGTTTCGCGGTTACTTCTATAACCACTAAAAAATTAACCTCAACTGAGTCAATTACATGCATTTTATTCTGGTTAACAATAATGCAATTCATTTTTGGATTTATTTGTTCTGGTATAGACGGTGATATTGATTTTCCTATTGGCTTTGAATTCATATGGATAATTACTATAGGTATTTGTGGTTTAGTAGCTCATTTTTGTATAACTAAAGCCCTTTCACTTGCACCAGCTTTAGTTGTTTCACCTTTGGAGTTCCTTAGATTGCCTTTTATATCCCTTATTGGATTTTTTATTTATAATGAAAATCTTGAGTTTATTGTTTTTTTTGGATCTATTTTCATTCTTGCAGCTAATATCATTAATATAAGAAATGAATCAAAAACATTAGAAACACACTAGTACCAAAAATATTTAAAGTTAGGAGTTTCAAATCTCAATATACTTTTTAATAACTATTGCATGTGTTACAATTCTGGCCCCTTTTTCTATTGATGCATATATTCCAGCAGTTGTTAACGTTGCTAATGGATTAAACTCCTCAGAAAATTTGGTTCAAGTATCAATAGCAGTTTTTTTTACTTGGTTTTGCCTTAGGGCCGCTTATTTTTGGGCCACTATCTGATGCTTTTGGAAGAAGAAAACTAATCTATAGCTCTCTTTTATTGTTTAGTGTATTTAGCATATTATGCTCTATATCATCTAATATCTATCTACTGATTATTTTTAGATTTTTTCAAGCAGTTTTTGGAAGTGTTAGTACAGTGTGCGGTAGGGCGGCTATTGCTGATCTTTTATCTGGAAACGAATTAGCAAAGAAATATTCTTTACTTGGTCTTCTCCTTACTGTTGCCCCAATTCTAGCTCCAATTATAGGAGGGTGGATTAACGAAATACTAGGTTGGCGTTATATCTTTGTTTTTATGAGTATATTTGGAATAATTTTAGTTGTAATAAGTTATTTTTATGTGCATGAAACTTTGCCTAATGAAAAAAGAACAAAGTTTAATATAGAAAATATTTTATTCAATTATGTTTTAATTATTAAAAATAAAACGGCTTTATTTTATATTTTATTTCTATCGTCAAGCTCTGCAGTTTTTTTTGCTTTTTTAGCTGCATCTCCATTTCTGTATATTCAAAAATTTAATTTAACACCAATCGAATATAGCTATATTTTTGGAGCTGGTGCGTTAATTGCTTCTTTAAGCAATATTATTAATATTAAGTTAACACCATTACTTGGTTACAGGGGGGTTGTTTGGTGGGTATGCTACCTAATATTAGCAAATGCAATTATTCTATTTTTAGGGGGGATTGGTTTTTTTGATAGGTGGTCAATATACTTGTCAGGGTTATTATTTATGGGGTTGTTCCATATAGCTAATGCTACTTCTCTTACAGGTTTAATGGACCAATTTGAAAAGGGAAAGGGTGCAGCAAACGCTTTAGCAATATCTATAAGATTTGGGTTTGGAATGCTTGGAGCTGGTTTGGTAAGCGTTATGAGTAATGAAACTATTTATCCATATATATTTACAGTTTTAATATTTTCTTCTCTAGCCGCAATTTGCGGGCTAATGGCAATAAAAGAAATTAATAAATAATTTATTTAGAATTTATTTTTTTGAAGCTAGGTGATTCATGTCCTAAATGACCTTCACCTCTGCTTTTGCTCAATGTAATTTGTTTTTGTCTTTGTGAGAACCTAATCTTTTGTTCATTTGTTAATTTATCGTAACAATATAAACAAGAAACCCCCTCAATATAGTTTTTATCTTGATAGTCTTTTTTAGATAAAGGCATTTTGCAAGCATAGCATTGTTTATAATCACCTTTCTCTAAGTCTTGTTTAACCGAAACTCTTTGATCAAAAACAAAGCAATCTCCCTCCCAATGACTTTCTGTTTTTGAAACAGTTTCTAAATATTTTAGTATGCCACCCTTTAAATGGTAAACTTCATCAAAGCCTTTTTCTTTCATATAAGAGGTTGCTTTTTCACATCTTATTCCACCTGTGCAGTACATAGCAATTTTCTTATTTCTATTAATTTTATTTTTTGCAAAATTATCTGCCCATTTTGGAAAATCTCTAAAGGTTTTGGTTTCAGGTATAATTGAGTTTGTAAATTTTCCAATACTAGTTTCATAAAAGTTTCTTGTATCAATAACAATAACATCATCTTTTGAAATTAAATCATTCCATTCTTTGGGTTCAATGTATTTACCCTTATTGTTATTAGGATCTATAAACGGTATACCCATAGTCACTATTTCCTTTTTGACTTTGACTTTCATCCTATAAAATCCATTTTTAGATGAATTAGAGTATTTGACTTCAAGATCTTTTATTTCATTCCAATTTTTGATAAATTTTATTACATTCTCTATATTATCAGGTTGACCCGACACGGTTCCATTTATACCTTCATTTGCTATAAGAAATGTTCCAAGCACTTTATTATCTTGGCAAAATCGTAATAATGATTTTTTTCTTTTCTCAGGATCAACAATAGTATTAAATCCATACAATGCAGCATATTGAAAAAAGCTACTATTTCTATTATTTTGAAATTTCATAATTTAAAATAAGTTGAATTTAATATATCTAATTTAAATAATAATTTTAATAAAATCTATAAAGATATGACAGAAGCAAATATAGAAAATTATATAAATATAAAAGATTATCCAATAAATAATTTAAATTGGAAAAAAAATATCCGTGATCAATACATAAAAAATGGCATTTTGTCATTTGAAAACTTCATTCCTAAAGATAGCATTCAAGAGCTTCAAAATGAAAGTAAGTCTAAGTTAAAGTATGCATATTTTAATCCACAGAAGCATAACGTTTATCTTAAGCCACAGGATCAATCTTTACCCTTAGATCATCCTAGAAATATTTATGTTTCTTCATCAAAAGGTTGTATTACAGATGATTTAATTAGTAAAGATTCTTTGTTAAGAAAACTATATAACTCATTGTCTTTTATGAGTTTTATTTCATTTATAACAGGTAATAATAAGCTGTATCCTTATAAAGATAAATTATCTTCTATTAATATTCATTTTGCTAGGTCAGGAGAAGAGTTGGGTTGGCATTTTGATAATTCCTCTTTTGCAATAACCCTTATGATAAATGATGTTTCAGTTGGTGGAGAATTTGAATACACTCAACCTATTAGAGGTAAAACAGTAGAAAAAGAAAAAGAATTTAAAAATGTTTCTATGGTTTTAAATAATAAATATAAAACGACTAAGGTTGCAATGAAACCAGGTGGTTTATTATTATTTAATGGAAAAAACTCAATGCATAGAGTTACAAAAGTTAAAAGCAATGAAACTAGAATTTTAGCTGTTCTTGCTTATAATGATAAACCGGGAGTATCTTTATCAACTTCTGCTCAAATGACATTTTATGGGAAATCTGAAAATTAATTAAAGAGATTATATGAAAGAATATTCTTACTGGCTTGATACAATAAACAAAGATTTTTTAAAAGAAAATGACTTACCAAAAAAAACAGATGTTTTAATAGTAGGTTTCGGATACACAGGCTTGAATGCAGCTATTGAAATTGCAAAAAATGGTAGAAACGTTTGTATTATTGATAAAAATGACTTTGGTTGCGGCTGCTCGTCTAAAAATGGTGGACAAATAAGTAATTTATTGAAGCCTTCACTTAAAAAGTTAACAAAAAAATATGGGTTTCAAAAGGCTAAATTAATTAGGGGTGAAGGTGTTAATTCTGTTGAATGGTTAATAGATTTTATAAAAAATGAAAATTTTGACTGTGACTTGAAAAGAGAAGGGCGGTTCCATGGTGCTCATACACCATTTGAATTTAAAAAAATGGTTTCTGAAAGTAATGATCTTAAGGAAAATGAGGGAATTGAAACACAAATAATTGATAAATCTGATCAAAAAAATGAAATTAATTCTAATTTATATCACGGTGGGGTTGTTTTTCCTCAGCATGCTTCCCTCAATGCTGCTAAATATCACAAGGACCTAATCGAAAAAGCTATTGGGCTAGGCGTTTCTGTAATATCTAATTGTGAGATGGTTGATTTTAAAAAGAAATTGGATGAATTTTCAGTTTTAACTAATAAAGGTCCTTTAAAAGCAAATAACTTAGTTGTAGCTACTAATGGATACACATCAAATGTTACCCCATGGCTTAATAAAAGGAATATACCTATTGGAAGTTATGTAATAGCTACAGAAGAATTACCAATAAATTATATCTCTAGTTTATTTCCAACCAATAGACATATTACAGATACATGCAGGGTTGTTTATTACTTCAGACCAAGTCCAGATAGAAAAAGAATTATTTTTGGTGGACGTGTCTCATCAAGAGAAATTAGTCTTTCAAAGAGTGCTCCTCTTTTATTGAAGGATTTAAAAAGAGTGTTCCCTGATTTACCTGAATTGAAAATCTCACATTCATGGATGGGTTATGTGTCTTATACTTTCGACCACTTACCGCACACAGGTTCTGAAGATGGTCTGTATTATTCAATGGGATATTGCGGATCAGGAATTGCACTTTCAAGTTATCTTGGCATGAAATTAGGTAAAAAAGTGATTGGCGATAATGACGGTACAACAGCTTTTGATAGTTTAAAATTTCCTACTCGGCCATTTTATAATGGGAGACCTTGGTTTCTGCCTGCAGTTGTAGAATTATATAAATTTAGAGATAGTAGGGAAATGATAAAATACATGAATTAAATCTTATAAACATATGTTTTTATTTAGAATCTTGAATTCCTAAATTCATCTATTGATGTATTAACTTTTCTCCCAAGTATAAGGTCAGCTACTATTTGACCAATTCTTGGTCCTATAGTTAATCCAATATGCTGACCACCAAAAGCGAAGTATATATTTTTGAATTTGTCTGATTGACCAATTACAGGCATGCAATCAGGTGTAGTAGGCCTATGCCCCATCCAAACATCTTCATCTTCCCATTTAAGTTTTGGGTATACTTTTTTAATTCCATTACGAAGTATATTAATTCTTTCATAAGATGCTTTAGCCTTAAGGCCACCTAATTCAGTTGTTCCAGCACACCTTAAACCATTATCCATAGGTGTAATTGCAAACCCTAGATCCTTTATTGCATATGGAGTTTTAGGCATATAATTTACATTCTTTAGTATTAAATGGTAACCTCTTTCTGTCTCTAAATTTGTTTTTTGATTAAGATACTTTAAAAGTTGTCCTGACCATGCTCCAGCACTTATGACGATTTTATCTGCCTCAAATTCATTATTAAGATTTGTTAGAACTTTATTTCCATAAATATTCTTAACTTCTTCAGTAACAATTTTTCCGCCCTGCTTTTCAAAATGCTTAGCTAATTCCTTCATATAATTACCAGGTGAGGTCAGCCATCCATGATTTTTAAATTCTGCACCATAATTATAATTATCACCTAAAAAGGAGTCCCTCTGAAGTAAATCCTTTTTATTAAGACCTTGTATTTTAAAACCATATTTTTCTCTCAGTCCATTTTCAAAACTATCAGATAAGAAATCTTTTTTGTCTGAGTAAAGCAATGTAAAGTTGCCTAGTTTAATATATTTCGATGCCTTTGTTCCTTTTGCGAGTTTTATATGTTGCTCAATGCTGTCATAAGTTAAACTCTGCAAAGATTTCACAACAGACAAAAACTTTTCTCTCTTTGTGTTTTTTAAAAAAGGAATTAGCCATGGCATAAGTTTAGGGAGATAGTTCCAATTAATTGCAAGAGGAGAGTTTTTTGCAAATAAATAGCTAGGTATTTTTTTCCAAACTCCAGGTGAAGAAATTGGAATTATTGCAGAGCTTGCTAGTAATCCAGCATTTCCAAAAGATGTTTGTTTCTCGTCTCCAGGATAAATTTTATCAATTAACGTAACCTCAGCGCCTTCACGCCTTAAAAACTCTGCTGTTGAAATACCTGTAATTCCTGCGCCAATAATTAAAACTGAAACCGTCATAATATTAATCTTTTTTATTAAATTTATATTGGCAATTCACTTCCATGTATATAATTTAATTCAATTGAGTAATATTGGATGAACTGCTAATTTTTTAATTTTAATTTATGGAGATAAAAATGGAATTCAATGCCTTGGTTGTGGATAAAGATGAAGAAAATAATATAACTTCTTCAGAGGTTAAAAAGGTTAGTTTATCTGAACTTCCAGAAGGGGATGTGTTAGTAAATGTTGAATATTCAAACGTTAATTATAAAGATGGTCTCTGTATAGGTCCTGGAGCTGGATTAGTTAAAACTTATCCGCATGTGCCTGGAATAGATTTTGCTGGTACGGTTGAAAATTCTGAAAATGAAAATTTCCAAAAAGGCGATAAGGTTATTTTAACTGGTTGGCGTGTTGGTGAAGTTGTTTGGGGTGGCTATGCTCAAAAAGCTAGAGTTAAAGCTAGTCAGTTAGTAAAAATGCCTGAGGGAATGTCTTCAAAACAGGCAATGACAATGGGTACGGCAGGTTTTTCAGCTATGCTTTCTATAATAAGGCTTGAAGAATTTGGAATGACAAAAGATAATGGCGAAGTATTAGTGACAGGAGCTACTGGTGGTGTAGGATCAGTTTCAACAGTAATTTTATCTAATTTAGGTTATGAAGTTGTAACAGTTTCAGGTAAGAGTTCATCAGGTGAATATTTGAAATCGCTAGGGGCAAAAAGAACTATAGATCGATCAGAATTAAATGAGGTAATTAAAAGACCCATGGAAAGTGCAGCTTGGGCAGGATGTATAGATACAGTAGGTGGTGATACTTTGTCTAGGTTGCTTGGACAATTAAAATATGGAGCATCAGTGGCAGTTGTAGGTAATGCTGGTGGAAATAATCTATCAGCGTCAGCAATTCCCTTTATGCTAAGAGGCATAAACATGCTTGGAATTGATAGTGCAATGCAGCCATTTGAAAAAAGGGTCCAAGTTTGGGATAGACTCAACAACGATTTTCCAAAAAGCTTTTTTGATTCAATAACTGAAGTTATTTCGCTTTCTGACCTACCTAGGGTAGGCAAGGAAATATTAAGTGGTAATATCAAAGGTAGATTAGTAGTCGACGTAAATTTATAAATATAAAGAAAGTTAATATATGGAAATAGTGAATATTGGTATTGCTGGACTAGGAACTGTTGGATCTGAGGTTGCAAAGCAACTGCAATTAAACAGTGAGTTTTTAAACAAAAAAGCTGGTAAAAAACTAAATTTAGTTGCTGTTTCTGCAAATAACAAAAATAAAGTCAGAAATTTCGATATCAGCAATTTAAAGTGGTTCCCAGATGCTGAAAAAATGGCAAATTCTAAAGAAATTAGTCTTGTAATTGAACTTATTGGTGGTTCTGATGGAGTTGCTTTAGACTTATGTAAAAATTCATTAATTAATGGTAAATCAGTAGTAACTGCTAATAAAGCCATGATGTCAAAACATGGATACGAACTAGCTAAGTTATCTGAAACTAATAATTGCTCAATTGCCTTTGAAGCTTCTGTAGCGGGATGTATACCAATAATAAAATCCTTAAGAGATGCCCTTTCAGGTAGTAGTGTTAATTCTATTTCAGGAATTTTAAATGGAACTTGCAATTATATACTTACTGAAATGAGAGAAAAGGGAGTTTCATTTAACGAGGTATTAAAAGATGCACAAGCCAAAGGGTATGCTGAAGCTGACCCATCTTTTGATGTTGATGGCATAGACGCTGCACAAAAACTAACAATATTATCTGCCATTGCATTTGGAATTGCTCCAGATTTGAATAACTTATCAGTTTCAGGAATTAGAAATGTAGATGTAACTGATATACTTTTTGCAGAAGAGCTTGGCTATAGAATTAAGTTACTTGCATTTAGTAAATTTGATAATGGTTTGGTTCAAGAGGTTTCCCCGTGCATGATTTCTTTGGATAGACAAATATCAAATGTTGAGGGTGTACTTAATGCTGTTGAATTAGATACTGAATTAGCAGGACCAGTCATGTTAACAGGCTATGGAGCTGGAGCTGAACCAACTGCAACAGCTGTTTTAAGTGATATAATATCTATTGTTCAAGGTAAACAACCAAATGCATTTGGTCCTAAAACTAATGAATTAAATTTGAATGTAAAGCATGGTGAAAAAGAGAGTAACCGTTATTATATGCGTTTAAATGTGATTGATAAATCTGGAGTTCTTGCAGGTGTGACTGAAATTTTTAGAAAATACGCTCTCTCGATTGAATCTTTGTTACAAAGAGGTCGCAACCCAAATGAAGAGGTGCCTGTTGTGATCACCACACATGAAACAGATTATGATACACTTCAATCTGTGATGAAGGATCTTACGAATTCAAAAGAATTGATAAGCAAACCAGTTTGCATGAAAATAATCTAATTCATATGGATAATGAAGATGAAGTATTTTTATTTGGTGTAGAGACTTCTGCTTCTGGTGCGAGTTGGATACCACCTCAAAAAGCCAAAACTAATCTAAAAGAATTATTTATTCAAGAGTTTGAACTAACAGAAGTAGTTTCGGAGCTCTTAGTAAATAGAGGTTTTGATTTAGAGGATTTACCAAATTTTTTTGATCCAAAAATTAAAAATTTAATGCCAGACCCATCAATTTTAATCGACATGGATAAAACAGTTGAAAGAATTGCAAAAGCTATAATTAACAAGGAAACTATAGGAATTTTTGGAGATTATGATGTGGATGGAGCGTGTTCTTCAGCTATTATAAAATCTTACCTGGTTAGCATAGGTTCTAAAGTAGAAGTCCACATTCCTGATAGATTTAAAGAGGGATACGGTCCAAATAAAGAAGCCTTGCTAAAATTAAAAGAAAAAGGATGCAAACTCATAATAACAGTTGATTGTGGAATTACAGCTTTCGAGCCTCTTAAAATTGCTAAAGAAAATAATATTGATGTTATAATTCTTGACCATCACATAACTGAACCAAGCTTGCCAGAAGCATACGCTATTATTAATCCTAATAGATTTGATCAGGAAGGGAACCTTGGTTATTTAGCAGCTGCAGGTGTTTGTTTTTTAACATTAGTAGCATTAGATAGAAAGTTAAGGCAAACTGAATATGCTTCTAATATAGACTTAAGAAAATATTTAGATTTAGTAGCATTGGCTACTATTTGTGACGTGGTTCCATTAAAATACTTGAATAGAGCATTTGTTTCTTCTGGGCTTAAGGTTATGGGTTTAAGAAATAACCCAGGTTTAAAGGCGTTATTTGACCTTGCAAATATTCAAGAAATTCCAAATGAACAAAACCTTGGTTATATCATTGGCCCGCGTATCAATGCAGCTGGTAGACTAGGTAATTCAAAACTTGGGGTGGAATTACTATGTGCAGATAATGATACTGTTGCAAATGAATTAGCAGAAAAGTTAAATAATCTTAATGAAAAAAGAAAAGACATACAAAACAGAGTCTTAGAAAGTGCACTTGAAAAATTAGATAAAGTAGATTTAAAATCAAAAAATGTAATTGTCTTAGCTGATGTTAATTGGCATGAAGGAGTTATTGGGATAATTGCTGGTAGAATAAAAGATAGGTTTCATAAGCCAACTATTATTATCTCCATCAATGAAGAAGGGATAGGAAAGGGATCAAGCCGTTCAGTTACAGGTTTTGATATTGGTTCTGCTATTATAGCGGCTCAACAAAATGGTATTTTAATAAGTGGAGGAGGCCATGCAATGGCAGCTGGTCTTTCTTTAAATAAAGATAACTTAGATTTATTAGATAAATTTCTTAATGAAAAATTTTTAAAAATAGAAAAGCCAAATGAAAGACTAAAAGACTTTAAAATTGAAGCTGTTATAAACCTGAGTGCAGCCAATAACAAAACTGTTCAAGAATTTCAAAAAATTGCTCCATTTGGTGCCGATAATATTGAACCACTTATTGCGATAAGAAACGTAAGGATCATAAACTTTAGAACTGTTGGCAAAGAAGGAAAACACTTTTCATTTATTGCAACTGATGAAAGTGGTGATAGATTAAACTGCATAGCATTCAATATAGCAGGTTCTCCGATTGGTGATGCAATAAAAACTTCAAGCAATGGACCATTAATCCATATTATTGGATTTTTAAGAGAAAATAGTTTTAATAATCGACCTCAACTTCAAATTGTAGATTGTTTTCTAGTTAATTAAAATTAAATTAAACTTTACTTGATTTAATAATTACATTTTATTAAATATAACTTATCCTAAGTCCCGTTCGTCTAGAGGTTTAGGACACCGCCCTTTCACGGCGGCAACACGGGTTCGAATCCCGTACGGGATGCCATTTTATTAGATAATAATATATTATATAAATTTAATTATTTGTGTTCTAAGATTTGTAATCCTATCCCAAATCCAAGATCTACAACAGAAGCTATATGATTATCACTAGTTATAAATACATATTCTGATGCTGTGGAAGGTACATCAAACTCATCCTCTTCACCAGGAAAGAAAAATGAATCAACATGCTGCCATAATTGTTTCCCATCCTTATCTACCCTTATTAAAAGGCTCCTCCAAGTAGTTCTAGGATCACTAGAACATTGCTCATACAATTTACTGTCATTTTCAAACATTTCACATTCTTCTATCCCTGTTCCACATGCCATCACCGCTCCACCATCACTTTTTGCAGATACACCCCAACATTCATCTAAAACCATTTTCTCATTTTTATTGTTAATTTTCGAAAATTTATTTTTGCCACCTATAGGGTTCCCAAATGAATAATTCCAAATTAATTTACCATCTAAAGAAACTTTTCCAATTAATCCGTCAATTCCTCCAAACCTATCATGCTTGTGGCCAGAAATAAAAATCCCATCTTCTATTCCACTTAAAGAAGAAATATCGATGTCAGTAATTTCACCAAAATTTGGATACTTTTTTGACCATAAGATTTTTCCACGATTATTTATTTTTATTATTCTGGCAATACCTTCTTCATTATTTGTTTTAGTCGCTATCGCAAAGGAATTGTCTTCAATAATTTCTTTTATCGTTATTCCAGATCGTGAATTCTTAAAAATCATTTCCCAAGATGGTTTTGTTGGAGGACTGTCAGAGATTAAACTTGCTTTGTCGAAATACATAACTAAAGTTTCACCTGATTGAGGGTTACCATAAGATTTAAAGCCTTCAAAACTATCTTTATGAGAATTAGTTACTCCAGACAAAATTAGACCTTGATCACTTGTAATTAAAATTGACTCAAAAGCAGTATTTTTATTTTTACTCATACTTTCAAAAATTTTTCCCACTTTAATTTTCCATTTTGTAAATTTATTTTTGCTAAATAACCGTTTATTACACCACTATTATTCTCTGAATATCCAGCAACAAAAACTGAATCAAAAATTGAGACGGCACCATTTGCTCCATCTCTTTTTCCAGGAGAGCCAAATAAAAATACCCAGTCAAATGAGTATTTTTCTTCTGGACTAAGAAAAATTCTATCGTTAGGTAAATTATCTGGAAGTTTTATAACAAAGCCTTCTTCAGTACCCTCACTATCAAAGCTTTTACCTGATAAAACAAACCCATTGTTCAAAACCTCAAAACCATGAACTGCATGAGGATCTGATTCCTCCCCACCACAACAAATTCCATCTGTAACTGCATATAACTTTGTATGAGGAACACTCTCACTGAATGCATTAAATCTAAATAGAATAAAAAATATAATAATTAAGTATTTCATTAGTCTCTTTTTTTTTTAAGTAAAAAAATAATTAATTATCAATATTTAATCTTGCCTTCGTAAATATTGAGCACCTAAAATCAGAGTAGTGAATGGAATAATCATTAAGGTGAGAATTGTAATTGCATAAACAATTTTTTTAAAATTAAAAAACATATGAATTTCTTTCATTGATGTTAAGTGGTTTTAATATTGCTTTATAATAATATTTTATTAATGAAAAAAATTTTGCAATAGCTAGTTATAAAATAAATTAAATATTTATTTAAATTAAATAAATTACAAAAAAAATCCGGAAAAAGAAAAAATGAAAAATGCAATACCCTAGAGGTAAAAGTACTGTCTACATATTTTTGGTAAATTGTCTGGGTACAAAAATATACAGTATGCTACTAAATTAGGCTATTTAGCCAAATAGTCCCATATAGTAGTCGATATATACTCCAAAAACCTCAGTTTCACGGCAATATCACGGTTTAGTATCCTGTACGGTATGCTATATTTATTGATTTAAAATATTATTTTCAAGAATATTGAATTATCAATTTGTTATTCATTATTTTTTAGCCAAAATTGATACATTCCTCCAAAAATTTCAGGATGCATTTTTTCTAAATAGTCCCAATTTTTAAGGTTTGATTTATATTTATCATTTGGAAATTTTTCTATGTAATAATCTAGTATATCTTTTTGAATAACAAATCCAAGAAATTCAAATTTAAAAAGGTTAAATAGTTCAATTAATTCACCTATACAATATCTATATTCTTGTTTATGAAATATTAAATCTCTTACACCTGACAAGTTCCAAAAGCAGTTTGATAAAAATATTTTAGATGCAATATCATAACTAATGTTATTTTCTTGAAAATTGAATATATCATTTCTAAATTTTTTCATGTCTTCTGGTGTATCAGAGTAATTTTTTATTTTTATATACTCTTTCATTTTTACTACAAATTTTCTTGCTAATTCACTATATAAACCAAGCTTTAAATAACCACCGGGTTTAAGGATGTTTTTTAGAACTCTTAAACCGTCATTAGGCGTCTTCATATGATGAAGAACTCCTGAACACTCAATAACATCAAATTTTTTATTTAATTTAATTAAATTAAGAATATCTGACTGTATGAATTGAACATTATTTATTCCTAATTCATTACATTTTCTCATTCCATAGGTTAAGCTAGTAGCACTTAAATCAACAGCTGTAATTTTTACATCACCGTATCTGAAAGCGTCAACAACTTGTTTACCTGTCCCACATCCTGCTACTAATAATTCAATTTTTTTTGAATTAAGTTTATTCATGGGAAATTCACCTTGAAGGTCATTATTGATTACATCTTCAATGAATAAAGCTTTTTGAGGTAATGATGATACTGACCATCTTGGATAGGGATTTTCTTCATAATGGTTTTTAACTTTAAGTGAAACTGGATCTTGAATTTTACAAAGCACTTTTAAATTAGAGCTTAAACTTTTTTCAATATTTTTTTCATTAATTTGCAAGCTAATTAAATTAGAAAATTCTAAATTTACAGCCTTATAATCACTAAAGACTTCTGTATTTTTTAAGATTTCATATAAAGGCTTGTAACAAGCTAAAATCGATAAGCTAACTTCATTTATATTTTCATAGTCAATATCTTTGATTAATTCATATAGTATTTCATTTTCTCTCTCAGAAGTAATATAACAATATTCATTTAGAAAACATTGATGTGCTAGACTAAAAATAAATTTTTTATTTGGAAGTTCTTTTTGTGTGTAAGCTAATGTAAGTAATTGAAATCTGATTTCAATTAGGCTTTTTTCAATTTCACTATCCTTTAATGAAAATGACTTCAAACTATTCAAAAATAAACTTTCAGATAAAAATTTATTTAACTTCGAATTAAAAAAATTATTACTTTCCTTTTTAACTAGTCGTTTTAATTCAATTTTAGGAAAAACAATTTTAAAAACGCGCCAGATATCTTCATGATCAAATTTTTTTAAATTAATAATAAAGTTTAGAGTTTTTATAATTAAGAATTTATTTTTTTTAATTTCTTCGTTACTTAATGTTTTTATTAATATATTTAATTGGTCTGTAACAATATTCGTTTCATAATTATTTTTGATAAGATTTTCAAAACACTTTAATGCCTTTTCTACATCTCCTGTAATTGAACAGCATATGCCAAGGTCAAATATAGATCTATAATTCGAAGGTTGAATTTTTATGATTCTTTCGAGTAATAATACTGCCTCTGAATATCTTTTTTGTTCATTTAGAAATAAAGTATAAATGTTCATTAAATTTATGGAAAATGGGTAATAATTTATTAATTCCTTAATTTTAATTTCAAAAATTTTAAATTCTTTTGAATGATAGAGAGAATAAAAAGCTTCTATAACTTTTGGATCTGGTTCATTTGTAATTGAACTATCAGTATTTTTTGTATTTGTTGCTAACATAATTTTTTCTCAAAGAATAATTCTTTTTTGCAATCATTATGCCGTTTTAAATTTATTTTATTGAAATTTAATTCATCAAAAACCATTGATTATTGGCCCAAAAAAGCTCAAGGGATACCATATTTAATTCATTATTTAACAGTAAATCAAAAAACTTAAAAATTTGTAATAAAATATCTTATGCAAAAAGAATAGAATTATTAATATTTATGCAATTTTTGAATAACTATAATGACGTTATAGATGTTTATTGTTAACTAAAAATTAAATTAATGTAAGTTACATTTTTTTATTAAGGAGAGAAAATTTATATGAAAAAATTTTTAATTTTTATAATCCCTATATTTTTATCATCTTCAAGTTTTGCAGACACTAAATTGTCCTTTGCACTAGATTGGAAATTTGAAGGTCCAAGTGCCCCATATTTTTATGCTATAGATAAAGGTCATTTTAAAGATGAACATTTAGAGGTTGAAATTTCGCCAGGAAAAGGATCATTAGATGCAATTCCTAAAGTAGCCACTGGTGCATATCCAGTTGGATTTGCAGATATTAATAGTTTAATTAAATTCTTGGATAAGAATCCTGGAGCTCCAGTAATTGCTGTAATGATGGTATATGATAAACCTCCTTTTGCAATTGCTGGAAGGAAAAGTCTTGGTGTTAATTCCCCTAGTGATTTAGAAGGAAAAATTTTAGGTGCACCTCCACCAGATGGAGCATGGGCACAATTTCCACCATTTGCTTCAGCAAATAACATTAATATTGATAATATAAAGATTGAACCAGTTGGTTTCCCAACTAGAGAGCCTATGTTGGCAGAAAAAAATGTTGATGCAATAACTGGGTATTCTTTTTCTATGTTTTTAAATCTAGTAAGGTTAGGGGTGCCAGAGGATGATATTTCTATAATGTTAATGGCAAACCATGGTTTAGAATTGTACGGTAATGCTATCATAGTTAACACTGATTACGCTAAAGCTAATCCTGATAATATTAAGGGTTTCCTTCGTGCTGTCTCTAAAGGATGGATTGATGCAATGGAAAGTCCAGAAGATGCAGTAAAAAGTATGATTGCTAGAAATCCTGCAGCTGATTTAGCTTTGGAAACAAGAAGACTAAAACTTGCTATAGACGGAAATGTCCATACAGATTACGTAAAGAAAAATGGTATGGGAAAAATCGATAATTCTAGAATGGACAAAGCTTTGCTTCAGTTAGCTCAGACATATGAATTTTCAACTAATCCTGATATTTCATCCTTTTATACTGATGAATATCTCCCATGAAAATAAAATATATGGGGTAGACTATATCTACCCCATATACTAAGCATATTTAATGCATATTGATATTAGAGACGTTTCACACGAATACCAAACAAATCAAGGTTTACTTCCTGTTATAAAAAATCTTTCCATTTCAGTTAAGAAGGGTGGTTTTACTGCTATTGTAGGACCGTCAGGTTGCGGAAAATCAACTATTACCAGATTGGTTAGCGGCTTGTTAAAGCCTTCTAAAGGAAGTATTTTTATTTCTAATGAGAAAGTGATTTCTCCTCTTTCAACTGTTGGGATGGCTTTTCAGAACCCTGTTCTTTTAGAGTGGAGAAATGTAATTAATAATATAATTCTACCACTAGAAATAGTCTCTAAAAATTTAAAATATAATTTTAAAAGGAAGAGGGCTTTAGAACTACTTAAGCTTGTTGGCTTAGAGGATTTTGAATTGAATTTACCATCAGAGCTTTCTGGTGGTATGAAACAAAGAGTTTCATTATGTAGATCTCTTGTACATAAACCAGAGGTATTGATTTTAGACGAGCCTTTTGCAGCTCTTGATGCTTTTACTAGAGAGGATCTTTGGAATGTAATGCTCAAGTTAAAAAGTGAACAAGACTTTACATGTATTCTTATAACTCATGACCTCAGAGAAGCTGTTTATTTAGCTGATCAAGTTATTGTTTTATCAGGAAGGCCAGCAACATTACAATATACTGTACAGTCTGACTTTAAGAAAAATAAAACTATTTCAGATTTGTATTCTTCAAAAGTAACTAAATTACTTTCAACGCTTAGACAGCAGATTGAGATAGCTCAGAGTAAAAATGAATAAAATTTATAGCATAACCATACCTTTATTAAGCCTCGTAATCTTTTGTTTATTATGGGAATTTTTGGTTTGGTTTAATGATTGGCCAAATTATAAAATGGCTTCACCATCTGATTTATGGCCAGCATTTTGGAAATTTAAATACCTTTTCCTTGTATATGGTTGGGAAACATTTTGGAGAACTGTTGTTGGTTTGATTTTATCAGTTTTTGTTGGCTTAAGTTTAGGCGTTATTATGGGTTTCTCTAAGACTATGAGGATAGCTTTATACCCTTTATTAGTTGGTTTCAATGCAATCCCAAAAGCTACGGTAGTCCCTGTAATCGCATTAATTTTTGTTGGCATGCATAATATGAATACTATTTTAATTGTAATTCTAATATCATTTTTTCCAATTTCAGTTTCTATTTCCATAGGCTTATCTACTTTAGAAAGAGAATATGAAGACATTCTTTTATCTTTAGGAGCGAGTAAGTTTCAAATTTTTTACAAAATTGCATTACCTAAAACTTTACCAGAATTTTTTGGAGCTCTAAAAGTATCCACAACGCTTGCATTTATTGGAACAAACTTAATGGAGATAATTGAGCCGCATGGTAAAGGATTAGGCCATCTTTTTGATAGTGGAAAAATCAGCGCTGATTACCCATTAATGTTTGCAGTTTTGATATCGTTGGCTTTGATGGGTATATTTTTATATTACATAGTTGTTTTTCTTGAGAACACTTTTGCTGGCTGGGCAATTAAGAATTAATTTTTACTTTTCTCTTCCGAGATATTGAGCGCCAAGCATTAAAGTTGTTGATAAAATTATCATTAATGTTGAAATAGCTGCAATAGTTGGATCAATATAATCTCTTAGTGCATTAAACATTTGTTTAGTGAGTGTTGAATTGCCTCCTCCTGATAAGAATATTGATATTATAACTTCATCAAATGATGTTAAGAACGCAAATAAGGCTGAAATAATTACTGAAAATTTAATTTGAGGTAAAGTTATTTGAAAAAATGCCCTTATACGAGATGCTCCAAGGCTTCTTGCAACTAACTCTTGGTTTAAATCATATGTTCTTAGTGCTGAAGTCATGATTATCATGACTATTGGTATTGCAAGAACAGTATGCGCTAAAACAAGACCAGGTATTGAGTTCACAACACCTACTTTTCCAAAGACGTAAAATGTACCTATTGCAATCAAAATTACTGGAATAATCATTGGTGTCATTAATAAAAAGAAAACAAATTTTCCTAATTTACTTCCAGAAACGTAGAGCCCATAAGCAGCCATAGTTCCAAATGGTGTCGCTAAAAGCATTGTAAAAAAAGCAATTTTAAGTGAGGTTACAGTAGCATTTATCCAACGAGGTGTTTCCCAATACTCATTATACCAACGCAAAGACCATTCTTTTGGAGGGAATTCCAAATATTGAGACTCTGAAAAGGACATTGGAATTACTATTATGGTGGGAAAGATTAATAAAAACATTATAATAGATGCAATTAAGTATAGCCAAATTCGCTCACCATGCGTTATTTGAGTATCTGAAGCTTGCTTTCTAAACCAATTCATTAACTTCTTCCAAACATTATACTATCTAATTTCAACAGCCTTGATGCTAACAATAAAAAAATAAAAGTAGTGACAAGCAAAACAACTCCAAGAGCGCTTGCAGCTCCCCAATTAAATTGGTCTTCTAATATTGCAGTTATTTGCATTGAGACCATTATAACTTTTCCACCCCCAAGAACAGCTGGTGTAACATAAAATCCCAAACAAAGAATAAAAACAATAAGAGATCCTGCAGCAACACCTGGCAAAGATAAAGGCACAAATACCTGCCAAAAAGCTTGAAAGGGGTTTGCGCCTAAGTTAGATGCAGCCTGAATAGTTTGACGATCAATTCGTTGCATCGCTGCGTAAAGAGGTAAAACCATAAATGGAAGCATTATATGTATCATACCTATAAGAGTTCCATTTAAGTTATGTGCTAGCTTTATCGGTGTTTCCCATATCCCAAGTTCTATAGCATAACTATTAATCAAGCCTTTTTTTTGAAGAAGTAC
The DNA here is from genome assembly GCA_045565515.1 of Puniceispirillales bacterium (SeqCode). Taxonomy (GTDB): domain Bacteria; phylum Pseudomonadota; class Alphaproteobacteria; order Puniceispirillales. The sequence continues at coordinate 35,025 of JBJLFF010000004.1, forward strand.
AAGCCAAGCATATGTTCTTACCAAAAGAGATGTCCAGAAAGGGAGTAAAACAGTAATCATAAAAATACCAACTAGTTTTTTAGGTATTTGTGAAAGAAAATAAGCTAGCGGGTATCCAAGTAAAATACAGAATAGAGTAGTTAAAAAACTTACATTAAATGTAGTTTTAAAAACTCTAAAGTATGATTTATAAACTATCATCTTTTGATAATTTTCAAATGAGAAATCACCGCTTTTACCAATAAAGGATAAAGAAAATAACCAACCAACTGGAATAACTATTATTAGTGTCACAGAGATTAATGCTGGAATAGTTAAAGCAGTTAGCATTAACTGTTCTTTTCTTTCAGCAGTTTTCAATAGTTTTTCATTCATAGAATTTCAAATTAATTTGAAGGAATAACAATTATATCCTTTTGGTTCATATACATCTTTATTTTATTACCTATCGAAAGGTTACCAAAATCCTCGCTCGTTTTAGTGCTTAACCTAACGGATAAATAATGACCTTCATTTAACTTTACCAATGTAAGTGCGGTCTCACCTTGAAATACTAATTCTGATATTTCACCTGAAAAATGAATATTTGATGATGACTTTTTATAGTTCTTATCAACTATTGATAATCTCTCTGGTCTAATAACTAGTGACCATTTCTTATTTTTATCATTTGTATTAATGTTTGAAATTTTTTCAGAATGAAAATATAAGTTGCCCTTTTTTTTCTCTAATGGAATAAAAGAAGATTCCCCGATAAAGTCCGCAACAAAGGATGAGTTTGGAGAATTATAAATTTCTTTAGGATTACCTAATTGCTCTATTTTACCTTCATTAATAACTGCTATTCTATCTGACATTGTAAGGGCTTCACGTTGGTCGTGAGTTACATATACTGTAGTAACACCAAGTTTTCTGTGAAGTTGTTTTAACTCAATTTGCATTTGTTCTCTTAGTTTCTTATCTAAAGCTGATAATGGCTCATCCATTAATAAAATTCTGGGACCAAATACAAAAGCTCTTGCAAGAGCAACTCTTTGTCTCTGACCACCAGATAGCTGATCAATTTTTCTTGAGCTATAATCTGATAATTGAACTGTCTTTAAAGCATCTAATACTCTGTTTTCAATTTCGATAGTAGATACTTTTCTAAGTTTCAATGGGAAAGCAACGTTTTCAAAAACTGACATATGAGGGAATAAAGCATAATTTTGAAAAACCATACCCACCTCTCTTTTATGAGGAGGGGTAAGTATCATTTCTTGATCAGCAAACTTAATACTACCTTTGTCAGGTCTATTAAAACCAGCAATTGCCATCAATAAAGTAGTTTTACCAGATCCTGAGGGTCCTAGTAATGTTAAGAACTCACCTGCTTTAATATCTATGCTTACTGTGTCAAGAGCAAAAACTTTTCCGTAACTCTTTGTAAGATCTTTGATAGATATAGCTAAAGAGGAGTGTTCTGGTGAATTCATTTTGACATTTATATTGTAATTGCTGATGTTGACTTTAAATCAACATCAGCAATTGATTTAGATTTATTCGCTTAGAAATTCCATATATTTTTCTAATGCTACTTCTCTATTATTCGCATACCAATCAAGGCTCACTGCTAACATACTTGAGAAGTTTTTAGGATGTGATGGCAACGCTTCAATCAATTCTTTTGGAGCAGTTGTTATCTCATAAGCTTCCTTATTAGTTGGCCCATATGTGATGTGAAATGGAAGGTTTGCCTGATACTTTGCCTTTGAAATTTCTCCAAGAAACTTCATTGCCATATCTTTATTTGGTGCACCTTTAGGAATAGCAAAACAATCATAATCTCTTAAAGCTTCATTAAAAGTGTAGCCAACTTTAGCTCCATCTTTTTTAGCATTATCAAAACGACCATTCCAGCCTGTTATAAAATCAACTTCTTCGTCTTTCATTAACTGAGCTTGCATAGCTCCAGATTTCCAGTAAACTGAAATATGTGGTTTTAACTCTCTAATTTTATCTATTGCTTTGTCTATTCCACCTTCACTTGACAAGAAATCATAAACTTCATTCATTGGAACCCCCATTGCCATTACAGCGGGTTCTAATACACCATCGACATTATTCAATCTAAGTGATCTAGTGCCGGGGAATTTTTCAACATTCCAGAAGTCAGCCCATGAATTTGGAGCCCCTGGGGTTCCTGGTTCACCATATTTTTCAGTGTTCCATGCAGCTACAGTTGCAAAAACATCTGATCCGATACAATGGTCAGTATAGGTATTATCTAAAAAGTTAGATACATCCACAACATTGAAATCAATTTTTTCAAGTGCTCCATTTTTGGCAGCATTCGCTGCGCCTCCAGAACCAGTTACTACTAGATCCCAAATAACGGCTCCAGACTCTACTTGTAGCATAACTTTTGACATACTAGCACCAGATTCTCTGTTTATCGCTATACCTGAATCTCTAGAAGCATCTGTAAATAAAGCTGCATCTTGCGCTTTCCCATATGATCCTCCCCAAGAAACAACAGTTACGGCGTCTGCTAGAGCTGATCCAGCAAGTAAAGTTGAAAAAGCAGTTACATAAAGCATTTTGCTTTTAAGTATTTTTTTAATATTTAGATACATATAAACCCCTCCACTAAATTTAAATTTAATTCAATTAACAATTTACTATCAAAATTTAATTTGCAACATTTTAATTATATTATTTAAATAGATTTTTAAATTAGTATTATTTAGAATATCAATTAAAAGATAAATTTCTATTAACAAATGATCTTTTCAATTTAAAAAAACAGAAATTATAAAAGGAAAAAAAGTGAAAATATTAGTTACAGTAAATATATCTAAAGGTTTTGATACATGGACAAAAATGAGTAAGGACCTAGCCCCAGAAGCAGAAAAAAATGGTATTAAAACTATATGGGCAGGAGCAAACCCTGATGAGACACAAGTTTACGTTGTAGTTGAAGTGCAAGACCCAATTCAGATGAAAACATTTGGTGAGCGTGAGGATATAGCAAAGGCTAGAGAAGAGGCTGGAGCTGATGTGGCAAGCACAAAGATAATTTCACCTATTGGAAAGGACTTTATGCCAAATTAATTCTGAGAAAGGCTGATAAGATGGTCATTAAAAAAATAAAATTTTCAATTTTCTTAAAATTTATATTTTTGTTTATTTTACCTTTAACAGTTAACGCAGATTGTGTTTTTAATTGTCCTGAAACAGATAATAATCAAACTGAATTATTACCAGAAAATATGGGCACTAGATATTATGAAGATCAGCCTGACGTTAATGATGATTTTCAGATTCATTTCATTTATATGCTTGATAAAGACGGAAAAGATAATCAATGGGATATAAATGGTAAAATGGAAAGAGAGCTTGAGGAGCTTAATGAAGAAATGTTTCGTCTTACTGGAAACAAACAAAAATATAAGTTTGATTATAGAGAAGATGGGAAACTAGATATCACTTTTATAAGATTGGATAGAAAAGGGTCGCAGCAGGGCTGGAATAATAGTTATGCTGATTTCTTTATTCAAAATTTAGGCTTTAATAATCCAAAAAAATTGTATTATATATGGGCTGACGTTGTCCATTCAAATGGAGGTCAGATGGGCGTCCATTCTGGTTATACTTTTTTAAAAAGCCGGCATAATGATGGAAAAAAAAGAAGAATTAGAATTACCCTTCATGAATTGATGCATGGTCAAGGTTTTGCCTGGGAATGTACAGTTGGAAATCAAAATGGGCATGTGTTTGGACCAAGTATATTAAGTAATGAAAATTCTGCAAATCTTTTAGGAAGCATGATTTACAACCATAATAATAAAGGATGTCCTGATTTAAAAGATTCAGTGTATTTAACTCCAACATCTGATGATCCATACGATCCTCTTCCAATGGTGTGTCATTTGGCTGAAAGATCAGGAAGAGCACACGGAGGGTCTTATGGTTTCGGAAAGTTATGGCCTTCGAAATATAATCATAAAAAGTTTGAAAATATAAGAAAAGGGTCTTATTGGTGCACTTATAAACTCTCAGAGTTTGCAAATGAAAAATATTTTAGAGGATGGAATAAATAGATTTATTTTTCCAGGTAGGCTTCAGTTAAAACTGGTATTGAAGTAAAACAAAAGGTGCCTTTGTCCTCAGCCTCCTTTAATTGTCTTTTCCATTCTTTTACCTTTTCTTCTTCCACGCCTTTATTTAATGCAAATGTAGCTATTAAAGTTTCAGCATATTTTGCAAATGAATTTTCATCTCTTTTTGTAAAAATATATGCTAATTCGCTAGTTTTTATGCCTTTAAAGCCTAAGTTTTTTAATTTACCATTAAGAAAAGTTGGTACCATTTGATGAGCGCAATGCTCTTTAAAAACATCATGCATTAGATCATTAAGTTTTTTTTCAGGCCCATGAAAGCGGTAATAATCCCAAAGAGTAGAAATATTAAAAAATTTAGATCTTGGTTTTAATAATCTTTTAGCCTCTAAAAGAGCAGAATCAATATCTTTAATGTATTCAAAAGTTTGAATTGAAGTTACAGCATCAATACTATCATCTTCTAAATCTATTTTATTAGCTAAGCAACAATAGAAAAGAGTATTATCAAGTTCTGAACAAAGTTCTTCTGCAGAGTTAATTTGTGAAGTACTAGGGTCAATTCCAATTGCTTTGCCTTCTTGCCCAACACTTTTCGCGATATCTTCAATCAGGTGTCCGCCTCCACATCCAATATCTAGGATCTTATCTCCTTTGCTGATATTAAGTGCCTTTATCATAGCTTGACGTCTGGAAATGCCTACATAACTTGCTGACATTTTTTGTTGGAGAATACTTTTATCGTTTTCAAATTTCATTGGTAAAGTACAATCTTTTATTTAACTTTTTTATATATATAATAAAATTCAATATGAATAGATATCAAGATTTAATTTTAAGAGCAAAAAAAGGTGAGACCATTCTAATGGACGGTGCCACAGGCACAGAGTGTGAAAGAAGAGGTGTTCCTCAATTAAAAAATGCTTGGAATGGAGGTGCTGCTCTCTCTCATCCTGAAATACTTATGGGAGTCCATAAAGATTATATCAAATCAGGATCAGAAATTATTATAAGCAACACATTTGCAAATACAAAGCATGCTCTTGAAGATGCAGGTCAGTCAGAAAACTTTGAAAAATATAACTTAGAAGGTGTTAGGCTTGCTATTGAGGCGAGAAAAAATTTATCTGAAAATGTATTAGTTGCAGGAGGTATATCCTATTGGACATGGACAGGTCGAAAGCCTTCATTAAAAGAATTAAGGTCTTCAGTCGAGATGCAAGCTAAAATCATGGAAAGCTATGGAGCTGATTTTTTGATTTTAGAAATGATGGTTGATATAGAACAAATGACTGTAACGATTGAAGCAACAAAAAAAACTAAATTACCCCTATGGGTTGGATTGACATGCTCAATTGATAAACAAGAAAACATTTTTTTAGGAGAAAAACTTGATAAGAATAAGGTTGGTGATAGTTTAGAAAGTGCTGTTAGAGTTATTGAAAATATTGGTGTAGATGCCATTTGCATTATGCATACAAAAATAGAAGATACATTAATATGTCTAAAAAAACTAAAAACTTTATGGAAAGGGCTTGTGGGTGTTTATCCAAATTCAAGTTCCTATAATAACTCAAATAATGTAAATTCTACTGAGTGGGCTTTTGAACAAGTGATACATAAAGAAAAATTTATTGATTACGCCAAATCTTGGAATGATTTTGGAGTAGATTTTGTTGGAGGGTGTTGCGGCATTAATGTTGAGCATATTAAAGAGTTAGCAAAAATTATAAAATAATAAACAAAAACAATTTATTAATCAATAAAGTATATAAATTAGTTTAATTTAATGGAAAGAAAAAATAAGGTTTTAAGAGGTATGGATCAAGGTTCGTTAAAGTTAATAGGTAACACTCCCTTTAATAAAATTACAAAATATTGAAATTCCAAATGATGTTGAGATTTGGTTGAAGTATGAAGCAGGAAATCCAACTGGTTCATATAAAGATAGAATGGCTTTGAGTGTTCTGACGCAAGCTCTAAAAGATGGCTTTTTAAAAAAAGGTGAACGAATTATAGAGTATACAGGAGGTAGCACTGGTTCTTCTTTAGCTTTTGTTTCAGCTTGTCTGGGACTTAATTTTACTGCAATTTTTTCAGATGCCTTTTCAGATTCAAAAAGGCAGACTATGGAAGCATTTGGAGCAAATGTAATCATTGAAAAAAGTAATGGTAAAGGAATTACGCCTGAGCTCATAGGAAAAATGAAAGAAAAAGCTTATAAATTATCAGAAGAGCCCAATTCTTTTTACGCTAATCAATTTGGATCAGAAAATGTTCTTAAAGGGTATATTCCATTAGGCCAAGAAATTAAAAAAGAATTAGATAGTTTTGATGTATTTTGTGCATCAGTTGGAACTGGTGGCGCAATTATGGGAACTTGGGAAGGGTTGGATACTTCTTCAGCCGAATTAGTAGCTTTTGAGCCATTACAATCACCTTTTTTGACAACTGGAAAAGGTGGAGCACATAAAGTCGAAGGTATAGGTGTTGGTTTTGAGCCACCTTTTATTGATAGAAAAAAATTAAATGATATTTATTGTATTGATCAAAATATTGCGTTTGAAATGTGCAGGAAATTAGCTAAAACAGAGGGTATTTTCTGTGGTGGGTCAACTGGAATGAATGTTTCTGGCGCAATCGAAATAGCAAAAAAACTAAAAAAGGGAAGTAAAATAGTTACTCTAGCATGTGACAACGGATTAAAATATTTAAACAGTCATATCTATAATCAACAAAATCTTTAATTTGATACTTTGAAAAATAAATCTTGAATTACACAATCATTACCATTTATAGGCGTTAAATCTTGCGGGCATGAAGACATAACAACAATAGTATTCATATAAGCTTTAAGTTCAATCTTATCAAAGGGTTTTGCTCTAGGCGCGAGCCACTGAATTTTACCATTTTGATCTACAGGAATATTCATCCACAGATTTAAAGGAGAGGGAATAGCAGGTGCTCTTTCTCCAATTGCAATTAATGCCATTCTTAGATTATCAACACAGTTATCGTGATAATCTTTACATCCCAATTCTTGATAACGATGGTGGTCACATGAGGCAATCACTGTATCATGAAAACCTTCTGAAGTGTCCTTGATTATAGTAAACATTTTTTTTCTTGTATTTGATACTAAACTATCTCCATTTTTTGGCAAAATACCTCCAAGAGATGTGTGTAAATGCTCCATTGATAAATGCTCATGTAAATTTTCTGAATTAAAAGCCCAAAAATCACATACTTGTGTGCCTGATCGATTTTCTATTTCTATTATTTGATTTATTTTTAATTTAACTGCTATGCCACATCTAGCAGGTATTTTGTATGTAAAATTTATTTTTGGTGTTCCATCAATAGATATTCCAATTTGGAGAGATTGATTATTCCCATCAGGTTTTCCAGGATCAAACATATTAAATTAATTTAAAATATTAATAAAGTATTATAAAGCTTCAATTTTTTTCCACACAGGATTGATTTTATTGTAAAAACCTAAATGCCAAAACTCAACTTCTTTTTTTACCAATCCAAAATTCAAAGCTTTTGTATATAATTCTTTTGCTCTTTTTTTATTGCCTTTTTCCATTTCAACAGCTGCATAAATTGCTGGAATTCTCCATTCTTTGACACTATCAATTTTACTTTTAAGCATATTTATAATTTCTTCATTTTTGTCTAACATATATAGAGTTGCAACATATTGTTTGGTAACAAAAAATCCATTATCGTTCGGCATTAGAAAAAGAGCCTTTTTTTGATATTCCAATGTTTTCTGAAAATTATTGCATACAAAATAAATTCCACCAGCAATAGTATAAATATCTACACTTGGTTTTAAATCTAAGGCTTTTTCGATCAATTCAATCGACTTTTTGCAATCTTTAGAGAAAATGTGAATTTCAGTCATTGCTCTGAGCGCATAAGCTTCATTATTTCCTAGATTATTAATTAGTCTTGTACTAATTAGGTCTAATTTTTCAATATCCTTTTTTACATCAATATTATTAGCCTTTTTGAAAAAAATATCAAAGTAAGTGAACCATCCATCTAGATAATCTAAAATATTCTGGTTAGCATTTGATTTTATTAGAGCTTTCATAAGATTTTCTCTATTTTTATATCCGTCTAGAGTTCCTTTTCTTCCTTCTCTCCTAATATTTAGGAATAAGGTATACTGTTCAAATGTCTCAAAGCCAAAATCTTCAAACCAGGTTGCAGCTTGTTGGCCAACTACTGCCTTTACTTGGAGTTCTTCTAAAATCTGCATTCCGATGTTATCTTGTACTTTGAAAATATCATCGAGTTTGAAATCCACTTTTTTTGACCAAACGACATTATTTTTTGATAGATCGTTTAGCTCTAAGGTTAGGCGTCTATTATTACCAAATGACTGGACAGAACCTTGTATTATATAATTTGCATTGTATTCAGTTCTTATTCTCTGATCATCAAACTTATTTTCTTTAACATGAAAACTTGTACTGGAGGATAAAACGTTTATACCTTTATACTGTGATAAACTAGTGATTATACTTTCTGTAATTGCTATATTTATAGCATCATCAGTTGAACCCAAATTATTTAGTGGTTTAACTAAAATTATAGGTAACTCGTCAATATTTTTTTCACTTTTATATTTATTTTCAGTTACTTGTGTATTGTTATTAAAGTAAAATACTCCTCCTAATAGGATGACGATAAGAGCTGCTATACCCGCTACCATGGGTAGATTAAAAGAAGACTGAGATTTAATCTTTCTTTTTTGAGAAGGATCAAGAAGGATATCATAGGCATGGAAGGTATTTTGTTTGACTTTTTGAATGCCAAGATCATTAAAGGTAACTTTTGTTTTAGGAACAACTAGATCATAAACACTTTTGGATATGGATATGCCATTAGGTTGGGCCAGGGCTTCAAGACGAGCAGCAATATTAACACCATCACCTAGTAAGTTGCCATTCTTCATAACAACATCACCCATGTTGATGCCAATACGGAACTCTAGTTTTACTTCTGTCTTTTCACTTTCATTTCTTTTCTTTAGGCTATTTTGAAAGTCGACTGCACATTACAGCGTTCACTGCACTTGGAAACTCTGCCAGGACAGAGTCACCTGCAGTATTAAAGATCGATCCTTTATATTTCTTTAATAGCTTATTGAGGATTGTCTCACATTGACCATAAGCTTTAAAAGTCGCACTCTCATCCTTTTCCATATGCTTGCTGTAGCCAACAACGTCAGCAACAAAGATAACAGCTATTTTACGATCGATCTCAGTGGAGGACATAAACAAAAGTATTACTTTTTAGAGGTTTAATTCATGTGATTTTAAAAGATCTAGTATCTTATTATTGCATATCATTAAGTTTTTAAATATGAGGATTTCTATCAGTGTATAATTTTAATAGTTTTTAATTATGTTCACTTGCTTGAGACATATTACCGCTAATATAAAAAGGAAACAGTTCTTCATTTTTACATAGTTCTGCGAGATATGAAATTATGGAATTATAAATAAAAGACCCACTTGTAGTAGAAAATGGTACAACTTTTTTAATTCATGAACTTCAATCAAAGCATTTTCAGGCGGACCAAAATTATCAATAAAAATATCAAAAATTTCATCTAAGATACTGTTAATATTTGATTTTAGAGCAATTTTGGAATACTCTAAAGAAGAAATCCCTATTGTGAAAAAATTTATTTTCTTAGAGTAAAGAGCAGCCTATATTGGAGCTTGGTTCACACCATTATTAGTAAAAACAACTAAAAGATCATTAGAATTTATTTTATAATATGTCTTCTATGTCTTCACTCCAATCTGGGTGTAGGTGTTTCTCCCAGTATAAGTCTTTAATTTTCTCAGTAATTTTTCCAGCTTTACCATTACCAATAAGCCTCCCATCAATTTTTGTAATTGGAATTATGCCTCCTGCTGTCGATGTCGCAAAAGCTTCTATTGAGTTTTTAAACTCTTCTGATGATATGGGAGCTTCTTTAACTTCAATATTTAGTTCAATAGCTAAATCAATAGCTGTTTGCCTTGTAACGCCCTCTAAAACACCTTTAGCAGGAGTTATTAAACAATTATTACTGAAAGAAAATATATTAAACCCTGGGCCCTCTAAAACATTATTTTCTTCATCAACTAAAACTGCAGTATAATGACCTCTTTCATATGCTTCATACATGCCATTTACTAAATCTAGCCAATGATAATTTTTTACTCTGGGATCAACAGAATTTGGCGAAATTCTCTTGATTTTACTGATAGCCAAATCTAATCCTATATCAAATTTTTTAGGATCTAATATCCAGCCAAAAGGTATTGCAAATGCTATAAATCTAGGAATAGATTTTCTAGGATCTCTATCAAATGTAGGGGACATACCTCTTGTTTGAATCATTTCTACATAAGAATTTTCAAAGTTAGCCCTTTTAACACACCCTGCTAAAATTTTCTTTAATTCGTTCCTTTCAATTTTACAAGGCATATGAATTTTTTTTGTAGAAGCATAGAACCTATCAATATGATGATCAAGTCTAAAAAACCTATTATTCCAAACATGGACAACATCATAAGTGGCATCAGATCTAAGAAAACCCCAGTCTAAAACAGGTATCTTTGCTTCCGATATATCAATAAATTTGCCGCCCATCCAAGCGGCACCCTTGGGAAAATGTTCTTCCAAAATAACCTATTCACAAAAATTAATATTTCATTCTTAGTTCAATATATGTTAAATGAAAACAAATTTTATAATTGGAGGTATATATGGACCCTAATCTTCGTTCAACAATTCAAATTAATACTTTTTATTCTTTTTTAATTTCTGTATCATTTGCAATTATCACTCAATTAATAACAATGTTAGCAGTTGTTTTTGGAGATATTGCAGGAAAAGAACATGTTGTTGCTGCACCACTTATAGTGATTACATTGACAACTTCATTTGGGATGGTGAGAATGATGTTAAATTTGCGATTAATCATAAGTGACATGGATGACAAAATGGCTCAAACTAACTTTGGAAGAGAAACTATGAAAATACCTGTTCATATTTTGGGGTTTATATTTTCAGGTTTATTTTTAATAAGCGCAATAGTTCTATTGTCATCTATTTATAGTTAAAAAACTACAGTTATTTAAGTGATCACAAAGTATGTGATCACTTTTTTAAATCTAATCTTCTTCTTTTAATTCATCATCAAATTTATTAATTTCTAATCTGTAAACAATCATATTAGTAATTATTTGAAATAAATATCCATAAAATATTGGAAGCATAGCCACTGCAAAGGCTGAACTAAACAACTCCATATCTAGGATCATTTTTCTGTTTGCCATTAAGACTATACCAATAATAAACCCAATCCAACCCATTCTGACTGCTCCAAATCCAAAATTATCCAATCTGTCAATAGTGTCACCGCCTGCAGAAAACGAATAAATTAAAGCCCCCAAAACAACAATTATAAGCGATGGCATATCCATAAATATTCCGACAGAATCAACTGAAAGTATTGTTGCTGTTATTAATCCTATAAATAAAATAATTCCTAAAAATAAATTAAACATTAGTACTCCTTTTCTTGTCTATTAAATAAAAAACAAAGAATTTTATTATTTAAGGTGTATAGATACACTTAAATAATTAATTAGGATATTATTTTTACCAATATAAATTTTATTAATTTTAGATTTTATTCAGTTTTATGATATTTATTAAAAGTCCTCCAATTTGGTTAATTGCAATAACTTTAATTTTTGGCGCTGGATGTCTTGGAGCCAGTACATACTTCGTAAGAATTAGTGAGGTTGGACCAATATCATCTGCTTTCTGGAGATCGTTTTTAGCATTACCATTAATTTTAATTTTAATCCGATTTTTAAGAATTCAAATACAATATAAAATTGAAAATAATAATTATTTTTATCTAGCATTACCAGGAATATTTTTAGGGATAGATCATGCAGCTTGGCATCATGGCATAATGCTCACAACAATAGCAAATTCAACTTTATTTGCTTCTATGGCTCCGGTTTTTGTCGTTATTTATAGTTATTTACTTTTTTCAATAACTATAAATAGGAAGTTTTTGTTTGGTTTAATAGCGTCAATTATTGGAGCAGTTTTATTGATGTATAGTTCCTTAGAGTTAAGCTTAAAAAATATTTTTGGTGATTTTTGGTCGCTATTAGCAGGTGCATTTTATGCAGCATACTTAATGTCAACAGGATTTTTGAGGGATAAAAGCTTAAATATTTATATTATATTTTTATTTGGAACTTTATTTAGTGCCCTTACCCTTTTATTTATAGTTATATTTTCCAATGAAACTATTCTTCCTGTTTCTTTAAATGGCTGGCTTATTATTTTTAGCTTAGCATTTATTAGTCAATTTATCGGAATAGGATTGATTACATGGGCACTAGGAAAAGTTAAAACTGGACTAGCTTCATTAACTCTTATGAGTGAGCCTGTTACTGCATCATTTCTAGCTTGGTTATTATTAGGTGAGTACTTAACAGCCATTCAACTAATTGGAGGAATAATTATACTTTTTGGTATTATTTATGCTCAGAGTTCTTCGGAATTAAAACAATAAGCTAATCAGCTAATTCTGCTGCCCGTATAAGAGCTTTCGCTTTATTTCTAGTTTCTAATTCCTCACCTTCATTCGTACTATCATGAACAATTCCTCCTCCAGCTTGCACATACAATTTACCGTCTTTAATAATCCCTGTTCTTAAAGCAATGCAAGTATCCAAATCACCAGATGCACTAAAGTATCCAACTGCCCCTGAATAAATTCCTCGTCTTTCAGTCTCTAGTTCTTCTATAATTTGCATAGCTCTAATTTTAGGAGCTCCACTTACTGTACCTGCTGGGAAACCTGCAATTAAAGTATCGAGACTATCTAGTTCACCTCGTAACTCACCTTTAACCTCTGATTCTATATGCATCACATGAGAATACATCTCAACACTAAAACTTTCAGTAACTTCTACTGTGCCAGGCTTAGAAACTCTGCCTACATCATTTCTTCCCAAGTCTAGAAGCATTAGATGTTCCGCTCTCTCTTTTGGGTCGTTAAGTAATTCTTCTTTAAGTTTGAGATCTTCTATTTTATTTTTTCCTCTTGGTCTAGTTCCTGCTATTGGTCTGATTGTGCATTCATTATCTCTTAATCTTACAAGTATTTCAGGAGAAGAACCAACAACATAAAAATCTCCAAAATTAAAATGGAATAAAAAAGGTGAGGGGTTTAGTCTTCTCAGTGATCTGTAAAAAGAAATTGATGATTTTTGAAACGGTATTTCAAAACGCTGTGACAAAACAACCTGATATACGTCACCAGACTTAATATATTCTTTAGCTTTTTCAACGGAACTATAAAACTCTGATTTTGTTAAATTGCTTGGAGCATTATTGTCTTGATGAAAGTCTTTTTGAACAGGTAAATTAGAATGGTCCAAACCTGAATTTAGTTCATTTACTGCATTAGCAATAATTTTTTTTCCTTTATTCCAAGCCTGTTCTGCTGTAACTCCTAGCTTTGGTCTTACTGGTGTTATAAGAATAAATTCATCTTTAAGCCTATCAAAAATACAAATTAATGATGGCCTTATCAAAATTGTTTCAGGCAACTCCAGTGGGTCAGCATTTTTGATACTTATATTCTCAAAGTATGAGACCATATCATAGCCAATGTATCCAAATAAACCTGCTGACAAAGGGGGAAGATTATCTGGAATATCTATTTTTGAATTATTTATTAAATTTCGTAAAGATTTAAGAGGCTTTTCCTTATCTTTAACAAACTTTATGTTATTTTCATCTGGAAAAGCTGTTTCAGAAACACCATTTTTACATTTCCAAATAAGATCTGGCGACATTCCAATTGCAGAATACCTCCCTCTATTTTCTCCACCTTCAACAGATTCTAAAAGAAAATTATAATCTTTATTATTAGTTAATTTTAACAAAGCTGAAACAGGCGTCTCTAAATCTGCAACTATAAATTCCCAAAGAAGTTGTGGCTTACCAGAATTGTATTTATCAACAAATTGTTTTGAAATTTTGATCATTTACTGTGGAGAAAGACCCAAAGCTTGTAAAATTAAACTTTTATTTACTTCTAACTTATGTTTTTCACCTAATTTCGAGATAAGAGCGCTACTTAAATCATTTTGTAATGATTGATTAAAAGGTGTAGTTAATATCTTTGATAAATTATTAATCTCGTCTGTACTAGCAGGCGTAACTTTATCAAATCTTATAACTGAAATTCCAAGTTTAGTTGCGGCTATTTCATTATCTCCAATTTTCTCAATACCAAAAAGTGATTTAATAATTTGAGGTCTAGGATATGATGGATCATTCTGAGATGCGCCTATAATTTGAGATACATTCATCTGGTTTTCATTTGCAAATTTTATTAAATCATTAGAAGAAGATAATTCACCAGCTAAATTAAGAGTTTCTTCAATAGCTTTAGTTTGCTTCCAAGCATTTTCTAGTTTTATTTTAATATCATTAAATTTTGGAAGGTACTCTTTTATTTCTTCTTTTAGAACTAAAGCAAAAAATCTTCCGTCTTCTGTTTCATTTATTGAGATTTCATCTTCAATATTGTTCCATAAAACATCCAAAAATATTTTATCACTGAATAGAGGATTTTCTGGTATCTCTTTATTTTGGTTTAACCCATTTTTATCAAGAGGCTCTGTAAAAACAATATCTAGCTTTTTTTGTTTGGAAATCTCTTCAATACTTGATCCTGAAGAAAATTCATCATCTGCATAATTTGCTATGTCATAAATTAAATCAGTTGCTCTTTCTAACTTTATATCATTTTCTAATTGCTCTTTAATATCATCAAATTTAGGGTTACTAGCTTGATTTATTTCATTTAATTTTATTAAGTGGAAACCAATGTCACTCTCTATTATGGAGCTAACTTCATCAAGCTTTAAATCAAAAACTACAAGAGAGACTTCATCTATTAAATCAGATTTTTTTATATCTTTTATTAAAGTTTCTTGATCATTAAACTTCTCTTTTACTATTGTTTCAAAAAGGCTGCCATTCTTTATTTTAGAAAAAATTATTTGAGCTTCTTCTCTTGTATCAAAAATCATTTGATTTATTGATCTTGTTTCTTCTTTAATGTAATCGGTTCTTCTTATATCAAATTCATCGATTAAATCCTGTCCACTTATTTCAATGTCCTTAACAAAGTTAATAGGATCTAAGTAAAAATACTTTCCAATTCTTCTTGTTGGTTCTCTCCAGGAAGAGCTGGTATTATCATAAAATTGTATTAACTCGCTTTCGGATGGGTTTTCTATTTTAGATAAAGGAGTTAATTTCAAATCAATAAGAGTTGCGTCTCTTTTTTCTAAATTTTTGGCTGCAATTAGTTTTATTATTTTTTCTGATACTTTTGCAGATTCAGATATCGTAACTGTCAACTGATCCTTAATGATGTTTCTACCAAGTAGTTCTAAATATTTTTCTTCTGAAACCCCTGCATTTAATAGTGACATTTGAAATTTAGTTCCACTAAATTTACCATCTTCATCCATAAACCTTTTATTTTCTAATAAAGATTTTTTTAAATATTCTCGTGTTACTGTTATTCCCTGTGAATTAGCTTCTTCCATAATAATTGCTTCATTGGATAAGAAGGTTATTAGTAAATCTAGATAGCCACTCTCTATAGCTTCGTTTACACTCAAATTTGGAGCTACTTCAGCCCTTAATTTATTAAATTGGGTTGCTATTTCTTGTATTTCAATAGATGTATCACCTGCAGTAATGTAATCCTTATTGAACTGTAAGGATGGAACAAAACTCCCTAAACCGAGGCCAGCAAAAGCAATTAATACCAACACCAAAAATACTTTTGCAATTGGATGTTTTGAGTGTTTTCTCAAAGATTGAAGCATATAGTAATTACCTTAAAATATTTTTAATATTCTATTTAATACTCTGACAGTTGAACTGCAAATCAAAAATGATTAAAAACAATTATATTTTCATTAATTAAGGATAAACTTTTATGATTATAGCAGGAAATTGGAAAATGAATTGTAATAAAGAAGAGGCTATAAAATTAGTAAATGAAATAACAAAAGATAATAATAATTTCAATAAATCAGAAGTCATTATTTTTCCTTCTTACTTAATGATAAATCAAATAAAAGAAGCAATTAAAAATAAGAATCTTAAATTAGGTGCTCAGGATTGCTCTATTTATGACAATGGTGCTTTTACTGGTCAAGTTTCCTCTGATATGATTTTAGACGCTGGATGTGAATATGTAATTTTAGGTCATTCTGAGAGAAGAGATTTATGTAATGAAACATCTGAAGATGTATCAAAAAAATTTTTTCAGGCTTTTTCTAAAGGTTTAAACACAATTATTTGTATTGGGGAAAATCTTCAAGAAAGAGAAAATAATAAATATTTATCTATTTTAGAAGACCAAATTAGAGTTAGTTTTTCAAATATTAAAGAATTTGAATTGAGCTCTGTAAAAAATAAAGTTATTTTCGCTTACGAACCTATATGGGCTATTGGAACTGGTAAGGTTGCAACAAATAAAAATATTGAGGAAGTCCACTCCTTTATAAAACACTTAATAAAAGATGATTTTAAAATTGAACAAGACATACCTGTCATTTATGGTGGATCTGTTAATGAAAATAATTCATCAGATATATTTAATATTAAAAATGTTGATGGTGTTTTAGTAGGTGGGGCTAGTTTAAAGTCCGATAGTTTTTTAAAAATAATTAATAATTCATTGTAATTTATATTAAATAGTAATGAAATTTAACTTGTAAAATATTCACAAAATTAATATATACAGTCCAAAGGACGATTTATGACTACTGTTATTTTAATTATTCATATCATTATTTCCATTTCTATTGTTGGTTTAGTTCTAATGCAAAGAAGTGAAGGCGGTGGATTGGGCATTGGTGGAGGTAATAACTTTATGTCAGCTAGAGGAACTGCTGACTTTCTTACCAGAGCTACAACCATCTTAGCAATTGCTTTTTTTTGTACTTCAATTCTGCTCGCTATGTTAGCGGGATATGGAAAGAAAAGTTCTTCAATCATAGATGAAGTTTCTCAAGAAAGTCAGATAGAAAACAATTCTTCAAAAGATGGTAAACCCTCTGTTCCTACAGATAATTAATCTCATTTTTTTATATTATTAAAAACTAGCATTTAGCTTATTACCATTGTATAAAAATAAACCATGCCAAATTTTATTTTTATAACTGGTGGTGTGGTGTCCTCATTAGGCAAAGGCCTTGCATCAGCTGCCTTGGCTGCTCTTCTTCAGTCAAGAGGTTTCAAAGTAAGACTTAGAAAACTAGATCCTTACTTAAATGTAGATCCAGGTACAATGAGCCCAACTCAACATGGAGAGGTTTTTGTTACAGATGATGGAGCTGAAACCGATTTAGACCTTGGGCATTATGAGAGATTTACAGGTGTTTCAGCAAAAAAAACTGATAATGTGACAACTGGCCAAATATATTCTGAAGTTATAGCGAAAGAAAGAAAAGGGGATTACCTCGGCGCTACTATACAAGTTATTCCACACGTAACAAATGCTATTAAGGAATTTATTACCTCTGATTTAGATGAAGAGGACTTTGTTTTATGTGAAATAGGTGGAACGGTTGGTGACATCGAGTCTCTACCTTTTCTTGAGGCTATAAGACAGCTTGGTAATGAACTTGGTAGAGATAAAACTTGTTTTCTACACTTGACATTGGTCCCATATATAGCTGCCGCTGGTGAATTAAAAACAAAACCTACTCAGCACTCTGTTAAAGAATTGCAATCTGTTGGGATAAGGCCAGATGTAGTTTTATGTAGATCTGAATCACCAATCCCAGATGATCAAAAGGATAAGATAGCTCTTTTTTGTAATATTCCTAAAAATTCTGTGATTGAAGCAATTGATGCCGATAGTATTTATGATGTGCCTTTAGCATATAATAAAAACGGCCTTGATGAAGTGATATGTAAACATTTTAAGCTTAAACCTGCGAAACCAAATTTAAAAATCTGGAATGATATAATATCAGCAATCAAAAATCCTGAGGGTGATGTAAACATCGCTGTTGTTGGTAAGTATACTTCACTTATAGATAGTTATAAATCCCTTACCGAAGCTCTTACCCATGGCGGCATATCAAATAAGACTAGGGTGAATATAACTTGGATGGATTCTTCAGACTTAAATAATAAAAATATCTTTAGTGAAAAATTCGAAAATATACACGGAATTCTTGTTCCTGGTGGTTTTGGTCAAAGAGGCTCAGAAGGAAAAATTGAAGCAATAAAATTTGCAAGAGTTAATAAAATCCCATTTTTAGGAATTTGTTTTGGGATGCAAATGGCTGTAATAGAAGCCGCTAGAAATTTATCATTGATTGAAGGTGCGGGATCTTCTGAATTTGGTGATTTTGAGTCACCGATAGTAGGGCTTCTTACTGAATGGGTAAAAGGCAATAATGTTGAAAAAAGATCATCTTCTGATGATCTAGGTGGATCAATGCGTTTAGGTGCTTATGAGTGCCATATAATTAAAAATAGTCTTGCAGAAAAAGTTTATGATGAAAGAATTATATTTGAAAGGCATAGGCATAGGTATGAGGTAAATATTAAATATAAAGATGATCTTGAAAAAATTGGTCTAAGGTTTTCTGGCATGTCTCCTGATGGAATACTTCCAGAAATAATAGAATATGAAAATCATCCATGGTTTATTGGAGTGCAATTTCATCCTGAGCTTAAGTCAAAACCTTTTGACCCACATCCATTGTTTAAATGCTTTATAAAAGCATCCTCAAAGTATTCTAGATTAGTTTAAAGATAGGATTTTTTATATGAAGATAAATAATATAAATATTGGTAATGAGTTACCCTTCGTATTAATTGCAGGTCCATGTGCAATAGAAAATCTTGATAGTGCACTATTTCATGCCGAAAAAATTAAAAATATATGTTTTGATCTGAATATACCTTTAATTTATAAATCTTCATTTGATAAAGCAAACAGAACGTCCATATCTTCTGAAAGAGGAATTGGGATTGATGATGGTCTCGAAATATTATCTAAAGTTAAGAAAGAATTTAATTTAACAATCATCACGGATATCCATGATGCATCACAATGTCAAAAAGTATCTTCTGTTGTTGATATTTTACAAATCCCAGCCTTTTTATGTAGGCAAACTGATTTATTAGTTGCTGCGGCTAAAACAGATTGTGTTGTAAATGTTAAAAAAGGTCAATTTTTAGCTCCATGGGATATGCATCAAGTTGTAAAAAAAATAAAAAGGTCAGGAAATAATAAGGTTTTAGTTACTGAAAGAGGAGTTTCATTTGGTTATAATACCTTAGTTTCTGATATGAGAGCTTTACCTGAATTAAAAAAATCAAACTGCCCTGTAATTTTTGATGCTACTCATAGCGTTCAACAACCAGGTGGTAAAGGTAATAGCTCTGGTGGAGAAAGAAATTATGTATCTGTTCTTTCTAGAGCTGCTATTGCAGTGGGTGTTGCTGGTATATTTATGGAGACACATAAAGACCCAGATAGTGCACCCTCGGATGGCCCAAATATGATACCTTTAAATGAGCTCAGCAATCTATTAAAGTTATTGAAGAAATTTGATGTCTTATCAAAATCTAATATTTAAATTATAGATTATTATGGAAGTAATTGATAAAATTTTTGGGAGACAAATTCTTGATTCAAGAGGCAACCCAACCGTGGAAGTAGAGATTACTCTAGATAATGGTATTAAATCTCGTGCATCTGTTCCTTCTGGTGCATCAACTGGAGGACATGAAGCTATAGAAAAAAGAGACAATGAATCCTCAAAATATCTTGGAAAAGGTGTTTCTAAAGTAGTTAATAGTATAAATTTTGAAATTAATGAATACTTGAAGGGTTTTTCGCCTTTGAACCAAAAAAAAACTCGATCAGAAATTGATAGAACTAGATGGTACAGAAAATAAATCTAGACTTGGCGCAAATGCAATTTTAGGAGTAAGTCTTGCTGCTGCTAGGGTTTCATCTCAAATTAAAAGTGAAAGTTTGTTTAAATATTTAAGCGAATACAATGAGTATATACTTCCTACTCCTTTAATGAATATTATTAATGGAGGAGCTCATGCTAATAATGCATTAGATTTTCAAGAGATAATGATAATGCCAGTAGGAGCTAATACTTTTTCAGAAGCTTTAAGATGGGGAGCCGAAATTTTCCATCACTTAAAATCAGTTCTTTCTGAAAACTCTTTTTCTACATCAGTTGGAGACGAGGGAGGGTTTTCTCCCGAAATCAATAATGTAGAGGAGGCTTTGGAATTACTTAGCAAAGCCATTAAGAAAGCTGGAAGAAATCTAGATAATGATATTAATTTTGCTATAGATGCTGCCTCTTCTGAATTTTATAAAAATAATTTTTATGAAATGAATAATGGTCAAACAAAAATAGATACAAATGATATGATTAAAATTTGGGAAAACCTTGTAAGGGAATACCCAATAATTTCTTTAGAGGATCCATTAGAAGAAAATGACTTTGAAGGATATAAAGAGCTTACTAATCTAATTGGAAATAATATACAAATTGTTGGGGATGACTTATTTGCAACAAATATGAATAGATTAACAAAAGGAATTAATTTAGGTGCTGCTAATTCAATATTAATTAAACTTAATCAAATTGGTACTCTTTCTGAAACAATAGAAACTGTAAATTTAGCTAAAAAAAATAATTATGGAACAATTATATCACATCGCTCAGGTGAAACTGAGGATACATTTATAGCTGATTTATCTGTTGGTTTGAATTCAGGTCAAATTAAGACAGGGTCATTATCACGGTCTGAAAGATTGTGTAAGTACAATCAACTTATTAGAATTGAAGAAGAGCTTGGTAATTTGGCTAAATATAATGGATCAAAAATTTTAAATTAATCTATTGACCGATTCGTTTTATTTTGATTCAATCTAAATATGAAAAATCTTAATAATTTTAACAATAGAAATTTTAATGTATTATACTTTATTATTCCTTTAGTTATTTCCGGTTTATTAATAATTAACGCATCTAAAGACAATGGTGGAATTCCTGTACTTAATAGTTTAAGCAAAAAAATTCATGTTTCAGAAAACAAACTAAGACAGCTTGATAAAAAAATAACTGTTATTCAAAATAAAGTTGACCTTATCAAAGGCCCTGAAATAGATGCTGATTTGCTGGAAGAGCTTGCTTACCAATATCTTGGATTCTCTTATGAGAAAGATTTATTTGTGCCTACTGATTAAATTTTAACAACATACTGTTAAAATTTAATATAATTAATATTAACAAGTAGTTAATTGATATTGAAATTTTTTAATTTTATACTATCTTATTATATATCACAAAAATTGATTTATAATGAATAAAGCTAAATTAAAAAGAAAATCCCCTAGAAGACCTGTTAAAAATTTCAACGTTAATAGTCTTGGCAATCAAGGATTGATAAATTTATATAAGCAAATGTTATTAATACGCCGTTTTGAAGAGAAAGCTGGTCAATTATATGGAATGGGCTCTATTGGTGGTTTTTGTCATTTATACATTGGACAAGAAGCTGTTGTTGTTGGTATGCAATCTGTTTCTAAATTTGGTGACAGTGTAATAACATCTTATAGAGACCACGGCCATATGATTGCGTGTGGTATGGATCCAAAAGGAGTAATGGCAGAACTAACTGGGAGGGAAAGTGGTTACTCTAAAGGCAAAGGTGGATCAATGCACATGTTTAGCAAAGAAAAAAACTTTTATGGTGGTCATGGAATAGTAGGTGCTCAAGTTCCAATTGGTGTTGGCTTAGCTTTTTCTCATAAATATAAAAATGATGGTTTTGTTAGTATGACTTACTTAGGCGATGGAGCAGTCAACCAAGGGCAAGTATACGAAAGTTTTAATATGGCCGCATTATGGAAATTGCCCGTAATTTTTATTATTGAAAATAATAAATATGGAATGGGTACTTCTGTAACTAGAGCAAGTGCCGGCAGATCACTTGCTGAAAGAGGTAAAGCGTATGGTATACCCGGTATAGAAGTTGATGGAATGAATGTTTTTTCAGTTAGAGAAGCTGGAAAAGAAGCTTTAGATTATTCAAGAAATGGAAAAGGTCCTTTTATTTTAGAGATGAAAACTTACAGATATAGAGGCCATTCCATGTCTGACCCTGCAAAATATAGAGCCCGTTCAGAAGTTGATGCGGTTAGGCAGCAAAAAGATTGTATAGAAAATCTTAAAGAAATACTTCAAGAAAATAAGGTAACTGACGATGAACTTAAAGGTTTTGACACTGAAATTAAATCAACAGTAACAAAAGCTGCAGAGTTTGCTTTGGAAAGTAATTTGCCAGATCAAAGTGAATTACTATCTGATATTTATCTATAATTAGGGAAAAAAATGTCAAATATTAAAATGCCTGCTTTATCACCTACAATGACATCAGGGACTATTGCTAGATGGCTTGTTAAGGTTGGTGACAATGTTTCAAGTGGTGACGTAATTGCTGAGATTGAGACTGACAAAGCGACAATGGAGTTAGAGGCAATAGATGATGGGCAAGTAAGTAAAATTTTAGTTAAGGAAGGTGAGCAAGATATTTCAGTTGGAACTTTAATTGCTGTTATAGGTGATGAGGAGAAAACTGAGAAAATACAAAATTTTGAAAACCAAAAAATTTCTGACAAAAAGATAATAAAAAAACAAGATAATAATGAAATTAAAATCTCAGTAAGAGAGGCATTGAGAGATGCTATGGCTGAGGAAATGAGGTTGGATGAAAATGTTTTTGTTATGGGTGAAGAGGTTGCTGAGTATCAAGGTGCCTATAAAGTTACACAAGGCTTGCTTGAAGAATTTGGTGAAAAAAGAGTAATAGACACGCCAATTACTGAGCAAGGTTTTACTGGATTAGGTGTTGGCGCTGCTTTTGGTGGGTTGAAACCTATTATAGAATTTATGACTTTTAATTTTTCAATGCAAGCTATTGATCAAATTATCAATTCAGCTGCAAAGACATTATATATGTCTGGAGGTCAAATGGGGTGCCCAATAGTTTTTAGAGGCCCAAATGGTGCAGCTTCAAGAGTTGCTGCGCAACATTCGCAATGTTTTGCTAGTTGGTATGCGCATTGTCCTGGTTTAAAGGTTGTAGCACCATGGTCTGCTTCAGATGCAAAAGGACTTTTAAAAGCATCTATTAGGGACCCTAATCCAGTTATATTTCTTGAAAATGAACTTTTATATGGTGAAAAATTTGAGATTGAAAATGAAAATGAAACTATTCCAATTGGAAAAGGAAAAATATTAAGTAAAGGTGAAGACGTAACAATAGTTGCTTTTTCAATTATGGTTGGTAAAGCTCTCAATGCATCAAAAGAACTATTAAACCAAAATATTTCTTCTGAAGTTATTGATTTAAGAACAATAAAACCTTTAGACATAGATATCATTGTAGAAAGTGTAAAAAAAACAAATAGACTTGTAGTATGTGAAGAAGGCTTTCCATTTTCAGGTATTGGTTCAGAAATAATTTCTCAAGTTCAAGAAAAAGCTTTTGACTGGCTTGATGCTCCAATTAAAAGAGTTACAGGATTGGATGTTCCTCTTCCTTATGCAGAAAATCTTGAAAAAATGGCATTGCCTCAAGAGAATGATATTGTAAATGCTACTCTTAAAATTTTAAACAAAATGGATTAGTTCAATGCCTGCTTTGATTAAAATGCCATCTTTATCTCCAACAATGACAGAGGGCAAACTCTCTAGATGGTTGAAGAAAAAAGGAGATAAAATATCCTCTGGAGATGTTGTAGCTGAAATTGAAACAGATAAAGCAACTATGGAAATAGAAGCTGTAGATGATGGTATTTTGTATGAAATAACTGTTGACGCGGGTACAGAAAATATTCCAGTTGGTTCTTCACTAGCTATAATAAAAGAGGATAGTGATAGTGATGATGACATAATTTTAAATTTAAATAAAAACATTGAGAACGTTACTCAACATTCTAAAACTGTTGAAAAAAAAATTGATAAAGAAAAAGTTGAAACAAATGATATATCAAATTTTGATACATCCGTTGATAAAGAACATAGAATTAGAGTTTCCCCATTAGCTAAACGTTTGTCATTGCAAAATAGTATTCAATTAAAAGGTATAAAAGGTTCAGGTCCGAAGGGACGTATTATTAAAGTTGATATTGAAAATTTGATTAAATCAAAAAAGACTTCGAATGATGATGTAACTAAAGTAATTATTTCTGACAAAGATAATTTTTATGACAAACCCAATAGTGCAGTTAGAAAGGTTATTGCTCAAAGGCTATTAAATTCAGTTAATGAGGCACCACATTTCTTTTTATCTGTTGATTGTAATCTCACCAAAATTAATGAACTTAGAAAGCAAATTAATTCTGATAAATTTAAAATTTCTGTTAATGATTTTATTGTTAAAGCTTCAGCGAAAGCACTTAAGAAAGTTCCAAAGGCAAATTGCAGTTGGCATGAGAGTTTTATAAGATATTATAACAATTTTGATATATCTGTTGCTGTTGCTATTGATGACGGTCTAATTACTCCAATAGTTAAAAATGTTGAAAGTAAAGGCTTAGAAGAAATTTCTATTGAGATCAAAGAGTTGGCAATAAAAGCTAAGAATGGTGATTTATTGCCTGAAGAGTATCAGGGAGGTAATTTGACTGTATCGAATTTAGGAATGTTTGGGGTCAAAAATTTTACAGCTATTTTAAACCCTCCACAAAGTATGATTATTGCTATTGGAAAAGCTGAACAAAAACCAATTGTTTTAAATAATAAAATTGTAATTTCGGACATAATGACAGTCACATTATCGTGTGACCATCGTGTAGTTGATGGTGCTTTAGGTGCAAAATGGCTTGATAGTTTTAAAAGTTATATAGAAAATCCCTCTTTAATGTTGTTGTAATTGTAGAAATGAAAAATTTTGATTTAGTAATTTTTGGGGGTGGTCCCGGCGGGTATGTTTCAGCAATAAGAGCAAAACAGTTAGGGATCAATGTTCTTTTAGTTGAAAGTAAAGATCTTGGTGGCGTTTGTTTAAATTGGGGATGTATTCCCACGAAAGCATTGCTGAAAGTTAGTGAATTCAAAAATAGTATTAAAAAATTTGAGGAGTTTGGAATTTCAGTTAAAGGTGAAATTGCTTTTGATATTAAAGATATTGTACAACGATCAAGAAATGTCTCTAAGCAGTTATCTATTGGAGTTAAACATCTATTAAAAAAAAATAATGTGGAAGTTATTAAAGGTTTTGGTTCTATTGTAGAAAATGATGAAAATATTATAATTAATGTTTTAAATGATCAAAGTGAAAATGTAAAAATTCAAACTAAAAATCTTATAATTGCTACTGGAGCTCAACCTAAATTAATTCCTGGAGTAGATGTTAATAATCAGAACATATGGACTGCTAAAGAAGCCATGGTTCCAAAATCTTTACCAAAATCAATAACTATTATTGGTTCTGGTGCCATTGGAATGGAGTTTGCGAGTTTTTATAATGATATGGGAAGTAAAGTTACTGTTATAGAAATGAAAGATCGAATTTTACCAAATGAAGATGAAGAAATTTCAGAAATGGCTAAATCATTATTTATTAAAAAAGGAATAAAATTTTTAAACAATTCATCTTTAGTTTCAGTTGATCATCTAAAAAATAATATTATTTCAAAGGTTAAGGTTAATGAAAAAATCATTGATATTGAATCTGATAAATTATTAATTGCTATTGGGATTATAGGTAACACTGAAAATATGGGTTTAGAAAAAGCTGAAATTAAAATGTTAAATGGTCATATTGTTACTAATGAAAAAATGTGTACTAATATTCCAAATATTTATGCTATTGGAGATGTAACAGATCCACCTTGGTTAGCCCATAAAGCATCTCATGAAGGTATAATAGCTGCAGAAATAATTGCAGGTATAAAAGAGGTTCATAAATTGGATAAAACTTCAATTCCCGC
Organism: Puniceispirillales bacterium (SeqCode); assembly: GCA_045565515.1. GTDB lineage: Bacteria > Pseudomonadota > Alphaproteobacteria > Puniceispirillales. The sequence goes on from JBJLFF010000004.1 coordinate 61,263, forward strand.
TTGTACCTATTCATATCCGCAAATTGCTTCAATAGGCCTTAATGAAAAGCAAGCTAGTGAAAAAGGTTTAAAAGTTAAAGTTGGTTCTTTTCCATTTTTAGGAAATGGAAAATCAATAACATTAGGCCAAAAAGATGGTTTTATTAAAACTTTATTTGATGAAGAAACTGGTGAATTAATTGGAGCCCATATGATTGGCGCTGAAGTAACTGAATTAATAAACAGCTTTAGTATTGCTAAAACACTTGAAACTACAGAAGTCGATATAATCAATACAGTTTTTGCACATCCAACTTTATCAGAGGCTATGCATGAATCTGTCCTTTCAGCTTACAATAAAGCCATTCATTTTTAGTATTGTTTAATATTATGAAACCTTTAAGACATCCTGAAAAACAAAAAAATCCTTCTTCATATTCTGTTAAAAAACCAGAATGGCTTAAAGTTAGAGCTCCTTCTTCTGATAATTGGAAAAAAGTTAAAAATTTAATGGATACTAAAAAGTTAGTTACTGTTTGTGAGGAGGCTGCTTGCCCTAATATAGGTGAATGCTGGTCTAAAAAACATGCAACAATGATGATTTTAGGTGAAATATGTACTAGAGCTTGTGCTTTTTGTAACATTCAAACTGGAACACCAAAAGCAATTGATGTTTTTGAGCCAATTAGGGTTGCTGAAGCTGTTTACGATATGGGACTTGAGCATGTTGTTATTACATCTGTTGACAGAGACGATCTCTCTGATGGAGGTGCTACTCAGTTTGCAAATACTATTACAGAAATTAAAAGTAAATCTCCGTTTACTACTATCGAAATTTTAACCCCTGACTTTAGAAATAAAAATAATGCTTTAGAAAAAGTTATGATTTCAAAACCTGATGTTTTTAATCATAATCTAGAAACTGTACCCAGTTTATATAATGAGGTAAGACCAGGTGCCAGATATTTTACATCTTTGCAACTTTTATACGATGCAAAGAAATTGATGCCTAATGTTTTCACAAAATCAGGTATAATGGTTGGCTTTGGTGAAACTAAGAAGGAAGTTTTACAGCTTATGGATGATTTAAGAGCTGCAGATGTTGATTTCTTAACTATTGGTCAATATTTACAACCGACACCTAAACATTATCCAATAAAAGACTTTGTAACTCCCGATCTATTTGAAACATATATAAAAGCATGCCTTTGGTAAAGGCTTTTTGATGGTTTCATCTTCTCCATTGACTAGATCATCTTACCATGCGAGTGATGATTTTCAGAAACTAAAAAATAATAGAGACAAGCTTGAACTTGCAAGAAGTATTTAAGCTTTAATGACAAAGCATAGTGAAATTAGAACTGTACCATATAAACCAGATAAGATGTTTGATTTGGTAGCAGATGTTGAAAAATACCCAGAATTCCTTCCATGGTGCATCGCCTCAAGAGTTATTCAAAATGAGAAGACTTTACTGATTGCTGATCTAATGATTGGATTTCAAGTATTTAGAGAAAAGTTTAGAAGTAACGTCAATTTAGATAAAAAAAATATGACTATTGAGGTTTCTTATGAAGATGGTCCATTTAAATTTTTAACAAATAAGTGGGAATTTAAAAGCTACAAAGGACAATGTAAAATTTTATTTTATTTAGATTTTGAATTTAAAAATATTTTTTTGCAATCCTTGATGGAAAGACTTTTTTCTGAAGCAGTAAAAAAAATGGTAACTGCATTTGAACACAGAGCTGAAAAATTATATGATAAAAATATTATATCTTAATCATTACGGATGACATTACAGCTATACCTTCTTTTCTTCCTAAAAAACCAAGATTTTCAGTAGTAGTGCCTTTTATAGAAATTCTATCAGTTTTGAGACCTGTTAGAATGGATAAATTATCAGTTATTTTCTTGCTATATTTATAAATTTTAGGTTCCTCACAAATAACTGTTGCGTCAATATTTATAAGTTCCCCACCTTTCTTTTTAAGAATGTTCATTGATTTTTCTAAAAAAATAGCACTCTCTATATTCTTCCATTTTTTATCAGTAGGTGGAAAATGAATTCCAATATCACCTTTTGATATTGAACCTAGAATAGCATCTGTTATTGAATGAAGTAAAACATCTGCATCAGAGTGTCCAATTAATCCATATTGATGGTCTATTTCAATGCCTCCAAGCACTAATTTTGAAGGCTTCAAAGAAAAAGCATGGACATCAAATCCAGATCCTGTTCTGTATTCCTTATCTTCATTCATAATTTTCATGAGTAGCATATAATCCCATTTAGTTGTTATTTTTAAAAGTTTTTCTTTACCCGGAATGGTTTTCATTATCTTACCTTTTTTAAGTATAATTTCAGATTCATCGGTAGCATCTGGGTATTCTAAAAAATCACTAAATTTTAATGCATTTGATTGAAAAACTTGGGGAGTTTGTATTCTAAATAAATTCTGTCTGTTTATAGATATATTCGTTTCTTTTTCATTCTTAAGTAAGCTATCATATTGAGGTAATAATGGTATAGCACATGATACATCTTTTTCTAAAATTTCAATTAATTTATCAATAATATCATGGTCAATACCTGGTCTTGCTGCGTCATGAATAAGTAATAAATTATCTGTACTAGGAAGACTATTCATACCATTAATTACCGACTGTTGCCTACTTTCTCCACCTAAAATAAATTTTATCTTTTTGTTGTTTAATGAATTTGAATTGTAGGTGTCCATATAGTTCTTATCTACTACTACAACAAGCAAATCACATAAGTTATGATTGAAGATTTGATCAATACTATAATCTAGAATTTGTTTTTTCCCCAAATATAAATACTGTTTTGGAACATCACTATTAAATCTTGAGCTTAAGCCAGCTGCTAGCAATATTGCATTAAATTTTTTTATACTCATAGTCTCATTATAAAATTGATATTTAATAATTATAAAAACTATTCTAATCTAAGTTCATATAAGTTAAATTTAAAGATTATGATATATATAATAGTTAAACAAAATGAACAATAATCAAAATTTTAATGCAAATTTTGAAAATATATTTAATATTATTCCATTTTCAATAATTATTTCTAATCAAAATCTAATTATTGAGTATTCTAATTTAATAGCTAAGGAGAAATTTAACTTTAATTTAAAGAGGGGTAGAAATATTAAACTATCAAGCATTTTTTCTGAAAACTCCTTATTTTTTGATACAATTAAAAGAGTAAAGATAGAAAAAAAAACCCATTTTTATCGATAAAGTAAACTTATCTGGCCCTTTATTTTTCTATCCTGATTTAGATGTTTACATTTCAATTTTTGAGGATAATAAAATTGAAAAATTTATTATCATTGTAAATAATAAATTTTTAGATAAAGAGTATGAATCTGAATTTTCAAGTAACAAATCTCTTTATGGTTTATCTAAGATGTTAGCTCATGAGATTAAAAACCCTTTGTCTGGAATTAGAGGATCCGCTCAATTATTATCATCTGAATTATCTGGCAATAATTATGAATTAACAAATATTATTATACAAGAAGCAGATAGAATTGATAAAATTATTAATAAAATTGAGCATTTATTTTCTAATGAATTAATAGAATCAGAAAAATTAAATATTCATGAAATTATTGATCATGCCATTAAAATATCTCAATCTAGTTTCTCTAAAAAAGTGAATTTTAAAAAAATATATGACCCGTCATTACCTTCAATAACAGGGAATAAAAATTTATTAATACAATCTTTTCTAAATATAATAAAAAATGCATGTGAAGCTATTGAAAATGATAGAAGAGGTATAATTTGTATTAAAACTTTTTATTCGTTATGGGAGCCTAAAGCAAAATATCTTGGAAGCGTCAAAAGAATTACTCCTATACATATTGAAATTACAGATAACGGTAATGGTGTTCCAGATTTCATTAAAAATTCATTATTTAATCCATTTATTACATCAAAAAATAATGGTTCTGGTTTAGGCTTAACACAAGTAATTGGAGCTATGAATGCACACTCTGGAAAAGTAGAGTATTTGCATTCTAATACTGAAACTACTTTTAGACTAAGTTTTCCTGAAGAGAATTTAATATAATGAAGCATTATTCTTTTACAAAGTCTTATAATAAGGATCCTACTAAAAAGAATATCTTAGTTGTCGATGACGATAAGAGTATTCGTTTCATATTAAGAACATTATTAGAAAAAAATAAATATTCTGTAGCTACAACTGGTAATCAAGTTGGACTTTTGAGGTTAATTAAAGAGATTTCACCTGATTTACTTATTACTGATGTAAAGTTACCAGATGGGAATATTTTAGATAAATTATCTGAAATTAAAAATTTAAACCCTGAACTGCCTGTTATAGTGATAAGTGGGTTTTCTACTCTTTCAACGGCAGTTAATTCTATAAAATTTGGAGCTTTTGAATACCTTTCAAAACCTTTTGATATTGAAAAAGTTTTACAAATAGTTAATGCTGCACTTGATTTACCAAAGTCTGTAAATAAGAATAATTATAAAATTAAAGATATAAGTATTATCAAATCTAATTTTGATTTGATTGGTCGAAGTCAACCAATGCAAGATATATTTAGTTCTATTTCAAGACTTATGCGAAACAATTTAACTGTTTTAATTACTGGGGAAGCAGGTACTGGAAAAAAACTTGTTGCCAAAACAATTCATAACTTAACAAATAATAATAAAAATTTTTTCATTATAAATCTTACTAGTCCAAACTTTAATTTAATTGAAAAAAAACTATCAAATGTATCATTAAAAAATTCAACATTATATTTAGAATCTATTGATGAAATGATTTTAGAAACTCAATTAAAGTTATTAGATTTTTTAAGATATTTTTTTGATAAAAAAGATAATAGTGTCGATAATTTTAGGTTGATTGTTTCATCCAAAACTAACATTTTAAAACTTATTAAAAAAGGAGTATTTAGAGAAGATTTATATTATTATCTTAATATTATTCCTATTTTTATCCCACCATTAAAAGATAGAAAAGATGATATAAAAGAATTAGTTTTAAATTTTTTAGAATCTAATAAGCACAAAAAATTACCCATCAAAGAATTTAAAGAAAGCTCTTTTGATGAGCTTAAAAATTATAATTGGCCTGGTAATATAAAAGAATTAGAAAATTTTATCAAAAGAATTTCAATCCTTTATCCAGAACCTGTAATTAGGCATGAATCTATTAAAGATGAATTGAATAAATCCAAAGCTTTAAACAAGAATAATTATGTGGAGTTTTCTGAAGTTTTAGACTCAGAATTTGATAATTTCTTTTCACAAAATAACTTATCATATTATTCAAATGATTTATATAATTTCTTTATTAAAAAGTTTGAAAAATCATTAATAAATAAATCATTATTTTTAGTAAATGGTAATCAAATCAAAGCTTCTGAGTTATTAGGAATTAATAGAAACACCTTGAGAAAAAAAATAAAAGAACTTGAAATTAAAATTATAAAAAGAGTAAAAAATTGAACTTTTTCAAGAATTT
>JBJLFF010000005.1:0-66745 GCA_045565515.1 Puniceispirillales bacterium (SeqCode)
ATAATGCTCTTCTACTAGCCAAAGAAGCATAATTAATTATCCTACCCCATTTTCTTTTTTTCATTTCCTCAACAACAGCTTGTGCAATAAAAAAAGGTGTTGATAAATTTAAATCTAAGGTTTTATCCCATCCTTCTAAAGTAACATCATCAGCGTGTTCTCGTGTATTCAAACCAGCTGCATTAATAAGAATATCTGGACTTCCTTCAGCTTTGATTATTTTTGTTACTATAGTTTTTATTTGGTTTTTATTTGATACGTCAGCTACAAAATATGATGTTTCACCATTTGTCTCATCACTCCATTCTTTTAGTCTGTCTGCCCTCCTTGCAATTGCTACTACCTTGGCACCTGACTCCGCAAGGCATGTCGCGGCAGAACGACCAATTCCACTACTTGCTCCGGTCACAAATACTTTTTTTCCGGTAACATCAAAGAGATTTTTTAAGCTTGCCATGGATCTTTACTCAGCAGCACTAACGTCAAAATTTTCTTCAGGAAAATATTTTTTTAATCTTATGTCGCCAGAACGAGCATGAGCCTCCATTCCCTCCAGTCTTGATATCCTAGCTGCTACTTGTGCAACATTTCTATTTGCTTCCTTAGTCATCCTTTGCGTTGTAACAATTTTCATGAACTTGTGTACTGAAAGGCCTCCTGTATAATGAGCCGCCCCTTTAGTAGGTAGTATATGGTTTGTTCCAGAACATTTATCTCCAAAAGTAACAGTTGTTTCTTCACCTATAAATAGGGATCCATAATTTTTAAGCCTATTGGCAAACCATTCATTATTTTTTGTATGGACTTCTAAATGTTCCGCTGCATAGATATCAGAAATTTTAGCAGCTTCTTCATTGGATTTGCATAGGATTACTTCGCCGTAATCCTTCCATGCAATTTCTGCAGCTTGTCTACTAGTCTCTGGGAGATTATTAATTTTTGAATCCATAATTGACATCACTTCATTGGCTAAGTTTTCACTTGTAGAAATAAGCCAGGCTGGAGAATCAGGGCCGTGTTCTGCTTGACTTACTAGGTCTTCAGCTACAACATCTGGGTCAGCACTATCATCGGCTATTATTGCAATTTCAGTAGGGCCTGCAAATAAATCAATTCCAACTTTCCCAAATAGTGTTCTTTTTGATTCAGCAACAAATTTATTACCTGGTCCTACAAGAATTTTAGCAGATAAACCTGTAAATAAACCAAAAGCCATGGAGGCAATAGCTTGAACTCCACCAAGAGCTAATATCTTATCTGCACCACAATAATTCATTGTATAAAGTATTGCAGGATTGGGTCCTTCCTCTCCCTTGGGTGCTGAACAAGCAATGATATTTTCAACTCCAGCAACTCTAGCAGTCGTTATGCTCATAATAGCTGAAGCAACATGGGCATACCTACCACCAGGAACATAGCAACCTGCAGTTTCAATAGGTATTAATTTCTGTCCTGCCCATAATCCAGGAGACAATTCAGTTTCAAATTCATTTACTGATTTTTTTTGAGCTTCGGCAAATTTTTTGATTCTCTCATGAGCAAACTTAATATCATCTTTTAATTTTTGAGGAACTAATTTTGAAGCACTCTCTATTTGTTCTTTTGTAACTATTACTTCACCTGTAAAACCATCTAAATCTTTCGCATACTTTTTTACTATCTCTTCACCACCAGACTCTATTTCATCCAACATTTTTTCAACAATTTCTCTTGTTTCTTTCGTTCCAGTCTCTGGATTCTTATTAGCTTTTTTTAAGTATAATTCAGACATTTAACCCCCAGTGAATTTTGAATAGTTTTAATATTAATTATTAAAAATAATATTAGATCTAAAATTTATATTGTACCCTATAATTTGAACTTGAGACAGCTTTAAATTACTTTATAGAATACTTTATAAATTTATTTTTCTTTATTAAGATTAGAAATATCTTCAATTAAATGTAACATAGCGGTGCAATCTTGGTTTTGCCTATTGAACTTACTTGCCAAAGCAAAATACTCTTTAGATATTCGCCCTAAGTTTAATGATAAACCTTTATCATCGCCAAGTTCTAGTGCGAGTGAAATATCTTTAAGTCCCATTTTCATAGGAAAATCAGGTGATAGATCACCTGATAAAACCTTTTTTGGAAAGTTTACGTTGATTTGACCTTTTCCGGCAGCTGTTCCTTGGAGTACTTTAACAGCTAAATCTTGATTTATACCTACTTTGTTAGCAAATAATATTGTTTCTGCAGTCATAACCATTCCCACCATAGACATATAATTATTTACTAGTTTCATCATTATTCCAGAGGTTATAGGTCCAACATGAATTATCTCATCACTCATACTTTTTAAAATTGGTTTTGCAATTTGAATATCATTTTTGTCTCCACCTGCAATAACAAGAAGTTTACCATTAACTGCATCAGTTGGAGTTCTACCAACAGGAGCATCAATCATTTTTATTTTTTTACTTTTAAGATGTTCATAAATAGACATTGTAGCTGAAGGTAAAATAGTGCTCATTTCTATCAGCATACTACCTTTGTTCATATTTTCTACTAATCCATTTTTTCCTAACACCGCATCCCTTACGTTAGAAGATTCAGGAAGCATAGTTATACAAAAATTAGCATCTTTAGCAGCCTCCTTTGGCGAATTTACTAATGTTACTCCATCTTGGTCTATTTTCTCCATAGCCACTGACGACGTATCATATACTTTTAACTTGTACCCTTTTTTAATAAGACAATTTGCCATTGGCAATCCCATTGTCCCAAGTCCAATAAAACCAATTTTTATAGTCATTTTTGTCTCTTTAAGATTAAATTAAATTCTACTTTATTAATTATTAGGGAATCCCCCATAAGGAAACCACCCCGCTCCAGCTAGTGTTCCACCATCACAATTTATTATAGAACCAGTAATTGAAGATGAGTTTTGTGATAAAAGGAAAAATATCAATTCAGCTATTTCATTTGCATTCATAAGTCGTTTCTGTGGAACTGCATTTAATATTGGAGTTAAATCTCTTTTTTCTTTTCTCTCCTTAGGTTGAAGTAGTGGTGTGTCAGTCCAGCCTGGAGCAACAGCATTTACTCTAACATTATTTGACGCCCATTGTACTGAAAGAGATTTGCTAAGATTTATTATAGCGCCTTTAGCCGCTCCATAAGCTAAAACTGGGCCAGGATTAAATCCCACTACAGAAGAAATATTTACAATTGAACCACCTCCAATTTTTGCCATTTGACCACCAAATATTTTACAACTTAAGAAAGTACCCGTTAAGTGACTTTCTATAATATTATTCCACTCACTTAATTCAGTATCTTCTATACGTTTTGGAATGGGTGCCTTTCCTGCAGAACAAACTAGCCCTTTAATGGGAGGTAATTTCTCTAAAGCAAAATCTAAACAATTATTTAGTTCTGCTTCATCTGAAACATCTACTTCAAAAATTGAATCTGTTAAGTTAAGAGTTCTTTGAGCCTCATTGAGTTTTTTTAAATCCATATCAAGCAGTAATGGAGTTCCATTATTTTTTTGAATTAAGTGTGCTGCTGCAAGACCAATTCCACTTGCGCCTCCAGTTATAACAACTGTTTGGTTTTTAAAACTCATAAAATTTAGTTTCCTTACCGAAATCACATCCTTTAGAACTTATTCAAATATGAAAATTTATCTTTTTAAGAATCAAGAATTAATGATGCGCCTTTCTCACCAATCATTAAAGAAGGAGCATTTGTATTTGCTGAAGTTACTTGAGGCATAACTGATGCATCAATAACTCTAAGGTTTTCAACGCCTCTTACTTGTAATTTTTCATTTACCACTGATTTATTATCATCTCCCATTCTACATGTACCTACAGCATGGAAAACTGTTCCCCCATTATTTCTTGCCCAGTCTAAAATTTCTTTATCAGTTTTTATTTCTTTTCCAGGAAGTACTTCTTTATCCCATAACTTTTTAAATGAGGGTTGATTGAAGATATCTCTTATCATTTTAATACCCTCAACTATTACGTCTTTATCTAATTTCTCTGATAAGTATTCTGGCCTAATTTCAGCTTGCTCTCTAGGATCCTTACTTTTTATATTTAGACTTCCCCTTGATTTTGGGTGGCATTGCCAAACAGATGCTGTAAAGCCAGGATATTTATGAAGAGGTTCTCCAGGTTTATCAACAGAAAGTGGCATAACATTAAATTGAAGATCTGGTCTTCCATTTTGTGAATATTTACTGCATGCAGCACCACCTACTTGTCCAGCTCCACAAGTCAAAGGCCCAGATCCAAAAAGCAACCATCTTAGGCCCCATTCAGCTATTTTCAATGGATTTCTTGATTGATTGTTGACAGAGCCTTTATTATCATTGAGCTCAACGATGCCTCTTACTTGATAATGGTCCTGAAGATTTTTACCAACTTCAGGTGAATCAAATACAATAGGAATATTAAGTTTTTTGAGAATTTCAGCAGGTCCTATTCCTGAAAGTTGAAGTATTTGAGGTGATTGTAAAGAACCACTAGATAAAATTATTTCTTTGTTTGAATATGCTTTTTTATTTTCATTATTTTCTATCCATTCCACCCCTATAGCTTTTTTACCACTAAATAAAACTTTACTGACAAGAGCATTTATTTTTAATGTAACATTACCCCTTTTGATTGCAGGTTTTAGAAATGCGGTCGAAGAACTATAACGCATTCTTCCACTTGACGAAAATTGATATGAGCCTACTCCATAAGTTGTTTCACCATTAAAATCTGAATTATGTGGTAGGCCGTATTCATTGGCTGCTTGAATCCATGCATCACATGATGGATTGTTATTATTCAGGTTTGAAACGATCATCTCACCTAAATTTCCGTGATACTGATCTTCTCTACCTTGAAAATTTTCTAACTTTCTAAAAGATGGGAGAACACTTTGATAGTCCCAACCTTTAGCTCCCATTTTTTCCCAGTCATCAAAGTCTTCTCTTTGACCACGTATGAAATTTAAACCATTGATTGAACTTGATCCACCAACTACTCTACCTCTCGGCCAAATTATACTTCTTCCACCAGAACCCTCGCTTGGTTCTGTTTTAAATTGCCTGGAAAACCGCTCATCGAAAATTGATTTATAGTATCCTATTGGTAATTTGAGCCAAAAGTTATTATCTTTTCCGCCTGCTTCTAAAACTAAAATTTTATTGTTAGGGTTTTTACTAAGTCTATTAGTTACTAGTGATCCAGCTGAACCTGAACCAACAACAATATAATCGTATTCCTCTGACTTCATTATTAAATCACTTTAAGATCTATAAACATAAATTGGGCTCGTCCACGCTAATGTTCCATCTTCTTGAGTAAGTCTAATAAAAATTGGATTATCTCCAATATCATTCAACTTTATATTCCTTTCTAAGTTAATTTTTTTAATTTCATTTTTTAAGGGTAAGCGGAATATTTTTAAAAACCTTGGTAGAATATTACTTTTATCAAATACTTTATCTTCATAGTTTATATCTTCAATATTAACTTTTTTGGTTATCAAAGGTGTACGAATTTCTATCTCACCCTTATAAGGATCCTTAAGAATTAAATCAAAGCCTCCAAAATTTCCAGTTGTTAACGCCTCCCATTTTATTTTGTTAGTTGTGTTACTAAGAGATTTATCTGGATTAAAAAAATTTATTGGATTTGAATTAAGAATTTCATTATTATAAATTTCAGCTTCCCCGTCCCAAATAGTCTGCCTAAATCTACCTCTATATTCAGCACCTTCCCAAATGACTCTGATTCTATTGCCCAGATCTTTCTCAGAAAAAGGCTTAAATGTTTCTATTAATTCAGAGCCATTAAAAATGTCTAACCTTTCAATTGCAACAGCAGTTGAAACACTAATATTTAATGACATTTCACCATTTGGTAGATTGACTATATCACCCATTATAGCCTGTTTGGAGTTTCTGCCTTTAGTGTCAAATAATTTGGGATCATCGTGGAAAACTAATCCTTCAGATGTAAAATTAGCTTTTAAATCTATATACATTCTACCCGTTGGACCTCCAGAGGTAGCGTAATGGTGCCTTTTATTTATTGAGTCAATTATACCCTCTCGAGAGAGATTTTTTGATAGAAAGCAAGTTAACCCTCCAATAGCACCAAATAGTGAAGACCCAGGATAGCTCGCACCTGGTCTTCCTTTATGTCCATCTGAATTTCCAACTATCCCAACTCGGTATCCTTCTTCAAAAGCATCACTCAGTATCCATTCAAAAGTTCCCCAACTTGAATGTATTTCTACCGACTTTTCAAACCTACCGTCATGAGCATACTTAATATCTGCATATCTTCCTCCGCAGTGAGCATATACCAAGGCATCAAGTTCATTATTAGTATAAAGAGAATTAAATAGATCTTTTGCTGTCGTACAGTCTGTTTCAATATCCGATTTATCTTCAATCATTGCATGTGATGATCTTCTTATAATTCTATCTTCTTCAGGGAAAAAAACATTTCTGTCACCACCTAAACTAGTGTTACCAGACCACTCATAACCAGGTATGGTTATAAAAACATCATTTTGATTATACTCTTTTGTGATTTTATTTAGATCTCTCCAAAAATCTTTCGTGATTTGGAAGTCATTTCCTTGATGCCCAGACACATCTAAAAAAGCTCTGTTTTGAGCAAAATTAAAGTATTCATCAGCACTTCCTGTTCCAATAGTTTCCTCGGATTGACCATGAAGATCTCCCCAAAAATGAACTAATTCTGAACTATCCTTAATTGTAATTGGATTACTTTTTAAAACTAAATTATTATTTTCATCAAAAAAATTTATAAGGCATTCACATTCTTGCTCAACTTGAAGATTTTCAATAGAAACAAAGAAATCACCCTCACTTATTTTAATTTCTTTTGGGAGGTTTTTTACCGCTACATTAGATTCAATATTAAATTTGAAATTACATTTATTTGAAGGATTTCCCCAAATATCTTCACCTTTAATATGAATACTAAAGTTTTCTCTTTTTCTTTTCAATGTGGGAGCTACAACAACATATCTTTTTGGTTTTCCAGGGATAATTCTTATAGTAGGCTGATTAACAACAGGCTGATAGCATCTTGTAGCAATGGGATCTATTAAAGAATGGAATTCATAACTTTCTTCACAGAACGTTTGCATTCTCATACCTGGTGAACCTTTAGATTTATCGCCAAAAGTTACTTTAATAGTATCACCTTCAGTTAAATACCCCTGAACAACGTTGATATAAATAGTCTTGTCCCAAGGCCTTACATTATCTTTATGTTCATACCCATATTTTAAAACGGCATTATTTGAAGCAATAACTGATGTGTAGTTAGGCGCTTTGGGATCAGAAAACTGAGGTTTACCTTGATCGCTGGCAAATCTAAAGCATATTTTTACTGCGCCAGAATCATCAATACCAAATTTACCAGCTGTATAAACCCATTCAAACGTTTGATAACTACCTGCTTCAAAATCACCTGAGGGGTTTAAATCAACTTTACCAATTAGATTGGGGTCAATTGCATTTTTTAATGGGTAACTTACCAGGCCACCAGATAATAATTTATTTTTTTCTTCTTGGTTACCAATTTTAGAATTGCTCATAAATTTTCTATATTTAAGCTATCCAAATTTACCATAAAAGAAATTAGGAAGAATAGTTGTAATATCAGGAAAAGCAGCAATTAAAGTTAGTATAACAATATATGCAAAAACAAAGGGTAAAACAGCTATAGAAATCCTATCGATTCCTAAGTTTGTTATTCTTGCTGCAACAAAAAGATTCGCTCCTACAGGTGGAGTTAGAAAACCAACTTCACAAGCTATAACCATTATTATTCCAAAAGCTATGGGGTGAACACCTAAGTTTTGAACTAAAGGAAGTAAAAGTGGAGTTAACAAAATAATTTGTGCAATGGACTCCATAAACATCCCAGTAATGATAAGTATTACTGCAATTATCATAAGCATTAGAAACGCATTTTCTGTAATACCAGTCAAACCTTCTTCAATAAGATCTGGAACTGACATTAAACTCATTAATTCACCAAAAGATTTAGCAGGTCCAAGAATAATAAGAACTGCACCAGAAATCATTGCTGTTACTTTTAAACAATGAACAATACCTTCAAATGTCAACTCTTGGTATGCAAACCAGCCAATTATAAATGCATAAACTACAGCAACTGAAGCAGCTTCAGTCGGTGTGAATATTCCTGAATAAATACCACCTAAAATTATAATCGGTGCAAATAGGGCCCAAATACCTTGATAAAAAGCATCGCCAACTCTAGGCCAAGAAAATGGTATTCCATCACCTACATAATTTCTTCTTCGAGCAATTATATAAGTAGTTATCATAAGAACCACTGTAGCTAAAATACCAGGAATAAACCCTGCAAGGAAAAGCCTTGGTATGGATTGTTCTGCAACTATTCCATAAATAATCATAAGATTACTTGGAGGAATAAGGCTTCCTAAAGCGCCCCCAGCTGCAGCAATTGCACCACCAAAGGCAGGATCATATTTCATTTTTATCATTGAAGGTATCATTACAGCACCGATTGCAGCTGTAGTTGCTGGACCTGACCCAGATAAAGCTGCAAAGAAAGCACATCCTAAAACAGCTACTAGACCAAGACTACCAGTTACATTTCCAATAAGTGATTCTGCCATATTTACTATACGTCTGGCCATTCCACCTTGTTCCATTAAGGATCCTGCAAAAACAAACAATGGAACTGTTATTAGAGGAAATGGCTCAACTCCTGTGTACATAGAGTTTGCAATGCCAGCAAAATCCAGATCAAGCATAAAGTATCCGATAACTGTACCAATAGAAACGGCTATAGGAATTGGAACAGCAAGCGCTATAGCTATTATCATTGCACCAAAGACAGTTAGTGCTTGTGATAATTCAGACATTTCGTAAGCGTAATCTTTTAAAAATTCAAGCATGAGGGGTATCCCCCTTAGATGTGCCTTCTAAAATAGAAACACCGTGGAACCACCATTTATAATATATTTGAACTATTCGTAATGTCATTAGCCCAAAACCAAAAACAAGACAAAGGTAAGGCCACTTTTGATCAATATTAAGCGCAGGTGAGAAATAAGGATCTTTCCAATAACTTAAATTAAGAGTAATACTGTGCCATGTTAGGAAAATGCCAAATACAAACCAAATAATATCACTGAAAACAACCATTCCATTCTTGATTGCTAGAGGGAACAAATTAATAAAATTCATCACTCTTATATGAGCTCTTTCCCTAACTGCCCAAGAAACTGATAAATATACAGACCAAAGCATACAATACTGAGCTATTTCATCAGACCATGATGTTGGTAAGCTAAAAACGTATCTCATAACAACTTGAAAGAAAACCATCAAACACATTATAACTACGCCTATACCAGCTATAACTTCTTCAAGCCTTTTCTCTAAAAAGGTAAGTATTTCCATTATTTCCCCAAAAATTTTGAATTAAACCACAAAGATAATTATCTTTGTGGTTTATAGACTGTTTGTTTATGGAGCAGCTGCGTAAATCTTATCCATTATTGCAACGTACTCTGGACCTCTTTCTTCACCAAAAGCTTTATGAACGCCTTTTGCTAATTCAACCCAAGGACCAATATCAGGTTGAGTAAAAGTAACTCCTGATGCGATTAATTTCTCTTTAACAATGCTCATGCCATAGTTTGTATGAAAACGAGAGGCAGCAGTTGCAACCTTAGCAGCCATATCCATCGCTTCCTTTTGTTCATCAGTTAACTTTTGCATAAACTTATCACCGACAAAAAATGGAGGCGCTAGCGTAAAGTGGCCCGTTTCAGCAACATGCTTTGCAACATCATGAAATTTTTGCGACATGAAAACATCTATAGGTAGATCTCCACCATCAACAGTTCCTGTTTGAGTAGCAGTAAGGGCCTCTGACCAAGCAATTGGAACAGGGTCTGAACCAAAAGCCTTGTAAGTATCTATCATCACTACGTTTTTAGGTACTCGATATTTCATCTTAGCAAAATCGTCTAAGTTATTAATAGGCATTTTAGTGTTATAAATATGTCTGAATGAAAACAATGGTATCGTAACTAAATGAACACCTATTTCTTCGGCCATATTTCCCCAAATTTCTTGGCCAATTGGACCATCTGCTACAGAAACAGCATGTTCATAGTTTTGAAGCATATAAGGTAAAACAAAAAGATCAATTTTAGGATAAAATGGACCTGCATTATTTTGAGCTATCATAGTACCATCTAATGTACCTAATTGAAGCTTTTTAAATTGCTCTTGCTCACTACCCATTTTGTGACAGCAGTGCACTTTAACTTTAACGGCACCACTTTCAAGATTAGCAGTAAATTTTTCCATTCTGTCTGCAAAAGTATACATAAAAGTCCCATACGGATGACCTTCAGAAACAGAATAACCAATATTCATAGTTTGTTTTTTTGCCATAGCTTGACCTGCAAATAGTACAGAAACAGCAGCAAACAATATAACAAAAATATTTTTTGAAATAAATTTCATTCGAATTTCCTCTCCAATAATATAAGTTAAGGTTTAGTTTATTAAAATAATAAACAGAAACAAAAATCTTTATCAAGTAATAATTTGATTAAGATTTATTAAATCATAATATATTATATTTGTTGCTATTAACTTGAAAATTAAATGTGAACTTAGTTATAGTTAAAAATAGTTATATTTTTTATAAGGGATAAATAATGTTACATAATGAGAAAAATTTTAGCTCAGAGATTAATGATTTTAAAAAAGATGGTTTCATAATTAAAAGAAAACTTTTTAGTGAAAAAGAAGTTAAAAATATTATGAAATCACTTGAGTCGGACCCTTTAATAAAACAACACATGTTTGATAGAGATGATTCTGATGGGAATTCCACTTTGAGTGTTCAATGGAATAACCCTGGCAAAAGTTCTTATGGTGTTGGAGCTCGAATGAAAAAAATTGTTAATGTTGTAGAGGAGTTATTAGGTGGTGAAGTATACCATTGGCATTCAAAGGTTACCGCAAAAGCTGCAAAGGAAGGCGGTGCTTGGGAGTGGCATCAGGATTATGGTTATTGGTATAATCATGGTTGCCTTTACCCTGATATGATGAGTGTTATGGTTGCACTTGACAAAAGCACTAAAGAAAATGGATGCCTTCAAGTTTTAAAGGGTTCACACCAAATTGGTAGAATTGACCATATTAAAATGGTAAAAGAAAACGGTGATTTAGGACAAGTTTGTGCTGACCAGGAAAGGATTAAATGGGCAGAAACTAAACATGAAAATATATATTGCGAAATGGAACCTGGTGACGCATTATTTTTCCATGGAAACACTTTGCATGGTTCTGGAGCAAACAAGTCAGAAATGAGAAGATGGGCTTTACTTTTTTGCTATAATACAGCATCAAACAATCCTTTTATTGAAACCCACCAGCCTTTCTATAATCAAATTAACAAGGCAGAAGACAATTATATTATTGAAAATGGTGTTACATTAGGAGACGGCTCAGAAAACTTTCAATCAACTTATACTAAGAAAAAATAGGAGACTTGTTATGACTTCAATAGGATTTATTGGTCTAGGTACTATGGGAGGGCCAATGGCTTTAAATATCGTTAAAGGTGGATATAAAGTGAAAGGTTTTGATATTGATGAAACATTAGTAAAATATCATTCCAAAAACAATGGGATAGTTGCTAAGACGGCATCTGAAGCTGCATTAGATACTGATATTCTTTTTACAATGTTACCGAACTCTGATCATGTGAAAAGTGCTCTATTTGATGAAAATGGTGCAATTGAAAACCTAAAAAACGGATCTATTGTTATTGATATGTCTACAATCAATCCTATCGAGACTGACGGTATCCGTGAAAAATTAAAAGAAAAGGGAATTTCCATGATCGATGCACCAATAGGACGGACATCAGTGGAAGCTAGAATTGGTAAATCTCTTTTGATGCTTGGTGGTGAAAAAAATGATATTGAAAAAGCAACACCTGTTTTAAATCATATTGGTGACACATTAATAGATTGTGGTGGACCTGGAATGGGTTCTAGAATGAAAATTGTTAATAATTATATGACAACTGTATTAAATGTTCTTAGCGGTGAAGTTTTAACACTTGCTCGAGCTGTTGGTTTGGAACAATCTACCTGCATTGAAGTTTTAAGTGGAACTCCTGCTGTCAAAAGTCATATTAAAACTACTTATCCAGTAAAAGTTTTGAATAACGACGTCTCACCAGCTTTTATGGTAAATTTAGCACTCAAAGATTTAGGTATTGCTGTTAATCTTGGAGACGATGTTAATGTTCCTCTTGACCTTGGGAAAGCATCTGTAAAAACTTATAAATCGGCAGTTGATGAAGGTCGTGGAAAACAAGATTGGACTTCAGTTTTTTTAAATCTCCAGAATAGAGCTGGTTTATCAATTCCTGATAATATTAAAGAATAATACAATTAATTTTTTTAAAAATATTTTTATTGAAAATGGAAAAATATAAAAAAATAGTTTTGATGACAGGAGAATACCAATATAGAAACTATACAGTTAAAGATATTATTGATTTAAAAGGTAAAAAAATATTATCTCAGACATTGCCTTTTTCCCCAAGTGAAGCAGAAGCAGCTCAGGAGGCGGGTATAGACTTAATGAATTCAAGATTCAATTACTCAAATTCTGAGCTAGCAATCAAAATTAGGAAAGCTGCCCCTAATACTTTTATGAGCTTTGTCATTCCACTTTTAAGTGTTCCAACAAAAGATGATGCATTGAGACATTCTTTTAAAGCAATGGAGTTAGGTGCTGATGGGATAATTTTTCAAGGTGATGTAAGATATATAGAATCTTTATCAAAAGCAGGTATCCCAGTTCAGGGTCATATTGGGTTGGTTCCGCGAAAAAGTTCTTGGACAGGAGGTCTTAAAGCAGTTGGCAAAAACCTCTCTGAAGCAAAAAAACTTTATCAGGATTTAAAAGATTTAGAAAATGCTGGTGCATGGGCAGTTGAGTGTGAAGTTATTCCATCCAAAATTATGAAAGAGCTCTCAAAAAGAACCTCACTAATTACGATGTCTATTGGATCTGGTAATGGAGGTGATGTTCAGCTTTTGTTTGCAGAAGATATTTTGGGGGATTCTGAAGGACCTTTCCCAAGGCATTCAAAGCAATACTGTGATCTAAGAAAAGAAAGATCCAAAATTCATAAAATGCGTGTAAAAGCATTCAGTGAATTTATTAAAGATGTTAACCAAGGAACCTTTCCATCACCACAATATGAAGTCAATGTAACCGATGAATTGGTTCAATCTTTTTGTAATTCAATTGAAAATAAAAAATAATCAAATACTAGATTTTTGAGTAATAAATTTTGATTGCATATAAGCTTCTAATCCTTCAGAACCTAATTCTTTCCCATAACCAGAATCTTTAACACCTCCAAAAGGAACTTCAACAACTGGCATCCATGGTTGATTAATTGAAACAATTCCACTTTCTATAGAAGAACTGATTTTTTCAGCAGTTTTTGCAGAGTTAGTAAACGCAAATGCAGCTAAACCATATGGTAATCTATTTGCTTCCTCTACAACGTCATCAAAGTTTTTAAAAGGTACTATTGGTGCAAGAGGTCCAAATGGCTCTTCATTCATCATTTTAGCATCACTTGGAACATCTGTTAATACAGTTGGTTCAAAAAAGTAACCTTTGTTTCCTTTTCTTTTACCACCAGTTTTAACCTTTGCACCTTTATCAACTGCATCTGATACAAACATTTCCATTGCATCTAATCTCCGGTCGTGTGCTAATGGTCCCATTGTTGTATCAGGATTAAGGCCATCACCGACAACTTGTGATTCTGATATTTTAACAAAACCATCTACAAATTTGTCATACAAGCTTTCGTGAACTAAAAATCTTGTTGGTGATACGCAAACTTGTCCGGCATTTCTAAATTTATTATTTGCAATCATTTGAACAGCATTATCAACATTTGCATCATCAAAGATAATTGCTGGAGCATGACCGCCTAATTCCATTGTCACTAATTTCATATGTAACCCAGCCATGGATGCCAATAACTTTCCAACTGCTGTTGAACCTGTAAATGAAATTTTTCTTATTACAGGATGAGGAATAAGATATTCTGAAATTTCAGAAGGTATTCCATACACTAAATTTATTACTCCTTCTGGTACGCCAGCATCTGCATAAGCACGAACTAATTCTGCACAACTAGCAGGTGTCTCTTCGGGCCCTTTAATAATAATAGAACATCCTGCTGCAACAGCTCCACCTATTTTCCTTACAGCTTGATTAATTGGAAAATTCCATGGAGAAAAACCTGCCACTGGACCAACAGGTTCTTTAACGACCATTTGATAAATTTCAGATGATCTCGATGGTATAAGTCTACCATAGGATCGTCTAGCTTCTTCACCCAACCAGTCAGTTATATCAGCACTTAAATTTACTTCAGCTAGAGACTCACCAAATGGCTTACCATGTTCGATTGTCATTATTCTAGCAATCTCTTTAGATCTATCTCTTAGAATATTAGCAGCTTTTCGAAGTATTTTGTATCTCTCAAAGGAATTTACATTTTTCCATTTAATAAAAGCCTTATCTGCAGCACTTAATGCCTCATCTAAATCAGCTTTTCGAGCATGTGCCATTTTACCAATTACATTTTCAAAAGCAGGGTTAATTACATCGATTGTTTCTCCTGCATCTGCATCTTTCCATTTTCCATTAATATATAATTGTGTATTGGGGTATGATGTATCCATTAATAATCTCCGTAATTAGTTATCTAAATAATAAAAAAAAAAAATTAAAAGTAAAAACAATTTATCAAAATGATGTTAAAAATGTTGTCAAAGCAATAATGCTTAAAAAAAATAAAGCTATTTTTCTAAATAGGTTTTTACCTTTGTAACTGTAAAACCTAGAACCAAAATATGTTGCAGCAATATATATTGGTGAGGCCATAAAGCCTAAGGTTATTAAATCTAATGAAATTAATCCATAAAATGCTTGTGAAGTAATTGAAAATACAACTATACCAGCCATTAGTAACAAGATATTACCTCTTGAAACATCTTCACTATCATTGCGAGCCATTAAAATAGTTACAATTGGAGCGCCTCCTATGCCAGCAATGCCTTGAATAAATCCACCTAAAATACCACTAAAAACCATGGACTTAAATCCAATAAATGATTTAAAATTCCATCCTCTTGAAAGAAGAATAACCAGAAACAAAACAATTACAGAAATTACTCTTCGTATTATTTGTGGATCTAAAGTTACGACTAGATACATTCCTACTGGTATAAAAATTATCATCGAGATAAATAATGGAAAGGTTGCTTTTTTTTGACTATATTTTAAGGCATTGGGAAGTAAAAACAATGTACTTGGTATCTCCATTATTATATGGATAACCAAAGCCTCAGTTGGTGAGTAAATGTATGCCAAAACTGGAATTGTTAATAAGGCAGGACCAAATCCTAAAAAGCCTCTTAGTAACCCTCCAATAAATATAACTAATATCGTTATAAATATGAAATCTAGTGCAGGTAAATTTACGAAAAAGAAATCCAAGATATTATGAAACAAACCTAATCTATACTATTTTAAACATACTTTTTCCAATTATGTTCTTCTTTAAATCCTAGAATATTTTTTATTTTTTTATTAGAAAATAAAGCTTCATAATCTGCTAGTTCTTCTTTAATTTTTACATTTTTATAATACTTTTCGATAATATCTTTATTTTTGATGTCCACAGAATTATTATTATTACCAACATTAAAGACATCGTAACCAAGCCCATCTTTACTGAGACAAAGATTTACAACCTGCCCTAAATCTCTTGCGTCAATATAATTAAAAATATTTCTAAGTCTTTGACTTGGATTTTTAAAAAAATCCTTAAACCTATGGTATTCGTCTGGTTCAATTACATTTCCTATTCTAAGTGAATAAATATCAAATCCAGATCTTAATTGGAAAGATTTAGCAGTTTGCTCGTTTATTACTTTTGAAAGACCATAACTGTCCATTGGTTCTGTGGGATGACTTTCATTTACCGGTAGCCATTCAGGATCTATATTTCCATTTGCAAAACAAACTCCATAAGTAGTTTCAGATGAAGCGATAATTATTTTTTTAATTCCAAGTTTAACAGCAGCTTCTATTACATTATAAGTTCCTAAAACATTTACTCTAAATGTCTCCTCATCTGATTTAATTAAAATTCTAGGAATAGCTGCAAAATGAACTAAGGCATCAAATTTATTTGAACCAGGACTTTCTTTTAATTCATCAATGTTCAGATAACTAGTTAAACTATTAAAAACTTGTCCTGAGTCTGTTATATCAACAATAAGGTTGTTAACCCCGTAAGCGTCAAGAGGTACAAGATCAAGATTTAATACATTGTATCCACAATTTAATAAGTATGGAATTACGTGCCTACCTGCTTTTCCTGAACCGCCTGTAAAAGCTACTCTTTTCAATTTCATCTCCAAAATTATTTAGAAAATTTATTTAAAATATTTAAAAGTAATGTTGAAACATTATTATTAAAATCATTATGAGGGAGACTACCACAGAATGTTATTGAGCCTGTACTAAAAACTTTACCACCATTAGAATTCTCAAAATAAACCATATCGGCTCTCAATAATGATTTTAATGGATCGCCAGGAACTGTTGTTAGGTGTGTTAAATGTTCTTCAGGAACCAAAACATAGTCATTGTCATGACCTTCTGACGAAGCTAAAATCTTACAGTTTTCTGGTGTACCTAATTTATAATCTGCTCTATCAAGTTCAAATCCTGCCGCACCTCCTCCACTAAAACCAAAATTACCTATCTTATTTTCATTTATACCTCTAAAAACCCAATCAAAATCTTTATCATAATTTTTCCTTAGATAATATGAACCGGTAAACTGACCTTGGGCACTAAATCCTACGCCTGTGAGTTTTTGTGGTGGTATTCCATTTCGTCTCCATAGTCCTCCATAACTTCCATCAAAAGCATTATAGTATTCACCAGGTTCTGATGCCCACGCTCTAATCCCATCCTCAGCTCTTCGAATTTCAATAATTTTATCATTCTCATCATGAAGACAGACTTTCCAATAAAACCCATTTCCACCAAGATAAATTAAATTTCCACCTTCATCAGTATATTTTTGATAACTGTTTAATGTTTCTTTTGTATGATACTCAGGGTGAGTAGTGGTCATTACAGTTTTATAATTTTTTAAAACTTCGTTTTTTTCATTATGCACTTCCTCATCAGTAAGAATATCAAATTCTATTTTTTGATTGTTAAGCCAACTTATTAAATGACTATCTGCTTGGAAATGTCTAAGTCCTGAACAATTAGACATGCCAAATGTTAAATACCCAACTTTTAAATTTAGAAGAGGCCTTAAATATGACGCATGGCATATTCCACTGCCATCAGTATGAAAATTATATGTTGATAATCCATAGCTCTTAAATTCAGCTGGATTGTATGGATAAGCTTTCCATAATTTTATTTTCTCTTGCCAACTTTCCTTATAATCAGGTCGAGCATGATTTCCATAAACAGAATATGTAAAGGTTGGTATTATAACACATAAGTCAGAGGTGTTTTTATTTTTAGGTGGGCATACAAAAAAAGGTATATTGTCTTCATATTTCTCACATACAAGTCGCATAACAAATATGCCACTTGGCATTTCTTTAGGAACTTTAAACTCAAAGTCAGTCTTCCATTCAAAATCATAAATATCATCTTCATGGAAATGAATTGCAGTATAATGGTCTGGACAATGTTTCCAAGACATTTCAGATCCATCCCATTTTGATCCTGTTACCCCTCTAGTTGGGAAATTAATTATGTTTAAATTAATTTTATTATTAGACAAATCACTAACCACTGATGAAGGTATAGATTTTGAAAAATCCCATCTTGCTAAGGTTTTAAAAACATCTTTTTTTTCAGCTATCAAAATAGATGGGTTCTCAATTTTTCCATTAAAAAAATTTGATACATTTTTTTCAGCCATTTCAGCAGATATAAAAACTTTTCCAGTTACAAATTTTGGAATTTTATTAATTTTTATTTTTTGTTTGAATTCTAAACTACTATTTTTAATATCTGTTTGCTTTAAAGTTAAGGTTTTTTCTAAAGAATTAAATTCTAATTCTATCTTATACCAATTTCTAATTTTGATTATTTTTGGGAGTTGAATAATTTGATCATAAAATCTGCATGAAATTTTAAAACTTTTACTAATATAAATGCTTAAACAATCAACATTAAAAAGGGTTTGAATACTATTGTTTTTTAAAGTGTTAAAGAAATTTACATCAATCTTAAAGTTATTATTTGTACTAAACTTCAATTCTTTCGAGGAAATTGCATATGAACCAGGAAAATGATCTTGTTTCCTTGATTTAAATGATTTTGGAGAGAAAAATTGATCAGCTTTTTCTTCGTTTATTCCTTGACCACTAGGATTTGGATCAGATGAAAATGATCTAAATAGACTTGCATTAAAATTAGATTTTGATTCTGAGGAAACTTTAAATGAAATTACTTCACCAGGTCGAACTGATAATCGATTACAGTAACCAATTAAAGGAATTGTCTTAATTTTTTGATTCAATCTCAGTTCTCCAATATTAAAATACTTTAGATGATTTATTTAAATATTATACATCTAAAACTCTGGAGCAGGCAAACCTTCCATCTGGATATCTAAAACTGTAGTTGTTTTTGACAACATTGAATTGTTTAAAGCTTTTACTAATTCATCTTCTGTCTTTATGAAAAGTCCTTCACATCCCAATCCTTTGGCTATAATGTCATACCGAGTTATCTCATCGAGATAGCAAAACTTTGCTCTATCATTACCATAATCTCTAATTTGAATTTCTACTTCAGCTCCCCATCTTCTATCATTTCCTATTACAAATATAATTGGTAAATTATATCTTCGAGCTGTTTCCCATTCAGCAATTTGAAAGCCAGCAGTGCCGTCACCCATGAAACTCACTATTGTTTTTCCAGGGTTAGCAAAAGATGCTCCAATTGCTTGAGGCGTTGCTCCACCAATTGCACCAGAAAGGCCATTTGTAAACATATTGGATCGCGGTATCTTAGACTGAGCCCATTGACCAAATTCACCTCCATCGCTGAAAAATAAAGTATTTTCTGATAATGTTTCCTTGATAACTAACTCACACAATTTAGATGGTAATAATTTATTTGTTCTACTTTTAGGTATTGGTGGGCGATCATTAATTAATTTGTTTACTAAATTAACCCAATCTAAATTACACTTATAGTCTAACTCACATAAGGAATTCATAGCATATATAGGGTCTACTTTATATGAGAGTGAAATTCTTTCTTTGAGCATTTTTTTTGCATGTTCAATAGTTAAATCTTGGTCTGCAAGGAATATTATCTTTTTTGCACCTAATCTATCATTTGATCCAAAACCAACTGTAAAATCAATGTCCTTATCTACGAAAATAATCATATCAGCTTTAACTAGAATTTCTTTTAATCGCCCATTAGTAGGATCGTTTGAACCCCTTGGACTTGCCATTGTAATTACAGGAATATTAATAGAATTAAATAAGTCTTTATATAAATCTCTATTTCTACTTTGTGACAAGGACGGACTAGCAATAATTATTGGCTTTGCACTTTTTTTTATTTCAGAGAATAAATTATCTTTATCATTAGCACTTAAATTTTTTGTAAAAGTATTATAATCTTTTACATCTGGAATACTTCTTTCTTTTATTTCTTTATTTAATATATCGAATGGAATTGCAATATGAACAGGACCTGGTCTGCCTGATCGAGAAGTTTTAATAGCATTAGCTATTTCTTTTCCAATACTTTCTGCCTTTTCAATTCGTAAACTTTTTTTGACTAGACCCTTTGAAATATTTGGCTGATCTAATTCTTGAAAAGCCATCATATTTTTTTGACTAATAGGGCTGTCACCAGACAAAAGTAAAACTGGAGACTGATTAGAATTTATTGCAAATAAGGGCCCTAAAGAATTTGTAAAGCCAGGAGCAGCAGTTACAAGTGCAACTCCAACTTTACCACTTGATTGAGCATAGCCGTCTGCCATGAAAACAGCACTTGCTTCGTGACGGCAATGAACCATTTCAATACCTAAATCAATTGCAGCGTCGTATATTGGCATGATTTGGTTACCTGAAAGAGTAAATATTTTATCAACTCCAGAATTGAAAATACTTTTTAAAAGGAGTTCAGCGCCTATCATTTATAATTACCTATTAAACTATTTTGGAATGTCGCCTTTTATCGTTACTCTTCTACCTTTTCTTTCATTTGGCCAATAATCCCAAATGGCCCTATGCATAGCACATCTATTATCCCAGAAAGCCATGTCATTTAATGACCATCGATACCTTATCTGAAAGTTAATATGCTCACAATGTTCAAATAAAAAATGAAGTATAGATAAACTTTCTTGTTTACTCATACCCTCAATTCCTGTTGTAAAAGTTCTATTGACATAAATTGCTTTCTTACCAGTTTCAGGGTGAGTTCTTACCAAAGGATGCTTTGCTGTAGGAGTTAATATTTTATCTTCGGCAACACCTCTATCGTTATATCTTCCTTTATAAATATGTTCGGATTCATGTATAGCCACTAGTCCGTCTAGTATATTTTTATATTCTTCGGTTAATGCGTCATATGCAGCATACATATTTGAAAACATAGTATCACCGCCTGTTTCAGGTAAAATATGTAATTGAAGCATTGTTCCTAAAGGGGGTTGCTTATCACATGAAACATCTGAATGCCAAAATTCGCCATTTGCAATTTTACTTCCCTTATGAGCGTGGATCTCAAAAATTTCGGGGTAACCTTCCATAGTTGGAGCCGCTGGATGACTGTGTAACTCTCCAAATTTCTTTCCAAATTCTATATGTAAATCGGGTGGTATTTCACTTTGTTCCTGAAAAAACAAAACTTGGTGATCAAGAAAGGCCTGAAAAATATCACTAAATTGTTCATTATTAATTTTTTTTGATAAATCTACACCTGTTACTATAGCACCAAGCGATGGAGAAAATTTTTCAATTTTTATTCCTGATTGTTTTTCTATCATTAACTAAATCCTATCTATTCAACAAAAAATATTATACCTATAAAATGATATAATTATAGTTTAAAAAAAATGTTTACTGCAAATATAATCCGTAAATAAAAAATGGAAATAATTTCTTTAGATTTTCAATTATATATTTTAATGGGGGCAGTTTTTTTCATTGCTGGAATTATTCAAGGTTTATTTGGAATGGGGTTGCCGGCTATAGGAATTGCACTGTTGTCAATATTCCTACCTCCATTGCAAGCTATAGGCTTGAATATTATACCTATATTTTTAATTAGTCTTTTTCAAATTTTCCAGTCTGGAAATCCAGTAAATATAATTCATAAATATAGAGTTTTTATTATTGCCTCAATTACAGTTGGTTTTTCTATTTCCTTTTTAGTGATTTTTTTAGGTGACAGAGTTTTAATGACACTTCTTGCAAGTGTAGTTATTATTTTTAGTTTGAATAATATTTTTGGTAAGCGAATTTTCATTTCAGATCAATTAGATAAAATCTGGCAGTTATTCTTTGGAACTGTTGCTGGAATAGTTGGAGGTTTAACCTCTATACTTGGGGTTGTTGGAGTTTTTTATCTTTCTATGAAAGATCTAAAGCCCAAAGAATTTATAGCTGGAAATGGTCTTTTAATTTTTGTGGGTTGTTTATCTGTAGGTGCAGGTTACATATTCACTGGTGTTCTTCAATTTTATATGATTGGACCATCTTTATTAGGAACATTAAGTGCTCTGTTAGGTTTTTTATTAGGAACTTTTCTAAGGAATTTCTTATCACCTGAAAATTTTTATAAAGTAATATGGTTTTTATTTTTAATAACTGGATTTAGGTTAGCTTTGACAGCATTTTCAAAATTTTAATATATTAAGAAGGTTTAATTGAGCTCTCAACAAAACACATTAAAAGCAAAAACAGCAAATACTAAAAGGGGCTTTGCAATGTTTTTAATGATTGTGTGCTGTATTACTATTAGTATTGGACCGTTATTATTTAGAAATATGGAAAGTGCTGATATTTGGCAGATTAATATTTATAGGTCTGTTTCATGGATATCAGCTTTATTGATTATATTATTATTTAAATATAGATCAGCCATTTTTAGTAAAATTTTAGCAATTGGAAGATGGGGTATCATTGCAGGTACTTTTTTAGCAAGTGCTCAAATTTTTTATATGCATGCACTGGATAATACAACAGTAGCAAATGTGCTCTTTATTTTGAGCGCTATACCTTTTGTAACAGCTATAATAGCCTATCTATTTATAAGTGAGAAAATAAAACTTCCAACGATTTTCATGATGGCATTTGCTGCGATAGGCATCATCATTATGGTTTCTGAAGGAATAAATAGTGGCAATGCTTTTGGAAATAGTATGGCAATTATAACATTGTTATGTTTTTCCTGTTTCCCTGTAATTTTAAGAAATAATCGTCATATTGATATGCTACCAACTCTCTTGGTTCCTGCATTAATAATTGGTATAACAGGCTTAATAATAAAAGGAAACCAAATACAAATATCAAATAATGATCTTGTTTTATCATGTATTTGGGGTGGCTTATTAAATGGTTTTGCTCACTCAATATTTATAATAGCTACAAGGCATTTGCTTGCAGCAGAGATAACTTTATTTATGCTATTAGAATTTTCTTTAGGTCCACTCTGGGTTTGGTATTTTATTGGTGAAACACCTGCTGTTAATACTCTTCTAGGTGGTTCTATAGTCATGACAGCTATAGCTTTTCTTACTTTTTATGAGCTATTGAAAAGAAGAAAACTTAATAATATTATTAAAGATATAGGATGGGATGAAAGTTCAGATAATAACAAAATAGAAATAAATAATAAAAGTGAAGATAAACTGTCTAATGAGGAAATGAGAGCAATGAAAGAAATTCAAACTATCAAAAATTCTGATGATCAAATTTCAGAAAAAATAGGTTTAGAAGTAGAGAAACAAATAATACCTAGCTTACATAATTGGATGGATAAAAACCTTAAAAAGATGCTTAAAAAAAATATAGAAGATCAATTTAATAATTTGAAAAAAGAAAAAAAATAGAATGGAAAATAACTTTAAGAAATCTTTCACTCAACAAGAAGCCATACCTCAGGTTGGAATTGATAATGCAATTTCTGTAATGCAGTCAGGTAGACTCCATCGTTATAATACCTTAGAAGGTGAGGATTCGGTTACAAGTCAATTAGAGCTATTATTTTCAAAATGGCAAGGAAGTAAATACTGTCTTGCATGTACTTCAGGTGGAGTGGCAATTCAACTTGCACTTCGTTCTGTTGGTGTAAAGCCAGGGGACAACGTTCTCGCAAATGCTTTTACTCTGGCTCCAGTTCCTGGAGCTATAGAAAACGTTGGAGCCAATTCAATACTTGTTGAAATCGACGAAAATTTTCACATTAACATTGCTGATTTTACAGCAAAAGCTAACGCATCAAAATCTAAATTTTTACTTCTATCGCATATGCGAGGACATATAACTAATATGGATAAATTAGTTGAAATTTGTAAAAGTCTTAAAATTCAAATTATCGAAGACTGTGCACATACAATGGGTGCAAAATGGGACGGTAAAAGATCAGGAAATTTTGGATTAGTGTCAGCATTTTCAACACAAACATATAAGCATATAAATTCTGGTGAGGGTGGTTTTCTAGTTACAAATGATGATGAAGTAATCGCCAAAGCAATAATGCATTCTGGTTCATATATGCTGTATGAGAAACATGCATCGTCGCCAAATAATGATATTTTTGAAAAAGTTAAACTTAAAACAGCAAACTTTTCAGGGCGCATGGATAATCTTAGATCTTCTATTTTAATTCCACAATTAAAAGATTTAGATAATAAAGTTATAAAGTGGAACAATTTATATAAAGAGTTATATGACAGACTAAAGACACAAGATGGTATCTTTATACCTAATAGGGATAAAAGGGAATTCTATGTAGGTTCTTCTATTCAATTTAGATTAAAAGACTTTGCGGATAAAAAAATTCAAGACTTTATTAAAAATTGTAAGAAAAGGGGTGTGGATCTTAAATGGTTTGGGGATAAAAACCCAATTGCATATACCAGTCGCTATGATAGTTGGGAATATTTAGAAAATATTCCAGTTTTAAAAAATACTTTGGAGATTTTAAAAACCACTCTAGATATGAGAATTCCACTTACTTTTGATAATAATGATTGTAGGGTTATAGCTGAAATAATTATTGAAGAATTTAGAAAATTAAAAATATAGATAATTATTAATTGTCTATCTTATACTTTCTTCCATTCTAAGAATTGTCTCTTTTGGAGCATCATTTAGTTGTATAAGTCGCATCATTTCTTCGTTTAACCTTTCTAAAACTGCTTTTTCCATAATTGGTTTAGTTTGACCAGGGTCAGATAAAACATCATAAATAACGCTTTGTGTATCTTCCATTTTTTCAGGAAAATGAAAAGAGTGTGTTTTCGAACCCGCTTTTGATTTATGCGCAACTCTTAAGACAGGTAATTCTTTTGTAAAATCAAAAGGCCCAGCAAGACTAGCACTTTTTAGCTCATCTACTGTAAATAATTTAGTCATATGAGTTGGCATTAAAGTATACTGAAATAAATCTTGATTAAGCATATCTTTTGGATAGCAAAAATATGTATATTTACCATCAACAATGTTAATTCCACCTCCCCAATATCCAAACATACCTGCAGTCCTTGAAGTAGTGTCATTTTCTAGGATTGGAACAAGCGAAAGACCTTCTACTTCATTTGGAATAGGGGCATCATAAAGATCTAAAATTGTAGGCATTAGATCAATTGTTTGTGTCAAACTTTTACGTCTTTGACCAGCCTTGTTTGAATACTTTGGGTGATAAAAGAATAGTGGTATATGAGATATTTCTTCATAAAGTGGCATTCTATTTTTTGCCCACCAATCGTGTTCACCTAAAAGAAATCCGTGATCAGTTCCTACTATAAGAGTGGTATCTTTCCAAAGATTATGTTCATCAAAGTAATCTAAAAGTTTTCCTAACAACTCATCACAAAGAGAGAGAAGGGCCATATAATTTGCTCTAATCTCATCAATGTGATCCTGATCCTCGGTTACTCTATTATATCTTGGCCAATCTAAAATAGGACCTTTATAATTAGTTTTAAATCTTTCCTTTAATCTTTCAGGTGCAAAAAAAGGCTCATGAGGATCAAATGTTTCTATCTGCAAAAACCAATCGTCAGCATTTTTATTTAGATTTAAAAAATCAATAGCGCTGTTAAAACATTTGACTGAAGGAAAATCATTTTCTTCATTTATAAACTCTCTATTAATCATGTAATTATATGGATTTTGCATAGACTCTGTATCATTTTGACTTGGATGATATTTTTCTTTAATCCTATCAAGTGGGGAATCAAGTAGAACCTTCCATGGATCTGATTCTTGCCCTCTTATAAATTCATGTGAGTTATACCTTGTGTGATAAGTTGCTCCGCCATCCTCCCAGTAATGATAATGGTCAGAAATTAAATGAGAATGAACTTTTTTCTTTTTAAGTACTTCGGGAAATGAATTATCAAATGGTTCCATGGGGCCCCATGATCTATGAAGAAAAGAATGCCTTCCAGTTTGCATATCTCTTCGTGCAGGCATACAAGGCATTGATCCAATATAGTGAGAATCAAAAGTTACAGCTTTTTTAGCTAATCTAGAAAAATTAGGGGTTTTTAATATTTTGCATCCATAAGCTTCAAGCATTAATCGATTAATTGAGTCAAATAATACGAATACCGTTTTCATAAAATCACCATATATAATTTATTAAATATCTAAAAATATTAATGTGCAACTAAATATTTATTTATTGATTTTAAATTAGGTTCGCATCCAAGACCTGGTTTATCACTTAGTTCTAAACACCCTTTATCTTGTATTACCATATCACTAATAATCTCTGATCTTAGTGGGTTTTTGTTTACATCAACTTCTAGTATACCATTATCATTTGATGCAGAAAGTAAATGTGCAGACGCTATTAGACCAATCCCACCACCAAGAAAATGTGGGCAATAAGTAACTCTATTTTTCTTTATTTTTTTTACGAGGGTTATACATTCAGAAAAGCCACCCCACTTAGCTATGTCTGGTTGCAAATATTTAAAAACCTTATTTCTAAAATATTTAGAAAATTCCTCATGACCACTAAAATTTTCACCTGCTGCAAGAGGAATATTTGTTTTTTCACTTAATAGCTTCCAATCTTTCAGTGATGAATCAGCGGGTATCGGTTCTTCCACCCAATTTAAATCAAATTTCTCTAATTTATTACAGTTTTTGATTGCTTCTTCTAGGTTCCACGCTTGATTTGCATCAACCATTAATGAATAATTTTTTGGAATAATGTTATTTATTTCCTTTATATTTTCTAGATCCTTTTCAATGCCGAAACCAATTTTTAACTTAAAAGCCTTAAAATTATCTTTTAGAGCTTTTTCAACTATTAAGCCTGGATTCGTAGGATTAATTCCACTTGCATAAATAGGTATAATTTTTTTCTTGCCACCAAATTTTTTCCATAATGGGACCTTCTCTTTTTTAGCAATTAAATCATGTAAAGCTATATCGATACCGGCAATACATTGTGCTATAGGACCAGGTTCACCAGATTGTATTGATAAAATTTTAGTTTTATTAGTTAAAAATTCAAATGTTTCTTTAGGTGAACTTATTTCATGATTTGTTAATAAAGGTGAAAAAACATTATCAACCAGCTTTGCTCTATGTTCTGCACCGGTTAAAGGGAAATTACACCAAATTTCACCCCAACCCTCAATTCCATTATTATCAGTAACTTTTAAAAGTAACAAAGGTCTATTGTTCATTATACCAAATGAGGTTATTACAGGATTATTTAATGGATAACGATATACAAAAACATCTACTTTTTTTAAAATACTCATTTTTAATTCCAAGAAAACTTGTAAAAATCGATATTTAATTAATTTGATAATAATAAAAAAATAATTAAATTAATAATCATTACGTTAATAATAGTCAAAGTTAATAAAAGGTTAATATTTTATATGACAAAATTTCAATGGAGTGATCCATTTCTTCTTGAAGAGCAGTTATCTTTAGAAGAAAAAATGATAATGAAGACGGCCAATCAATACTCCCAAGAAAAACTTTTTCCTAGGATCAAAAGTGCATGGAAAAATGAAACAATGGATAAATCTATTTTCCATGAAATGGGAGAATTAGGATTATTAGGTTGCACCTTACCAGAGGAGTATGGTGGCATAAATGCGAATTATGTATCATATGGACTTATTGCACGAGAAATAGAAAACGTTGACTCAAGTTATAGATCGATGATGTCTGTCCAATCAAGTTTAGTCATGCATCCTATTTATGCTTTTGGAAGTAATATTCAAAAAGAAAAGTACCTCCCAAAACTTGCCAAAGGTGAATTCATCGGTTGTTTTGGTTTAACAGAAGCAGACGCAGGTTCAGACCCGAGTTCCATGTTGACCACTGCAAAGAAAGTCGATGATGGATATGTTTTAAATGGATCAAAGATGTGGATTTCAAACAGCCCAATTGCTGATATATTTATAATCTGGGCTAAATCACAAGCTCATGACAATAAAATTAAAGGATTTATTTTAGAAAAGGGAATGAAAGGACTCAGCGCACCTATCATTGAGGGAAAAATGAGCTTAAGAGCCTCAATAACTGGCGAAATTATTTTAGAAAATGTTCATGTTTCGAATGATCATATTTTAGATGGGGTATCAGGACTCAAAGGACCTTTTGAATGTTTAAATAGGGCAAGGTACGGAATTAGTTGGGGTGTTATGGGCGCTGCTGAATTTTGTTGGAAGGCTAGCTTGGATTATGGTTTAAGTAGAAAGCAATTTAATAGGCCACTTGCACAAACCCAATTATGGCAAAAAAAACTAGTTGATATGCAAACTGAAATATCTTTAGGCCTTCAAGCATGTCTTAGAGTTGGAAGAATATTTGATGAAGGTAAAATATCTCCGGAAATGATATCAATTGTTAAAAGAAATAATTGTGGGAAAGCCCTTGATATATCAAGACAAGCTAGGGATTTGCATGGTGGAAACGGCATAATGGAAGATTATAATGTTATGAGACATATGTGTAATCTTGAAACTGTTAACACTTATGAAGGCACCCATGATGTACATGCTTTGATCTTGGGAAGAGCACAAACTGGCTTACAAGCTTTTTTCTAATGAAATTTCCTCTTGAAGGCATAAGAGTATTAGAGCTAGCTAGAGTATTAGCAGGTCCTTGGGTTGGTCAATCACTATCAGACTTGGGTGCAGATGTAATTAAAATTGAAAGTCCTAAAGGAGATGAAACTAGAAAATGGGGACCACCTTTTATCGATGGTGGAGAGGGAGGATTAGATTCAGCATACTTTCATTCATGTAATAGAGGCAAAAGGTCATTAGTTCTTGATTTTAAGAACAAAAAAGATCTTCAAATTCTATATAAATTAATTCAAAAAAGTGATGTAATTATAGAAAACTTTAAGGTTGGGGGATTAAATAAATATAATTTAGATTATCCTTCAGTTTCAAAATTAAATCCTGAGATAATTTATTGTTCTATTACTGGGTTTGGTCAGACAGGTCCATATGCTGATAGATTGGGATATGATTTCATAATCCAAGCACTTTCAGGAATAATGGATTTAACAGGAGAGCCTGACGGAGAACCTCAAAAAATGGGCGTAGCTTTTGCAGATATTTTCACTGGTTTATATGGTGTCATTGCCATTCAATCTGCTTTAAGAGTAAGAGAACACTCTCAGAAAGGACAACATATTGACCTTTCATTAATGGATAGCATGATTGCCGTATTGGCTAATCAAGCCTCAAATTACTTTGTATCTGGAAAATCACCAAAAAGGATGGGAAATAAGCACCCAAATATAGTCCCATATCAAGTTTTCAAAGTAAAAGACGGTCACTTAATTATTGCTGTTGGAAACAATGAACAATTTGAAAGATTTTGTAAAGTTATTGGTTTGGATTATTTATGCTCTTCCGAGGAATACAATGATAATCAAAAACGAGTTCAAAATAGAGAAAAGTTAGTTGAAATAATTACTTCTAAAACTATTCATTATAATAAAAATGATTTGAAGTCTTTATTGGAAGAAAACAATGTTCCTGTCGGGGCTATAAATGATATAGAAGAGGTATTTAACGACCCTCAGGTTAAATATAGAAAACTCAAAATAAATATGACAAATAAAAATGCAAAAAAAGGATATACTCAAAGTGTTAGAACACCAATTCTATTTTCTGATACACAATTAGACTATTCTAGAGGTGTTCCTATGTTAGGGGAGCATAATAATGAAATTTTAAAAGAGCTAGATAACGAAAGTTGATGGCCTTTATTTAATTTGAAGATTTATTGTCAAAACCTCCAAAATTTTTAAATAAGTTTGGATCAGCAAAAATATTATTAAAGTCTTTTGTCCCTCCTAATTGTCCACCCTTAAGAGCTTTTTCATCCACGTTATCGACATTTTGCTGAAGCAATTTTAGTTGATCTGAAAATTTTGACTTTTTAGTATCTTCTGCTGCTTTTACACATTCAGATCCATACAATCCATTTTTAACCAACTGATTGAAACCAAAAATTCCTATTATTACGACGAATAACACTAAAAAAATTGATTTAGGAATTCTAAATGATTTTACATCTTCCTGTTTCAATCTGCTATCTTGTGTTTCTTCAAATAATAATTGATTTTGTCTATTTTTTTTCTTTTTTTCTTCACGACGCCTTAATATTTCATAAGTAATTGCTGCGGCAATAGTTATAAAAATTATAACTAATGCTAAAGCACTAATAGCTGGACTAATTCCTAATCTTACTTTTGATGCAATTACGGTAGTTAAAGTTTGATCGGATAAAATACTAAAAACGGTAGTATTGTAATTTTCAAAAGATGCAAGAAATGCAATAACAGCCGATGAAGCTATAGCAGGCATTAAGTAAGGTATTAGGATTTTAAAAAATACTTGAGTTTGACTTGCACCTAAGTCCAGAGCTGCTTCTTCTTGTGTTTGGTCAAATCTTTGTAAGCGAGCAACAAAAATTAAAAAGCAATATGTAGAGATAAAACATGTTTGACCTAAAATAGTTAAAAAAATTCCGTTTCGGCCTAGATCTGAAATAAATCCATCACCACCGATTGTTGCTATTCTATCCCAAAGAACAACAGTAGATATTCCAATGATTACACCTGGGAATAATACAGGCATTATTGAAATAGAGTAAAATATTGTTCTTAATCTACTATGTACTTGAGTTAAAACAATCGATGCAGCAAGACCAATTGGAACAGATAAACTTACAACACCTATTCCAATTATTAAACTTGAAATCAAACCGTCATGTAATCTCCAATCAGTAGATAAACCAGCAAGGTGTTGTCCATCATAAGCAATCTTTCCATCAGTAAACCATCTAAAGCTAAAACATTCCCAAGGAGTTATTGAAGGGAATTCAGCTGAATTAAAAGCAGTAATACTCATTATTAATAAAGGTCCAAACAGGTATAAAAAGAATATAAATATATATATTCCAAGTAAAAAATTTAATACTTGATGTGATTTCATTTGATGATCTCACCAATTTTAACTTTGAATAGCCTCATCATCAATAGTACAAAAACCACTGATATTGATAATAGTAAAATTGAATAAGCTGACCCTCTAGACCAATTATCATTCATATTAAACCATTGATAAATTAGTTGAGTAAACCAATATGTGTTTGGACTACTTAAAACTACTGGTGTTGCAAGAGCTCCTGCTGTTAACATGAATACCATAGTGCATCCTGAAGCAATTCCAGCTTTAGCATGAGGTATTACTATTCTTAAATGAGTTCTTATTGGAGAAGAGCCAAGGTCTTTTGCTGCTTCTAATTGATTAATATCTAGACTTTCAATAGCATTATATAAAGGAAAAATCATAAGTAAGATATAAGCATAAGTTAAACCTGTATATAGAGCTATATCCATGGCAATAAAATTTATTCCAGTATCTATAAAGCCAGTTCCAAGTAGGAAATTATTTATCACGCCTTCACCAGCAAATAATATTCTCAAAGCAAAAGACCGAAGAAGTTCATTTATCCAAAATGGTATTATCAAAGAAACAATAAGTAACCTAGATGTATTTGGACCTGCAACTTTTGCCATATAAAAGGCAATTGGATAACAAAAGCATAAATTTATTATTGTCACACATATGGCAGTAAAAATAGTATTAAAGAATACTCCAATATCAACATAATTAAACCTGTCCGTATTAGTTTCAGACCCAAAAATAAAATGCTTATAATGTGCTAATGTGTGAATATCATCAGGTCCACCTCTGAGTAATGGTGGTAAATTTGGTCTAAATGATAAATCAAGCATATACAATTGAGGTATAATAATTAAAAAGACTAACCAAAATACTATTGCAATTAAAAAGTATGTAGCTACTAAAGGTCCATTTTTATCAAAAAAATATTTCATATTATTATTTAATCTACCGCTAAAGATCCTTTGGGAAGTACAATTGCTTTTTCAGAAGAAAATGTTAATTCGATTTCTTTATCAGATACCAATTCACTTGTATCAACTGCGTTAGGGACGCTAAATTTAATATTTGAATTAGAGTCTAAGTTTAAATAAATATTTTTTAAATTTCCTTCAAATTCAATTGTCTTCAATTTAGCTTTAAATATGTTATCTAATTTATTTGATTTATTTTTTATAAAAATTGATTCAGGTCTTATAAAAAGTATCACCTCCTGACCCTTTGAAAAAGAATGTTTTTTTGAATTTTCAATATGACCTGAATTAGCTATAAAAGTCTTCCCTTGACAATCAACTTGGACTAAATTTTTTTCTTTTGATATAACTTTGCCATAAAAAGGATTGTTTTCTCCTACAAAGCTGGCAACAAAGGGAGTTTGTGGGTAATTATAAACTTCATCGCTTAAACCAACTTGTTCGAGTTCACCTTCATTCATTACTGCTACTCTATCAGACATAGTGAGTGCCTCTCCTTGGTCGTGAGTAATATAAATAAATGTTATTCCAACGCGTTTCTGAATTGCCCTTAATTCAGTTCTCATTTTTTGTCTTAACTTTAAATCTAATGCAGAAAGAGGTTCATCTAAAAGTAATACCTCAGGTTCAATAGCAAGAGCTCTAGCTATAGCAACTCTTTGTTTTTGTCCTCCTGATAATTCATGTACTTTTTTATCACCTTGACCTGTTAAGGCAATTAACTCAAGAAGTTCATCTGCTCTTTTTCGTCTTTCAAGTTTACTTATTCCTCTCACCTCTAATGAAAAAGCTATATTATCTGCTACGGACATAAGAGGGAATAATGCTAAATTTTGAAAAATAAGAGATGTTGGTCTTTTATTTGGTCTTATACCTGACATATCCTGACCACCAATTAAAATTTTTCCATCAGATGGTTCTAGGAATCCAGATATTGCCCTTAAAAGAGTTGTTTTACCGCACCCAGAAGGACCTAAAAAACTAAAAAACTCACCTTTTTGAATTTTAACACTTACATTTTTAGCTGCATAAAAATTACCAAAAGTCACAGAAATATTTTGTAAATCAACATCAGCACTCATAATTTTTCCTCTGAGCTAGCGTATCTAAATTTATAAAAAAAACGCCCTTAAATAAGGGCGTTTTTATTTAAACTATTAATTTTTAAGCAGTTTCAAATTTGTTTGCGTACTCTGCTCTGGCATCAGCGAACCAAGGTGGTTCTGGAGGCCATGGATTTAGCTTAGATGCAGTATCTCCAGGATATACTGCCTGAGAAATAGCTTTTGTAGCATCTGAATAGTAATCAGATGCACCAATTACTGCTGAATTATATCCTATTTCATTTATTGTTTTTCCACCTACTTCCGGTGTAAAGCTATAATTAACTAATTCATAGGCTTCATCTATATTTTCAGCTTTAGCTGATAGAGTTATTCCATCAACCCATGCAAGTGCACCCTCATCAGTTGTTTGATATGCAACTGGCTCACCAGCTTTCATCATTGAAACAATAGGTCCATCCCAAGTTTGTCCTACAACAACGCCATCAGATGTAAACCCTTGCTTTTGGGGATCTGCACCAGACCAGAATTTAACCAGATTTGCTTTTTTAGAAATACAATAGTCGGTAATTATCTGCCAATTCTTTCTCATTGTTTCTTCATTTTTATAAGATGACCAAAAGTCCATTTTACCCTGATGATGCATCCAGATACCACATCCAGTCATCATTGAATAAGTTCGTCCCATCATAAATGCACCACTTATTCCTGGGTTCGGCTCCCATAAATCTCCAAAGCTTGGAAGTCCATCAGGCGTCCATTTATCAGTTCTCCATGATATAGATTCAGTACCCCAGAGTTGAGGGACCCAATGTGATCCTTTACCTCCAAAATTCCAATCTCTGTCACCAACGGCAACCATACCAGGATTGACGTTACCAATGTTAGAAATTTTATTCATGTCAAACGGAGCAAGAACACCTAGATTCTCCCATTGAAGGGCTCTCATATTAGTAGGACTTGCAAGGTCATATCCTGCACCTCCACCTGCTTTCATTTTTGCAATAATTTCTCCATTATCACCTATTTTAGTATGGTTTATTGTGATACCAGTTTTTGCTTTAAAATCAGCTACGACAGAATCTGGTAAATATTCACCCCACATTAATACATTAACTTGTCCACTTGTAGCAGCAAAGGCATTCTTAACATATAATGGCGCTACACTTGCAAAAGCAGTTAATGCTGCCCCTCTTT
This sequence comes from Puniceispirillales bacterium (SeqCode), assembly GCA_045565515.1. Taxonomy (GTDB): domain Bacteria; phylum Pseudomonadota; class Alphaproteobacteria; order Puniceispirillales. Next base: position 34,110 of record JBJLFF010000005.1, read on the forward strand.
TCAAGAGTGTCCTTCTATTAAACGACTTCACAGCATTTAATGTTTTGCGTGAAGATTTATTTATTTTACTCATAATCGACCTCCTTTCTTTGTTTATTTTACATTGAACGTTACAAAACTAAATTACAATAAAAATTTTTGCATCATTGAAATTTAATTTTTGCAAAAAATTAGTTTTACTTTATGCAATAAAGTAGTTTTATTTAATTATTTTCAATTTGATCTTAAAATTTATATAAAATGTAATATTGGCAAAAAAAAATGAAACTTGGTAAAAAAAAATATCTTTTGACTCCTGGACCTCTCACAACTTCATTAAAAACTAAGCAAGCAATGCTATCAGATGTTGGTTCATGGGATATTGATTTTAGAAACCTAACAAAAGAACTTCGTTTCAAAATTCTAGATATTTTGTCGCAAACATGCTCTAATCTGAAATTATTCAGCAAAGAAAATTTTGCTGTAGTACCTATCCAAGGTAGTGGAACATTTTCTGTAGAGGCTATGCTAGGAAGTTTAGTTCCCAAAAATGGTAAAGCATTAGTTTTAAGTAATGGCTCTTATGGTAAAAGATGTTATGAAATACTGAGATATTGCAAGCGTTCAGTTGAAATCATAGATATGGGTGATTTTTTACCACCAGACCCACTTCTTATTAAAAAAAAATTAAATAGTGATTTGGATATAACAAATGTTGTTTTAGTTCATTGTGAAACTAGTTCAGGTATTTTAAATCCAATTAAAAAAATTTCTCAAATAGTAAAATCATACAAAAAATCGTTATTAATTGACAGCATGTCAGCTTTTGGAGCAATTCCAATCGATTACGCTGAAATTGAATTTGATGCGCTTGTTTCTTCTGCTAATAAATGTATTGAAGGTGTTCCTGGTTTTGGTTTCGTTCTAGTAAAACAATCTGTGTTAGAAAAATCCAAATATAATAGTCATTCTTTATCCCTTGATCTTTACAACCAATGGAAATACATGGAAGAGACTGGACAATGGAGATTTACTCCTCCAACACATACAATTTTAGGATTTTTGTCAGCCTTAAATCAGCATAAATTAGAAGGAGGTGTTTTAGGAAGGTTAAATCGCTATGAAACAAATAAAAATATTCTTGTTGAAGGAATGCGGGACTTAGGATTTGAAACGTTATTAAATGACAAATGGATTTCACCTATAATTGTTTCTTTTTTATATCCAGCTGATGAAAATTTTGATTTTGAAATCTTTTATAATTTAATGAAAAAGCAAAATTTTATAATATATCCTGGTAAGCTTACTGTTGCTGATACTTTTAGGATAGGTTGTATTGGCCAAATTAATAACAACATAATGAAAAAAGTTTTAAAAGCAGTTAAAGTTTCACTTTCAGAGATGAAAGTGAAATCAGCTACTCCTAAAAATTCAATAATTGCGGAGAAGCTAAAATTAAAGAGTTTTTAAATATAATTATTTTAATAAATCCATGAAAAATTCATTTATAAATATAAATAATAGACAGTATAAAGTACCTCTTAAACCTATAGTTGTAATATGTATTGATGGTTGTGATCCTGAATATTTAGATATTGCTCTTAAAAAAAATTGTATACCAACAATTGAAAATTTTATGAAAATTGGTTCTTATAATATAGCTGACTCCGTTATTCCTTCATTTACAAATCCTAATAACATCTCAATTGTAACTGGTTGCCCTCCTTCTGTGCACGGTATTAGCGGTAACTATCTTCTGGATCCAGACAGTGGACAAGAGGTTATGATGAATGACGTAAAGTTTTTGAGAGCGCCGACAATATTTAAAAGTTTTCAAGAAATAAATAAAAAAATTGGAATTATTACAGCAAAAGATAAATTAAGAGCTTTGCTAGGTGCTGGTCTTACAATTAATGAATTAGATACAAAATGTTTTTCATCCGAAAAGGCTAATAGTGCCACACTTGAAATTAATGGTATAGAGAATGTAGAAAGATGGTTAAATATGTCAATTCCAGATGTCTATTCTGCTGAACTTTCTGAATTTGTATTTGCTAGTGGCCTTAAATTATTAGAAGAATGGTTTCCTGATGTAATGTATCTTTCAACTACTGATTATATCCAACACAAATATGCTCCAGAAGATAAAGAGGCGATTAAATTTTTAACTATGATTGATAATTATTTATCAGAAATAATTAAATTCGATGTAACTATTGTTATTACTGCAGATCATGGCATGAGCGCAAAGCACGATAAAAATGGAGATCCACAAATTGTTTTTATTCAAGATTTTTTTGATGAAGTATTTGGAATTAATAGCACAAATGTAATTCTTCCAATAACAGATCCATATGTAGTACATCATGGTGCATTAGGTTCCTATGCCACCATTTATTTGAATGAGAAAGAAATATATAACGAAGCTTTTTCAAAATTAAAGTCTTTAAGAGGAATTGATCAGATATGTTCTAAAGATGAGGCAGTAAAGAGGTTTGACCTCCCGTCAGATAGAATAGGTGATATTGTTGTCACATCAACTGAGAAAATAACATTAGGTAAAACTGAAAGTTATCACGATCTTAAATCACTTAAAGAACCATTGAGATCGCATGGGGGTCTTAGCGAGCAAAAAGTACCGTTTTTAATTAATAAACCAATTAATTTAAGTTTGGTTAAGGATTTGAAAAATTATGATGCATTCTTTTATGCTTGTGAAGCATCCTTTAATTAGAAAAGTGAAAACTTTATGAAAAAACAATTTATTATAAGAAATGAAGGAATGCGAATAGCAGGGAAGACAGTTTTCTCTGAAAACAAAATTAGTGTTTTCTATCCTTTTACAGGAGAAACTGTTGGAAGTGTTCCAGCTGCAACAGTAGAAAATGTTCAAGAAGCTTTTTCAATTGCTGCAAATTATAAATCAAAACTATCAAGATATGAACGCCAGAAAATTCTATTTAAAATTGCAGAAATAATCAAAAAACGAAAAGATGAGTTGGCTCCAATCATTACTTCTGAACTTGGAATTTCGATTAATGACTCTCTATATGAAATAGGACGAGCCTATGATGTTTATACTCTAGCAGGTCAACTCTGCATACAGGATGATGGGGAGATATTTAGTTGTGATTTAACCCCTCATGGGAAAGCAAGAAAAATTTTTACAATTAGAGAACCACTTCGATCAATCTCAGCTATTACACCATTTAATCACCCTTTAAATATGATTTCTCACAAAATAGCACCAGCAATCGCTACAAATAATTGTATAGTAGCTAAACCAACAGAGCTGACACCCTTAACTGCAATTTATCTGGCGGATATAATTTACGAAGCTGGACTTCCACCAGAAATGCTTTCTGTAGTAACCGGGTTTCCAGAAGAAATAGGTAATGAAATTATTACAAATCCAAATATAGAACTAATTACTTTTACAGGTGGAATTCCTGTTGGAAAAATTATTGCAAATAAAGCTGGCTATAAGCGCCAAGTTTTGGAACTTGGTGGGAATGATCCCATGATAGTTTTAAATGACTTAAATGAAGATGATCTTGATAAAGCAGCTGAGTTAGCTGTAAGTGGAGCTACAAAGAATTCTGGACAAAGATGCACTGCCGTTAAAAGAATTTTAGTGCAAAATAAGGTTGCTGACAAATTAGTGCCTATTATCCTTAACAAGGCAAAACAAATAAAATTTGGTGATCCAATGAATTATAAAACTGATTTAGGAACAGTCATTAGTAGTAATGCTGCAGAGATATTTGAAAATCGTGTTATAAAATCTGCTGAAGATGGCTCTAATATATTATATCATCCTGAGAGGAAGGGTGCACTGCTTCCACCCATAGTTGTTGATAATGTTGATTATAAATCTGAACTTGTTGTAGAAGAAACTTTTGGACCCATTATTCCAATTGTAAGAGTGCCTGATAATGATGATGAAACTATAAAAATTTCCAATTCTACTAATTACGGTTTATCTGCAGGAGTCTGTTCAAATAACTTTTTTAGAATACAAAAATATATTTCTAGTTTAGATGTTGGTACAGTAAATATATGGGAGGTACCTGGATACAGAATTGAAATGTCTCCTTTCGGTGGAATTAAAGACTCTGGAAATGGGATTAAAGAAGGGGTTCAGGAAGCAATGAAATGCTTTACTAATGTTAAAACTTTTTCATTGCCTTGGACAAGTTAACGCTTTGAAATTTCTTTAAACTGCCTATTTTTGGGTCCATTATATTCAGTTAATGGTCGTATCAATATATTTGATTCAAATTGTTCAATACATTGGGCAACCCATCCCGGTGCTCTACCAATTGAAAAAATAGGAACGTATAAATCTTTAGGTATTTTTTGTAGATTATAAATCGCTCCTGAATAAAAATCTACATTCACATTAAGTCCATGACGAGAGTATGGTTTCATTTCATTAACAACATTTTCTAAGATTTTGAACCACTTTGGTTCACCTTTTTCAATTGAAAGTTTTTTTAGTCCCTTTTTTAAATGTTTTGCTCTTGGATCTTCTTTTCTATAAACTCGGTGTCCAAATCCTGTAATTGGTTCCTTATTTAATCTTTTATTCTTTATAAAATTTTTGACATTCTCTGGTTCGCTAATCTCATCAATCATTTTCATTACGTCTTCCGCTGCTCCTCCGTGTGCTGGTCCTGAAAGTGTTGAAATAGCTGTAACAAAAGCATCATATATATCTGCTTTTGTTCCAATTGTTACTCTAGCAGCAAAAGAAGAAGCATTTGAGCCATGCTCTGCATGTAATATTAAATCTAAATCAGTTAATTTTTCATTTTCTTTAGTCGGGAGTTGGCCACTTAACATATATAGCCAGTTGGCTGAATGGCTTAGGCTTATATTAGGTTTAATAGGTGATAAATTATTTCTTATTCTTTGATGTGCTGCAATAACTATAGGTATTTGGCTAATTAGCTTTATACCATTTTCTAAAAAATCATCTTTTGTTTTGTTTTTGCTTATGTGAACACTTTTAAATGATGAGACGCATGATCTTAAAACATCCATAGGATGGCCATTTTTAGTTAATTTAATAATTTCGTATATTTCTTCTGGAATAGATCTATATTTTTGTAATTTTTTATTGAAATTATTTAATTCATCATTTGTTGGTAAATCACCAAAAATAATTAAATAGCAAACTTCTTCAAAAGTTGAGTTTTTTGCTAGGTCATCTATTTGATAACCACGGTAAGTTAATTCACCTTTTGAACCATCAATGTCTGAAATGCTTGATCTTTCAAAATATATTCCTTTTAGTCCGCGGTTTATTTTTATATTTGATTCCATTATGATAACCTAAAAAAAAATTTATAGTATATGCAAGTATTAGACAGAGCATTTGATATCGCAAGAGAGAAAAACTTCAAAATTGTTTTTCCAGAAAATGACGACAACAGAATTATTGAAGCTGCTAATTTTCTTTTGAAAGAAAAGCTTGCTAAAATAATTTGGTTGGATGACTGCAAAATAACTTCAGATCATATTACTAGTATTCTAAAATTAAGGCCAAACATGAAAAAAGGTATAGCTGAAAAGCTTATTAAAAAACCTCTATATTTTGCTGGGTGTATCTTAGCAACAGGTCAAGCAGATGCTATGGTTGCTGGTGCTTCAAGCCCAACAAAAAGAGTTATAGAAGCAGCTTCAATTACAGTTGGAATTTCTCCAAAAGTAAAAAATATTTCAAGCTATTTTTTAATGCTATCGCCTGATAAAAGAGAGTTTGTTTTTTCTGATTGCGCTGTTAACGCATATGTAAATGAGGAAATTTTAAAAGATATTACCATTAATGCGTCCAGAGTAGCTGAAAAGCTTTTAGGTTATTCAAAAGTTGCACTTCTCTCGTTCTCTACTCTCGCATCAGGAGATGGAGAGAGTGTAAAAATGGTAAGAGCAGTATATCAAATATTAAAAGATCAAGGGCTTGATATTTATGGTCCTATTCAGGGAGATGCTGCAGTTGTTAACAAAATAGCCGAGACTAAAGGTATCAATTATGAAGGAAATTTAAATGTTTTTATTTTTCCATCTTTAGATGCAGGAAATATCGCTTACAAGCTTTGTCAAAGTTTAGGCAATTTTAAATCCTATGGACCTTTTTTGCAGGGCTTTAATAAGCCCGTTTGTGATCTTTCTAGAGGTGCAAAAACTGATGATATAATATCATCATCTATTCTCACTCTAGCATCAATTTAACCTAAAAAGTTTGTTCCGCCATATCACTTTTGTTAATTCCTGCGATAACTTCAGGGGCTTTCATCGCATCCCTTCTAAAGGGTTCTCCTAATTCTTGATTTAAAACTACCTCTATGAATGTTGTAATTCCTTGATTTTGATCTTCACATGATTTTCTGAGTGCTGAAGAAAGTTCATTCATAGACCTAACTTGAATGCCTTTCAAACCACAGCCCTCAGCAATTTTTGCATAACTAAAATCCTGATTTAATTCAGTGCCAACAAAATTATTATCATACCAAAGGGTAGTATTTCTTTTTTCAGCACCCCACTGATAGTTTCGGAAAATCACCATAGTAATTCCTGGCCAGTCCTCCCTGCCACATGAAGTCATTTCATTCATTGAGATACCAAATGCTCCGTCACCAGCAAAACCAATAACTGGTATATCAGGACAAGCTATTTTAGCACCTATAATTGCAGGAAAACCATATCCGCAAGGTCCAAATAAACCAGGTGCTAAATATTTTCTACCCTTTTCAAAAGTGGGATAAGCATTTCCAATGGCGCAGTTATTTCCAATATCAGATGAAATGATAGCATTTTGAGGCAATGCTGATTGAATGGCTCTCCATGCCATCCTTGGGCTCATTCTTTCAGGCTGTCTGTTTCTTGCGTCTTCATTCCATGACGTACCTGGGTCATCATCCTCATTATCCATACTTGATAATTCTTGTAGCCATTGAGATTTTGTTTCTGCAATTATATTTTTTCTTTTTTCTCTTTCAGTGTCACCTGCGGTATGATCAAGTTTAGAGAGTATCTCATTTATAGTAATTTTTGCATCAGCACTTATACCAAGAGTAATTTTTTTTGATAAACCAATCCTATCTGGATTAATGTCTACTTGGATAACTTTTGCATTTTTAGGCCAGTAATCAATTCCATAACAAGGAAGAGTGGAAAAAGGATTTAATCTTGTTCCTAAAGCAATTACCACATCAGCTTGAGAAATTAATTTCATACCTGCTTTCGATCCATTATATCCAAGTGGACCTGCTGAAAGTGGGTGACTTCCAGGGAAACTATCATTATGTTGATAGCCAGAACAAACAGGTGCATCTAATCTTTCAGCTAATTCAACACATTCTTCGATTGCATCTGATAATACAACACCTGCACCTGATAATATTACAGGAAAATTTGCATTAGATAGAAGATCTACAGCTTTCAAAATGTCGTCATTATTAGGGCTGGATTTACCAAATCTTACGACTTTAGGAATATCTATGTCGACAACTTTACAAAAATAGTCTCTAGGAACATTAATTTGAGCAGGTGCAGAACCTCTTATAGATTTTTCTATTACTCTATTTAAAACCTCAGCGATCCTCGAAGGATCTCTTACTTCCTCTTGATAACAAACCATATCTTTAAAAAGTGCCATTTGCTCAACTTCCTGAAAACCCCCTTGGCCAATTGTTTTGTTTGCTGCTTGAGGAGTAACAAGAAGCATAGGTGTATGATTCCAATAAGCAGTTTTGATAGCTGTAACAAAATTCGTTATTCCTGGACCGTTTTGAGCAATGCACATTCCAATTTTACCTGACGACCTAGTATAACCATCGCAAATGTAGCCACCATTACATTCATGCGCTACATCCCAAAATTTGATACCAGCTTTCGGGAAAAGATCAGAAATTGGCATAAAAGCAGAGCCAATTATTCCAAAAGCTTGATCTATACCATTTAATTGAAGAACTTTCACAAAGGCTTCTTCAGTTGTCATTTTTGTCATTACTAATTCTCCAAACCAATAAACGTAAATTTTCTAAAAATTATTCAATATTGTATAATTATAAATTAAATAGTTTATAATCCTTAGTATATAAATAAAAATAATTATTACCATATCAATAAAATTAATGTCTTCATATCTTAATCTGTTCAAAAACAATAGCCTAACAATTGAGGAAATTATTAATCTTTATGAATTAAAAAAATCAATATTCCCAAGTCCGTTGAGAAATGGAGGTTTAAATAAAGCCAATTCCATTAATGAAATTTCAGATAAATTTGATGCTTTTATTTTTGATTCATTTGGAGTTCTTAATATTGGTGGTGATTTAATTAGCCATGTTCCTAATGTATTGAATGAATTAAAAAGAAAAGGAAAAATAATTACTGTTTTAACAAATGGTGCTTCATATCCTACATCTAAAAAAGTGAAAACATTTAACAAATGGAAACTGCCTTTCAACTCTGATGAGGTAATTTCTAGTAGAGACCTCTTAAAAAAATATCTCAAAAATGAAAAAAATATTATCTGGGGAGTTATAGGTTCACCAGGTTCAGATTTAGACGAATTAGGAGTTGAGGGGCATATTTTAGGGAAAGATATGGATAATATTAATAGGTGTGAAGGTATAATTTACCTAGGATGTGAATATTGGGATGAAAAAAAACAGAAGATTTTAGAAAATTATATAGACGACAAGCCTGTAAAAATATTAGTAGGCAACCCGGATATAATTGCACCTCACCAAACATCTTTTTCTATTGAACCAGGATATTGGAGTTTAAACTTTCACAAATCAGAAAAGTCCAAACCAATTTATTTTGGTAAACCTCATTCTCAAATATACGAATTAGCTATTAGTCAAATTAACACAATTCAAAATAAATCAATTGACCTTGAGAGGATAGCTATGGTTGGTGATAGTTTGCATACAGATGTATTAGGTGGACTTGCGAGTAAAATCTCAACAATTTTGGTAACGAACCATGGTCTATTTAAAAACCATGATTATCTTAAAGAGATTAATAAAACCAATATATTTCCAGATTGGATTATACCAAGTATTTAGAGTGTGTTATTGAGTTTATTATAAATTTTTAGTTAGTTTTAATATGAAAAATGCAGTTTTAATAACAGGTGGTGCTAAGAGATTAGGTAGTTTGATTGCTCAACAACTATCTAAAGAAAATTATTTTATAATCATCCATTATAATAATTCTGAGAGTGAGGCTATCCTTACTAAAGAAAAAATCCTTAAAAATGGTGGAGATGTAGCTCTCATTAAAAAAAATATTAAGTCTGCGTTTGATGCCTCAGAATTAATACTAGAAGCATTAAATTTTGTTAAAAAAATTAGTGTAAACCAATTTACTTTGATTAATAACGCATCTGCTTTTATTTATGATAATGCTGAGAACTTTGAAGAGAGTGTTTTAGATGACCATATGCACGCAAATTTTAAAATTCCTGTTCTTCTAACTAAAAATCTTCATAAACATCTAAATAGTTCTTTACTAGGTAATGTTATAAATATGTTAGATGCAAAATTATTTGGACTAAATTCAGACCACTATACTTATACTTTATCAAAGTACGCATTATTAGGATTGACTGAAGTTGCAGCACTTTCATATGCACCTAACTTAAGAGTTAATGGTATTGCGCCTGGCTTTACTTTGGCTAACCCTAAACAACAATCTAGAGATTTTAAAAGAATCCAGGAATTAAACCCATTATCTAGAGGTCCACAAGCTGATGATTTAATAAATGCTATAAAATTTTTAATAAATACTTTGAGTGTAACCGGCGAGAATATAATTATAGATGGTGGGGCTCACTTATCTCCGCAAAAAAGAGATGCAGCTTTTCTTTGAAAGGAGAAATTATGAAGCTAACTGATAATAAGCAATCAATATTTTTTAAAGATATAGAATTAATGTGTAAAATTGGAGTATATGAGCATGAAAGGAAGAACCCACAAAGAGTAATAATTAATTTGAAACTTGAGTTATCAACGGATATTTCTCCAAAAAATGATAAAATAGATGAAACTCTAAATTATGACGTTATTTATAGAAAAATAAAAGAAATATCATCTAGCCAGCATTTTAACTTGGTAGAAACTTTAGCAAACCAAATTTTAAATTATTTAAAAGACTTGAAAAAAATTTCTAATATAAAAGTGAGTGTCTCTAAGCCAGATATTTACAATGATTGTAATGAAGTTGGGTATGAAATATCTACCTAGAATATTAGACTTTAAGTTAACTTTTAACTATAAGTTTTTTTAATTCTAATATTTGAAGTTGCAAATCTAAAATATTTAATTTTTCAAAATCTGTATGTTCTTGTTTATTATAATCTTCAAATTTTTTTAAACAAATTTCTAAGTACTCTGAAACATCTGCTATATTATTTTTCTCTAAGATTTTGAATAAAGTTTTTATAAAGTTTTCTGAAAATATAGGTTTTTTAGGATTGTTATCTTCATAAATTAATTGAGAAAGAGTTTGTTGTGTTAAATCTTCTCCAGTAAGATGATCCTCTATTTTAACGTTATGATTTTTTGTAATAATCTCAATTAAATCTTTAAGGTTAATATATTTGCTAGTTGAACAATTATATAATCGTCTATTAGAATACTTTTTTATTGATATTTTCTCTATTGGATGCTGATTGTTTTTCATAAAAAGACTAACAAATAAATCATTTTAAAATTTATCTTTTAGATTTCTTAATTTAGTAAAAATTTCCAAATTATTGTTTCTCTTATTTTTGAAATATAATGAAATATTTACATCATCTGTTCTCAAAAAAGGATTACAATTTAATTCATCTTTCAACAATGATGGAATTGTCGGTAAATTAGATCTTTTTAGGTCAGTAATTTTTTCTGAGAAAATTTTAAGGTCTTCGTTTTGTTTGTCGATTTCAAGTGCAAATTTAAGATTGTTTTCAGTATATTCGTGACCACAGTAAATTAAAGTTTCTGGGTCCAAAGATTTAATTTTATTTAATGAAAAAAACATATCTTTCATTGAGCCTTCAAAAACTCTTCCACAGCCAAGTGAAAAGATAGTATCGCCTGCAAATAGTATTTTTTCCTTTTTTAAATAAAACATAACATGCCCTAAAGTATGTCCAGGTGTATGAATTACTCTTGCTTTTAAACCAGCAATGTCGATTTCATCATCATCAATTACCCCAATATCAATATTTTTAATCTTATTTTTTTCTTCTTCAGGAGCTGTTAATTTAGCCCCCCATTTTTTTTTAAGCTCTAAATTACCATTTGTATGATCATAATGATGATGAGTATTAATTATTTGATCAAGGCTCCAATTTTTTTGAAATAACACCCTATTTACTGGTTCTGATTCACCAGGGTCTATAACAGCTGTCAAGTTTTTAATATTATTTCTTAAAAGCCATATATAATTGTCACTAAGAGATTTAATTGTAATAATTTCAATTTCTTTATTCATGATTAACTATATAATATAATTATACATTGCAATAAAGTATAAGGTTTAATTGTTTAAAGTTGATTATGAATTTCAATCCTGATGACTTGAATAAATTTTATAACTCTGAATTAGGTAAAAAATGTATAAGAATTATTCAACATAAATTAGAACTTTTTCTAAATAAGGCTAATGTTTCGTCATCTTTAGGATTTGGATATATTCACCCTTACTTAAAAAATAAAAACTGTGAATCTAAAATATCAATTTTATCAGTTCCACCTGCTAATAGTGAAATAAAGTTTCTTAAAAAAGGTTATAATTCTTCAATACAAACAGATGAGAAAGCATTCCCTTTTAATGATTTACAGTTTGATACAGTTGTTCTTTCACACTGGTTAGAGTTCTCTGATAGATTAGATTTAGTAATTTCTGAGATTTGGAGAGTTTTAAAAGGGCAAGGAAAAATTTTTTTAATTATTCCAAACTCATTTAGTTTTTGGGGTATACAAGAAACCACCCCATTTGGAAAATGCCGACCATTTTCAAAAAATCAGATTAACGAATTACTCCTTTCAAACGGTTTTGATGAAATAAAAATAAATTTTTGTATATATTTTCCACCAAGTAATAATAAATTAATTTTAAATAATTATAAATTCATAGAATACTTTGGAAAAAAAATATTTAAAAATTTTGGTGGTGTCATGCTTGTTGAGGCTACTAAATTTAATTATGCTATTCCAAAAAATAAGTTAAAAGCTTATAAATATAAATTACCTAAAATTTCTATTCAGCAACAAATTTAGGAATATAACAAAATTAAAAGTAAAATGTATGTTTCAAAATGAATGAACAAAACAAAATTCTAGTAAAGCTTAGAAATGAAATTGATAATATTGACAAAAACATACTTCACCTGATTGAAAATAGATCAAATCTAGCAAGCAAAATAATCAAAGCTAAAAAAGGTGGAGATATTTTTAAGCCTAAAAGGGAAGAGGCTTTGATAAAAAAACTATTATCTGTTTCTAAAGCATCAAGTCCACAATTTATAGAAAATGTCTGGAGATTGTTAATATCTGAAAATCTTTTTTTACAAGGAGGTTTAAAAATTTCTGTTGGATCTTCACAAAAGGCATTTGATACAGCTAAATGGCACTTTGGAAGGGCTGCTAAAATTAAACTTTTTAAAACTAATGCAGATGCATTTAAAAAAATAACTTCTGGCAATTATGATGCTGCGGTTGTCTTATTTAAAAATAATTTAAAAGAAACTTATTCAATTGATAAAGTATGTATTAAAAGACTTGCAATAACCCCTGTTATAGGCAGAGATGATCTTGTTAAAACAGTTATTTATAAAAAAGAAATTTAAAATTAGGATAAATTAATTGAACAATATATTACCAAAAAAAGCATTAAGAAGCCTTAACACTTATAGACCAGCCGTCGCTGAAAAAAAAACTAAAGATGTAGTTAGGCTATCAGTCAATGAAGGAGCGCTTGGACCAAGCCCAAATGCAATAAAAGCAATTAAAGAATGGTCCCTAGAAAATCATTTATTCCACAGATATCCAGACCAAATAGACCAAGGCTTAATTAATGCAATTGCAAACAGATATAAATTAATTCAAGAGAATATTGTTTTAGGGAATGGGTCTGATGACCTTATCCAATTAATTTGTAACGCTTTTCTTGATCCAGGAGATGAGGCAATTCACACTGAATATGGATTTTTAGTTTTTCCTCAAAGTATAAGAATATCTGGTGGGACCCCGGTTTTAGCAAAGGATAAAAACTTCACAGCAAGTTTAGAAAATATTCAGGAAAAGATAACAAAAAAAACAAAAATAATTTTTCTTGCAAATCCAAATAATCCTACTGGTACTATGGTATGTGAAGAAGAAATTAGAAGTTTTTTTAAAGATATCAGATCAGATATTCTTGTAGTTTTAGATTCTGCTTATGCTGAATATGTAGATAACAAAGATTATACAGATGGATCTAAATTTGTTGAAGAATTTGATAATATTATTATGTTAAGAACTTTTTCAAAATTACATGCATTAGCATCTCTCAGATTAGGTTGGGCTTATTGCCCTATCAAAGTTGCAAATATCTTGAAATCAATAAGACCAGCTTTTTCTGTAAATGCATTAGCTAGTTTTGCTGGTATTGCTGCAGTAGAAGATATTAAATTTCAAGAATTATCTTTTGCCCACAATAAAAAGTATAAAGATTGGATTTTTAAAAAACTAGAAAGTCATCAGATTGATTTTATTCCTAGTGAAACAAATTTTTTTCTTTTAAACTTTAAGTCTGAAGAGTTAGCATCAGATGCACTTAAGTTTTTAGAGAAAAATAATATTTTCGTTAGGGGTATGAGACCTTATAATTTGAACTCTTATTTGAGAATTACAATAGGAGAAGAAAATGAAATGGAAAAACTTTTGGATTGCCTTTTAGAATTTTTAGGAAATGCAAAATAGTGAATTCAAAAAATATTTATAATACGGTTGCAATAATTGGAGGTGGTTTAATAGGTAGTTCACTTCTCTTATCAATCAAAGAAAATAGTTTATGCAAAACAATAAAAATTTATGACTCTAATGGTGATGTAAGGGAAAAATTAAAGAAAATTATAGAACCTGATAATATCTTCACAAATATTGAAGAAACTGTAAAAAATTCTGATTTAGTCGTGCTGTGTATTCCAGTTGGATCAATGAAAGAAACAGCAAAAAAAATATCAAAAATATTAAAAGTAGGATGTATTTTAACAGATACTGGATCTACAAAAAGTTCAGTAATAGATGATATTAAGTCACATTTAAGTGAAAAAACATTTTTTATACCTTCACATCCTTTAGCGGGTACCGAAAACTCTGGCCCAGAAGCAGGTTTTGCAAATCTTTTTAAAGGAAAATATTGGGTAATCGTACCTTATTGCCCTATACCCATTGGAATTATGGAAGATTTTAGAAAGTTTTTATCTGGAACTGGTGCTATCGTTGAGACTATGAAACCAGATTACCATGATAAAATTCTAGCTATTACGTCACATTTACCTCATTTAATTGCTTATACAATAGTTGGAACTGCTACAGATCTTGAAGATCAAACAAAACATGATGTTGTAAGGTTCTCTGCAACAGGTTTTAGAGACTTTACTCGTATTGCGTCTTCTGATCCCATAATGTGGAGAGATGTATTTTTGAATAATAAGGAGGCTGTTTTAGAAATGCTTCAAAGATTCAGTGAAGATTTAACTTATTTACAAAGGGCAATAAGGTGGTCTGAGGCTGATAAATTGGAGGATTTATTCACTAAAACACGTGAAATCAGGCGAAGTATTATTAAAGAAGGCCAAGATAAATGAATTTATCTAATTAGAGATCATTTCATCTATTGCTTTAAATATTAGTTTCAAATCACTTTCTCTAGAAAATTGATGATTTGCATCTTTTACAAATGTTAACTTAATATTTTCACTTTCAATTTTTTCAATAAGTTTAAGGCTATTTTCTAAAGGTACATCTTCATCTTTTCCACCATGAAAAAGTTGAACAGGGCATTTAATTGGAATTGAAGAATTTAGAAGTAAATTATTTTTGCCTGAATCAATAAGTTTCTTAGAAATTATATAGGGCTTATAACTATATTCACTTGGTATTTCAATAAACCCCTGTGAAAACAGAATATTCTGTTTATTTTTAGATAGTTTACTTAGCATGTCCTCTGTAAAATCTGGAGCTGCTGCAATACCAATCAATCCTTTAATCAACTCTGGATTTTTAACTGCATTCAAGAGCATAGACCATCCGCCCATTGAGGAGCCAACTAATATAACTTGCTCTTTTGGTAATTCATTAATAATTAAACTAGCATCATCTGCCCAATCATCTATTCCAAAATCAGCAAAGTCACCTTCAGATTCTCCATGCCCTCTGCAATTAAAACGAATATATCCATTTCCTAAAGCTTTTAAAAATTTTTCAATCTCAACTGCTTTTGTACCATGCATATCAGACATTAGACCATGAAGAAAAACAACAAAGGGTGACTTGCCTGATTGAATGGAATATGTAATATATTGTCCAGATCTATGATATATTTTATTCATCACTCGTGTTTCAATTAATTTAATATAATATAAATTTATCCTAAATTAATATTAATGAAAAACAACAAACAAAAATGTGTAATTCAAGTTTTGCCCGCCCTAAATTCTGGTGGTGTTGAAAGGGGAACTCTTGAAATGTCTGAGTGTTTGGTAAAACATGGTTGGAGATCTGTTGTTATATCTTCTGGTGGAAGGTTAGAAACAAGATTGACTAGAAATGGATCAAAACATATTACCTTACCTGTCCATACTAAAAATCCTTTTCGTTGGTCAAAATTAAAAACAAATATAGAAAAAGTATTTTTTGAAGAAAAACCTAATATAATTCATGTAAGATCAAGGGTTCCTTCTTGGACTGCAGGTAACGTAGCAAAAAAAATGAATATACCTTTGGTATCTACTATTCATGGAAGTTATGTAGCTAATTCAATTTTTAAAAGATTTTACAATAGTGCATCAATTAAAGCTGATAAAATCATAGCAATTTCAAATTACATAAAAGATAATATATTAAAAAATAATCCTGAAAAATTAGAATCAATAAAAGTAATCCACAGAGGTGCTGATATTGAAATGTTTAACCCTCAAAAAATTCCTAAAAGTAGAATTATTCAAATGTCAGAAATGTTTCAATTACCTGACGATGTTAAAATACTTATGATGCCAGCCAGACCTTCAAGCTGGAAGGGTCATGAAATACTTATTAAATCTTTCAGCGGAATAAATACTGAGAATATTATTTGTATTATGCCTGGATCTGATGACGAAGGTCCCTACGTAGCAAAACTTAGAAATGTTGCAAAAAAATATGATGTTTTAGGTAAAATTGTTTTCCTTCCTTTTTTGGATGATCTCCCAGCGGCTTATATGCTTGCTGATTTAGTTGTGGTTCCGAGCCTGAAGCCAGAACCTTTCGGAAGAATATTGATTGAAGCTCAAGCTATGGGTAGGCCAGTTGTTGCTTTTAATCATGGAGGTGCTATTGAGAGTGTTATAAATAATCAAACTGGTATATTAGTTGAGCCAAAAAATGAAAAAGAGCTTGGATTTGCTATAGAAAAGCTTATAAACATTTCAACAAGAGATAGAAATAAAATGGCTAAGTTATCAAGAGATCATATTGTTAAAAATTTTTCATTAAATAAAATGACTAGTGAAACGCTTAATCTCTACAATGAAATATTATGTATTAAGTAATCATTTATGTCAAAATTGAACAATCAACAATTTACAATTAAGGAAATGTTTTAATTTGCCTAAAATTACATTACCAGATGGATCTTTTAAAACTTATAACTCAAATATAACACCAATTAAAATTGCTGAGGATATTTCATCCTCATTGAAAAAATCTGCTGTTATGGCAAAAGTAAATGGTGAATATTGGGACATATCCCGTGAAATATCTAAAGATTGCAGTGTATCAATACTAAAAAAAGGTGATGATAAAACTTTAGAGGTTTTGCGCCATGATTGTGCGCATATATTAGCTGAGGCTGTTTTAGAAATTTTTCCTGAAACACAAGTGACTATTGGTCCTGTAATAGAAAATGGGTTCTATTATGATTTCTTTAGAGAAACTCCTTTTACTTCTGAAGATTTGATAACTATAGAAAAAAGAATGCATGAAATTGTCAATAGAAATGAAAAAATTACTAGAAAAGTTTTGTCCAGAGATGATGCCATTAAATTTTATGAAGAAAAAAATGAACCTTTTAAAGTTGAATTGATAAATGATATCCCACCTGATCAAGAATTAACTTTTTATGATCAAGGTCAATTTACTGATTTATGTCGAGGACCTCACCTGAGGACAACACAAGATACTGGTCACTCTTTTAAACTTA
Source organism: Puniceispirillales bacterium (SeqCode) (assembly GCA_045565515.1). Lineage (GTDB taxonomy): Bacteria > Pseudomonadota > Alphaproteobacteria > Puniceispirillales. The sequence continues at coordinate 51,540 of JBJLFF010000005.1, forward strand.
TGAGTGTTGCTGGTGCGTATTGGCGGGGAGATTCAACCAAACCAATGCTTCAAAGGATTTATGGAACTGCATGGAATAATGACAAAGATTTAGTTAAATACCTTACAATGCTTGAGGAAGCTGAGAAAAGAGACCACAGAAAACTTGGAAAAGCCCAACAATTATTCCATATTCAAGAAGAGGCAACCGGTTCTATATTCTGGCATCCATCTGGATGGACAATTTATCAAGAAATAGAGTCTTATATTCGAAGAAGATTAAACAAAGCTCAATATCACGAAGTTAAGACGCCACAACTTATTGATAGAAAGCTTTGGGAAAATTCTGGTCATTGGGAAAAGTTTGGTGACCATATGTTTACGACAGAAACTGATGAAGATCAAACTTTAGCATTGAAACCAATGAATTGTCCAGGTCATGTTCAAATTTTTAAACAACGATTAAAATCTTTTAGAGATCTTCCTTTAAGACTATCAGAATTTGGTGCTTGTCATAGGAATGAACCCAGCGGTGCTCTTCATGGTATAATGAGAGTAAGGGCATTCACTCAAGACGACGCTCATATCTTTTGTACAGAGGAACAAATCAATCAAGAGTCTGTCTCTTTTTGCGCACTTTTAAGAAGTATATATAATGACTTTGGTTTTGAAGACATAACAATTAAATTTTCAGATAGACCTGAGTTAAGAGCTGGAGATGATAAAACTTGGGATCAAGCTGAGAAAGCCCTAATGGATGCAAGCAAAGCTGCAGGGCTTGAAGTTGTAATGAACCCCGGAGAAGGGGCCTTCTATGGCCCTAAATTGGAGTTTGTATTAAAAGATGCTATTGGGAGGGACTGGCAATGCGGTACATTACAAGTTGACTTTGTTCTTCCTGAAAGATTAAAGGCAGAATATATTTCAACCGATGGATCAAAAAAAAGACCTGTTATGCTTCATAGAGCAATTTTGGGATCAATGGAGAGGTGGTTTGGCATATTAATTGAACAATATGCAGGTAGATGGCCACTTTGGCTAGCTCCTAATCAAATTAAAATTTGCACTATTACTAAGGATACTGATAGTTATGGTGAAGATATTAGAATACAGGCTGAAGAATTAGGGCTCAGAGTATCAGTAGATAAAAGAAATGAAAAAATAGGTTACAAGATAAGAGAACATTCAGAAAACAAAGTTCCGATATTGTTTATAGTAGGTAAAAAAGAATTAGAAAATAAAGAGGTTTCGGTAAGACAGCTTGGCTCTAAAGAACAGGTAAACTTAGATCTAAATAAGGCTTTAATAAAGTTTAAATCTGAAGCATTACCTCCAGATCTTGCTAGAATGAATAAAAGTATTAAGTAAAATTTATAGTCAATAAATAAAGGAGAAATAAAAATAGCTTTTAACAATCAAGGTGCTACACCATCAAAAGACGGTCCGAGGATAAATGATGAAATCCTTGTTGAAAAAATAAGATGCATTGGAAAAGATGGGGAACAGTTGGGAATAATGGAAACTGATAAAGCCATTCAACTTGCTATTGGAGAGGGACTAGATTTAGTTGAGATATCTCCAAATACTGACCCCCCAGTATGTAAATTTCTTGATTATGGAAAATATAAATATGAAGCCCAAAAACGTAAAAATGAAGCTAAAAAGAAGCAAAAAACCATAGATGTAAAAGAGATCAAATTAAGACCAAATATTGATGAACATGATTATCAAGTAAAGCTTAGAAAAATTTTTGAATTTTTAGACTCTGGGGACAAAGTTAAAGTTACTATGAGATATAGAGGACGAGAAATGGCTCATCAGCAAATTGGTATAGATGTTTTAGGAAGGGTTAAAACAGATACCGTTGAAAAATCTAAAATAGAGCTTGAACCAAAATTAGAGGGTAGACAGATGATAATGGTTTTAGCACCTGGAAAATGATAAAGTTTCTATTGATTATTTTATAGTTATACTTTATAAAACAAAAAATTTATTGGCTGTAAAAGGGCTGCCAATAAATCATTTAATTATAACCACTTCAAGAAAGACGTGCGAAATGCCCAAAATGAAAACAAAAAGCGGAGCCAAAAAAAGGTTTCGACTTACATCATCTGGAAAAGTAAAAGCACCTGCTGCTTTTTTATCACATAACTTAAGAAGAAGATCACAGAAAATGAAAAGACAATCTCGTGGTACAATGATTCTTAATGAATGTGATGCACGCATTGTTAGACGTTTTTTACCATACGCTTAATTAGGAGTTTTTATGGCAAAAGTTAAAAGAGGCGTTATTACACATGCACGCCACAAAAAAGTTATCGATGCAGCTAAAGGTTACTATGGCAGAAGAAAAAATGTTTTTAGAGTTGCTAAACAAGCTGTAGACAAAGCTAGACAATACGCTTACAGAGATAGAAGAGTTAGAAAAAGAGATTTCAGGTCTTTATGGATACAAAGGATAAATGCTGCTGTAAGAGTTCATGGACTAACTTACAGTCAGTTTATTCATGGTATGTCTAAAACAGATTTAGATTTAGATAGGAAGATGTTATCTGAAATAGCTATTTCAGATCCTGATACATTTAAAAATATTGTGGATACTGCAAAATCACAACTCTAGGCTTCTATTTTTATGCAAGATTATGAACAGCTTAAAAATGAAATTCTTGAAAAAATTGATAAGTCTTTTACTTTAGAAGGACTTGAGGATGTTAGAGTTGAATCTCTTGGTAAAAAGGGATCTTTAAGTCTGTTAATGAAGCAATTAGGTTCAATCGAACCCGAGAAAAGAAAAGAGACTGGGCAAAAGTTAAATCTTATTCAAAAAGAAGTTTTAGCAACCATAGAGAATAAGAAGGAAGTTCTTAGAAAAGACCATATAAATAAAAAATTAGCAAATGAAAGTGTTGATATAACACTTCCCATCAGACCTGAAACCAATGGAAAAATTCATCCATTATCTAAAACTATGGATGAAGTGATTTCTATATTTGCCCAAATGGGATTTACAGTCGCAGAAGGTCCAGATATTGAAAGTGATTATTATAATTTTACTGCTTTAAATATTCCACCAGAACACCCAGCTAGACAAGAACATGATACATTTTATTTTAATTCTGATGAAGATGGTAATAGAAAAGTATTAAGAACTCATACTAGTCCTGTTCAGATAAGGACTATGGAAAAACTTAAACCTCCACTGAGGGTAATTGTGCCAGGTAGAACCTACAGAAGTGACCATGATGCGACACATAGCCCAATGTTTCATCAGTGTGAAGGATTAGTTATTGGTGATAATTTAAACATGAGTCATTTGAAGGGATGTTTAATAGAGTTTTGCAGAGTTTTTTTTGGTGTGGATGATTTACCTGTAAGATTTAGACCGAGTTATTTCCCTTTTACTGAACCATCTGCTGAAGTGGATATTGGATGTTCTAAAAAAAATGGTGAGTTGAAAATAGGGTCTGGTGATGAATGGTTAGAAATATTAGGGAGTGGAATGGTTAATCCAAGAGTTCTTGAAAACTGTGGAATAGATCCTTCAAAACATCAAGGCTTTGCCTTTGGAATGGGTCTTGAGAGAATAGCTATGTTGAAGTATGGAATTCCAGATTTGAGGCCCTTTTTTGATTCTGATTTAAGATGGATGAAGCATTATGGATTTTTTTCATTTGAACAGACATCTATTCACCAAGGTTAGCAATGATGAAATTTACATTTAACTGGTTACTTGAACATTTAGATACTGACAAAACTTTGGAAGAGATTACTGATAAACTATCTATGATAGGATTGGAGGTTGAAGATGTTACTGATAAATCTAAAAAGCTTAAAGATTTTATTATTGCTAAAGTGATAGATGAAAAGCCTCATCCAAATGCTGATAGACTCAAAATTCTATCAGTTGATGATAATTCAGGTGATATCCATCAAGTTATTTGTGGAGCACCAAACGCAAAAAAAAATCTTATTGGTGTATTTGCAAAACCTGGAACCTACATTCCTGGAATTGATCTTAAACTAGCTGTTGGTAAAATAAGAGGCGAGAACTCGTTTGGTATGATGTGTTCTGAACGTGAATTAGAAATTTCTGATGAACATGATGGTATTATAGAACTTGATAATAGTGCCAAGATAGGGTCGAATTTTCTTGACTGGTCTGGTCTTGGAGATCCTGTTATAACAATTGGAATAACACCAAATAGAGCTGATTGCCTTGGTGTTAGAGGGATTGCCAGAGACTTAGCTGCTGCTGGTTTTGGTAATTTAAAACCGTTAAAAATTAAAGAAATAGAAGGGAGTTTTGAAAGTCCAAAACAATTTATAATTTCTAAAGAACTTAATGATAATAAACTTGTTCCTACTTTATCTAGTAGGTACTTCAAAAAATTAAATAATTGTCAGAGTCCTAAGTGGATGCAACAAAGGTTAAATGCAATAGGACAAAGACCAATTTCAGCTCTTGTTGATATTACAAATTATGTAATGTTTGATTTAAATAGACCTTTACATGCTTATGATGGAGAAAAAATTTCAGGTGATAAACTAGAAATAAGATTTGCAAAAGAAAATGAGGTTATTTCAACGCTGAATGATAAACAGTATAAATTATCAAATGATGATATAATTATTGCAGACTCACAAGGAGCTGATGATTTAGCAGGAATTATGGGTGGGGTTAGGACAGGTGTTTCAAATGAAACAAACGAAATGTTTCTTGAAATTGCTGTTTTTGATCCAATCAAAGTATCAAAAACTGGACGAAAAATTAATCTTAATTCTGATGCAAGGTATAGATTTGAGAGAGGTTTGGATCAAGATTGCCCTAAATGGGTTCATAATCATGTAACTAATTTAGTACTTGAAATTTGTGGCGGAGAAGTAAGCTATCCTCAGCACATAGGAACTGGCATCAACTGGAAAAGAGAAATTAAGTTTAATCCTAAAAGAGTTTATGAACTAACAGGTGTTAAAGTTGAAAATAAAAATATATCTGAAATTCTAAATGCATTAGGTTTCACTCTTTTAAAGAAAGATGATTTATGGATTGTAACACCACCTCCTTGGAGGAATGATATTGATGGTTCAGCAGATTTAGTTGAAGAGGTTATAAGGATTTATGGCTATGAAAATATACCTGAAGCAAAGTTATTTAATGAAAATGTTATCCCAAAACCAGCGATAAGTAGAGAAAATAAGAGACTATTATCAATTAAATCAATGTTAGCAGGAAGAGGCATGAATGAGAGTATTACTTATTCATTTTTATCTTCAAAAGAAGCTCAATTATTTAAAGAAAATATAATAGATGACCTGATACTTTCTAACCCAATTAGTAGTGATTTAAATTGTATGAGACCTTCGCTTTTACCAAATCTACTTTCTAGTTGTTCAAGAAACTTTAAAAAAGGTTTTGAAAGTGCATCTCTATTTGAAGTAGGCCCAATTTTTAATGGTCAGATGCCTGAAGACCAGGTCATCAAAATAAGTGGATTACGTTATGGTAAAACAGGCATCAAAGATTGGACAAATAATTCAAGAGATTTTGATTGGTTAGATGCTAAAGCGGATGTAGAGGCAGTTATAAAATTATGTGGATTGGATCCATCAAAAGTTCAATTAAAAAGATCTATATCTAATTGTTATCATTCTGGGAGAAGCGGAGTTTTTTCTCTTGGTAAAAATGAGGTTGCACAATTTGGTGAAATACACCCTATAATTTTAGAGAACTTTAATTTAAAATTGAATGTTGTTGGATTTGAAATAAACATTCAAAATATTCCATTACCTAAAAAATTAACATCTGTAAAAAAGCTATTAATATTGGACACTTTACAAGAAGTAAAAAGAGAATTTTCATTTATTATAGATAAAAATACTTCATCAGGTGAGATCACTAGATGCATTGCATCAGTTGAAAAAGATATCATTAAAGAAGTAAGGGTGTTTGATGTATATGAAGGTAAAAATGTTGATAAAGATAAAAAATCTTTTGGAGTAACCGTTATCTTTCAACCTAAAATGCAGTCATTTTCAGATCATCAACTAGAAGAGTTTTCAAAAAAAATAATTGGAACTATAGGAGATAAGTTAGGTGGATATCTTCGAGACTAAATTCTGTTTATAGCACTTATAACTGCTTTTATTGGTGCAAGAGTAATAGAAGTATCAATTCCAACACCATATACACTTCTACCGTTCTCATTTGGTGTTTTTATTTCAACAAAAGCAGCAGCTTCTGCAGTTGAACCAGAACTTCTAGTATTTTGACCAAAATCGCTTAATCTAAAAGATAAGTCGAACCTTTCTCTCATAGCAGTTACAAAAGCACTTATTGGACCATTACCAGAAGCAGATATTTCTATATTCTTATCTAAAAATTTTATAGTAGCGTCAATTTGTTCTTTATTACTGTTTCGTGAAAGTTTTTTACTATCAAAATCTATTAACTTAAATTTTCCATCATTTAAGTATTCTTTTTTAAAAATATCCCAGATTATTTGTGAAGTTATTTCTTTACCTGTTTTATCAGCTATTTTTTGGACTGATTGGCTGAATTGAATTTGAGCGCCTCTAGGTAAGAATATATTATGGTCTTGCTCGAGCAACCAAGCAGATCCGGCTTTTCCCGACTGAGAATTAACTCTAATTATTGCTTCGTAAGTTTTACCTATATCACTAGGGTCAATTGGTAAGTAAGGGACTTCCCATTTTTCCTGATTAGACTTAGATATCGCTTCCATCCCTTTTCTAATGGCATCTTGATGGCTTCCTGAGAAAGCAGTATGCACTAAAGATCCTGCATAAGGGTGTCTTTCATGAACAGGTAACTGTGTACAAAATTCAGCGGTTTCAATTAAATTATTTACATCATTAAAATCTAATTTTGGATCAACGCCTTGAGTGAACATGTTTAGACCTAATGTTACAATATCTACGTTACCTGTTCTTTCTCCATTTCCAAATAATGTTCCTTCAACTCTATCTGCGCCAGCCATCAATGCTAATTCTGTTGCAGCAACACCTGTTCCTCTATCATTGTGAGGATGTAAAGATACAATAACCCTTTCTCTATTTGTAAAGTTATTAATCATCCATTCTATTTGGTCAGCATAAATATTTGGAGTTGACATTTCAACTGTAGCTGGCAGGTTTATTATTATTGGATTATCACTACTTGCTTCCCAACAATCAAGAACCTCCTCGCAAACCTCAAGTGCATAATCTAATTCAGTACCTGTAAAACTTTCTGGTGAATATTGAAGTTTTATATTTTTATTATCTATTGAGTTAAGTTTGTCGAAAATTAGTTTAGCGCCATCGAGAGCAATTTCTTTAACACCTTGTTTATCTTGTTTGAATACCACTCTTCTTTGGAGAGTAGAAACAGAATTATATAGGTGAATTATAGCTGAATTGCATCCAACTAATGCTTTAAAAGTTTTATCTATTAGATGTTCTCTAGCTTGTGTTAAGACTTGGATAGTAACATCATTTGGTATAATTTTGTTTTCTATTAAATACCTACAAAAATTATAATCTGTATCGGAAGCTGATGGAAAGCCAATTTCAATTTCTTTGAAACCCATCATGACTAGTGTTTTAAAAAGCTTCAATTTTTTTGGGGTGTCCATAGGTTCAACTAAAGACTGATTTCCGTCTCTTAGGTCAACACTGCACCAAACTGGGGCTTTAGATATTATATTATTAGGCCACTTTCTTTGCTTTAAATTAATTCTTTCAAATGGGGTGTATTTTGATTTTAAATTAAATTCTGACATATAATTATTCTATATTAATATTTCAATTTTTGCTATTCAAGAAAAGATTGATAACTATTTATTAAAATACTATTTACTTATAAAGCTAAAAATAAATTAAATAAATGATAGATAATAAAAAGATAAGAAATTTCTCAATAATAGCCCATATAGATCACGGAAAATCAACACTTGCAGACAGAATTATACAATTTTGTGGTGGTTTATCCGACCGTGAAATGAAAGAGCAAGTTTTAGATAATATGGATTTAGAAAGAGAAAGGGGTATTACTATTAAAGCTCAAACAGTTAGGCTTAATTTTCAGTCATCAGATGGTCAAAAATATATTCTTAACTTAATGGATACTCCTGGGCATGTTGATTTTGGTTATGAGGTCTCAAGATCTTTAGCGGCATGTGAAGGCTCTATATTAGTTGTTGATAGTACCCAAGGTGTGGAAGCACAGACATTAGCAAATGTTTATCAAGCTCTAGATGTAGATAATGAAATTGTTATAGCGCTTAATAAAATTGATTTACCATCTTCAGACCCTAAAAGAGTTGCTGATCAAATAGAAGATGTTATAGGCCTCGATGCTTCTGAAGCTCCTCATGTTTCTGCAAAGACTGGAGTTGGTATTGGTGAGCTTTTAGATAAGATTGTTAAAGAAATACCATCTCCAGTTGGTCTGTTAGAAAGTAATTTAAAAGCTCTTTTAGTTGATAGCTGGTATGATTCATATTTAGGAGTTATGATCCTTGTCAGAATAAGAGAAGGTAGAATTTCTAAAGGTCAAAAGATAAGATTGATGTCGTCTGGCATTTCATATCAGGTTGAAAGGGTTGGCGTTTTTACTCCAGCTATTGAAAATGTAGATCATTTAGGGCCAGGTGAAATTGGTTTTATCACAGCGAGCATTAAAACTGCTTCTGATTGTAAGGTTGGAGATACAATTACAGATGACCGAAAACCATGCTTTGAGGCATTATCAGGTTTTAAACCTTCTGTTCCAGTGGTTTTTTGTGGGCTATTTCCTGTTGATGCTTCTGAATTTAATCAACTCAGAGAAAGCTTAATCAAACTTAGTTTAAATGATAGTTCATTTTCTTTTGAAGCTGAGACTTCAGCAGCTTTGGGTTTTGGTTTTAGGTGCGGTTTTCTTGGTTTGCTTCATATGGAAGTTATTAGAGAGCGTCTCAATAGAGAGTTTTATTTAGAATTAATAGCTACTGCACCATCTGTAGTCTATAAAATTAATCTTCAAAAAGGCGAACAAAAAGAACTTCATAATCCTGCTGATTTACCTGACCCAACTTTTATTGAAAATATTGAAGAACCTTGGATAAAAGCTACAATTCTAACGCCTGATGAATATACAGGCTCAGTCCTTACCTTATGCACTGAAAGAAGGGGTGTTCAGATAGAACTCAAATATACAGGAACAAGAACAATGATAGTTTATCTTTTACCTCTAAATGAGGTTGTTTTTGATTTTTATGATAGGTTAAAGAGCATTACTAAAGGTTTTGCAAGTTTTGATTACGCAATCGATAATTATAAAAAAGGTGATTTAGTTAAAGTTTCTATTTTAGTTAATAACGAGCCAGTAGATGCACTTGCTATGATAATAAATCGAGAACAAGCAGAAATAAGAGGCAGAGCTATTTGTTTAAGATTGAAAAATTTAATACCAAGGCAACTATTTAAAGTAGCTCTCCAGGCAGCAATTGGTGGTAAAGTTATTGCTAGGGAAACAATAAGTCCTATGAGAAAAGATGTTACAGCAAAATGCTATGGTGGTGACGTTTCAAGAAAAAGAAAGCTCTTAGAAAAACAAAAAGCTGGCAAGAAAAAAATGAGACAATTTGGAAATGTTGATATACCTCAAACGGCTTTTTTTGAAGCATTAAAAATTTCAGATTAAGTTATTTATAGTATGAGCTAGACTTTTTTTCTTTATATATTCTATTAAACCAAAAAAATAATAGAGTTAAAAAAATGAAAATTGGTGTAGCTGGCATTAATAATATACTTGACATAAAAGGATGCCATAAAAGCGGATCACACTCCAAACCTACAAATAAACTACATGGGTCAATATATCTTGAAACAATTACTTCACTTATTTGGAGGCTATTTGGAGAAAGTTCGTACCAAAATTGTCCAATACTCGTAAATTCAGGACCAAAGCCATCAATTAATAGATGCACATCAAAGCTACATGCAAAAATAGTTAATAAACAAAATATAATAAAAAAAATATAAATTATAATTTTAAAAAAATTAGAAATCATATAGTTTTAATTTATCTCATAGAATATAAGTTTACAAATTTTAAATAATTTTAAATTTCTATTTCAATTTAATAGTAGTTTAAATAAGGTATTTTTAAATATTGGAGGAATGGCCGAGCGGTTTATGGCGCACGCCTGGAAAGCGTGTTGGGGTTCACGCCCCTCGGGGGTTCAAATCCCCCTTCCTCCGCCATACCTTAGTTTATTTAATTCCAATAATATACAAATATTCGTTTATATATAACAAATATATGGTATATTTAATCTAATAACATTCATTAAAGTTTATTATAATCTAATGTAATTTGGGGGATGGATTGGGGGATAAAAATAAAAAACTAACTTCTAGATATATTGAAACAATCAATAAGCCTGGAAAATACTATGATAGTAATTTTGGTTTGTTTCTTAGAGTTTATCCTTCAGGTTCAAAAAACTGGGTTCAAAGAATAACTATTAATGGCAAAAGAAGAGAGAAGGGGCTTGGAAGTTTAAAGTTAGTATCGCTAGCTGAAGCTAGAGATTTAGCGTTTGAAAACCTAAAAATGATAAAAATTGGTGATGACCCTTTCTACTCTAACTCTCAAAAAATTATCCCTTCATTTGAAGAGGTGGCTCATAAAGTACATCAAAGTAATTTACCTTCATGGAAGAATAAAAAGCATGCAGCTCAATTTATTTCTACATTAAAAACGTATGCATTTCCTCATATTGGAGAACTTAAGGTAAGCGAAGTAAATACATCCCATTTAATGTCTATTCTGAGTCCTATATGGCTTACTAAAGCAGAAACTGCTAGAAGAGTGCGGCAAAGAATTTCAGCAGTTTTAACATGGTCTATAGCTCAAAACTGGAGGACTGATAATCCTGCTGATAAGATGATTGTAAAAGCTCTTCCAAAGCAAACCAAAAAACTTAACCATAGAAAGAGTATGAGCTATGAAGATGTTGGAAGTTTCATAAGAACGGTTCAAAATTCTAATGCTTTAATTACCACCAAACTTGCTCTTGAATTTTTAATTCTTACAGCAACACGTTCTAATGAAGTAAGAACAGCTAAATGGGAAGAGGTTAATGAAAACCTGTGGACCATCCCATCAGAAAGAATGAAATTGGGTATTGCCCATAGAATACCATTATCAACTCGATGCATGGAAATTATCAAGGGAGCCAGAAAAATTTCAAATGGTTCTAAATATATCTTTAGTGGCATAAAAATAGATGCACCTCTTTCTGAGAATACATTTAACAAATTAATTAAAGACTTAAATTTTGATGTTCATGCGCATGGTTTTCGAACATCTTTCAGAACCTGGACACAAGAAAAAACAAATTACCCAAGAGAAATAGCTGAAACAGCATTAGCACATTCATTGAAAGATAAATCTGAGGCTGCTTATGCACGCTCTGACCTTTTAGAAAAAAGAAGAGAGATGATGGAGGCATGGGCAATCTATATAAATAATGAGGATGCCAAAGTAATTTCGATCCGAGGCTAACTATGAAAAGTAATTTTGATAAAGCAGTAAGTAAAGCATTTGAAGAAATTAAATATCTGATAGATAGAGGAGTTATGAAGTATATGGAAAGCTTTTCTCACCCTGCTTCCATTGGCGCTGCTAAGGAAAACTTTGATTGGGAAAAAGAACTTAAGAATGTCAATGAAGATTATGAGGCTTTTGATAAACTTAGACGATACTGTTCTACGCTTATTAGGAAAAATAGTTCTATTCCTTCTGCTCTTAAAGAGTGGTTAACTTCTTATCTTGATGAAGTTTATATTCCTCCAAAACGAAAAAAAGGAGCACCTAAAAAGGGAAGTGAGATAAATATGTACCTCCCAAGACTTATTCAAAGAATAGCTAGAGAATTTAATTTAACTGCTTCTAGGAATGACGCCAGTAAGCCCAATAGTGCATGTGATGCAGTAAGTGTTGCTATTAATCAGCTTCCTGTAAAAGAAAGATTAAAGAAAAGTTCATATGATGCTTTAGCTAAATCATATTTTAAGGCTAAAAAGAACAATCATTTGCAGGTAAATAAATAGGTATTTAATAACTTACGAATTTAAATAAACACCATTGTATTTTCTTGGACATAAATAAATTTAAAAGGAGATACAATGCTACAGAAGATTTATCGTCTTTCCGAAATAACAAAAATTACTGGTTTGGGACGCTCAAGTATTTACTTAGCTTTATCCAAAGGTGAGTTTCCTAAACCAATTCGATTAGGAAAAAGAGCTATTGGTTGGCAAGAAGAAGCAATTCAGAAATGGTTGGATAAACTAAATGAGGTAAATAATGAGGATACTTAGTGCTGAAGATGTTTCAAATAAGACTAGTTTAAGTGCATCACATCTTAGAAGACTATCAAAAGAGGGGAAGTTTCCTCAACCAATTCAAATAAGTAGTTTTCGAGTAGGATGGCTTGATGCTGACGTCGACGACTGGATTGAACAAAAGCATCTTGAAGCTAAGGAAAATAAAGCTAATGTACAGTGAAAGTAATGCTTCTTTCAAAGAGAGATTTCCTAATATCAAGTCCATAAAAGAAATCCTTTCTATTGAGTATCCTCCTCAAGAATGGCTCGTTGAAAATATACTGCCGAAAGGATTAGCTCTTCTTGCAGGTCCACCTAAATTAGGTAAGTCATACTTTGTCCTAAACTTAATAAAGAAAATCTTAAGTAGTGATTATGGAGTATTCTATTTTGCTGGAGAGGACGACTTTAGAAGGATACAGACGAGAGCAAATCAACTTGAAATCATGGATGAAAGGCTCTTAGTTCACGCTGGCAGAGATGCCCCACTTACTGATGGAAAGTCGTCGACAATTTCAGAAATAGAAAATTTGTTAGATTTTCACCCATCTATAAAAGCAGTATTTATTGATACAATGCAGTTGATTTTGCCTAGGATAAATAAGCCAAGGGATTATGAGGCATGGGTTCATGATTTAAAACCGTGGGCTGATTTAGCTCAATCAAAAAATGTGAGTATTCTAATGGTGCATCATACTCGCAAAGAAAACAATCAAGCAGATTATAGTCCTTACCAAAGTATACTTGGAAGTCAGGGTATAATAGCTAGCTTTGATACTGTAATGGTTATGAGCAAATCTAAAGATGGTAATGGTGCAACCTTAAGTATTACAGGTAAAGATGTAGCAGACCAAGAATATAGATTAGACAAAAAGGAATTTGGTTGGGAGGTATCTGGTTCGGAAAGCGAGGCTTCACTTGGTCAAACTCAGGATAAAGTTTTCACATATATTAAATCAAATCCTGGAAGTTCATGGAGCAATATCAAAAATGATTTAAATTTAGATGGAAGTTATTTAAGCAAAACACTTAAAAAGCTAATTGAGAAAAGTATTCTTGAAGAGACAGAAGGATATTACTATACGTTTAAATAATTACCCTATCCACTCTATCCACATAGACCATTAAGAGTGGACACAGTGGACAATGTGGACAAGGTTGATTTATGGTTAAATAATAAAGGCATTTATAATTCGGAAATATTATTCTTATGCATAGTTGTAGTTTAAAGTCATTATTATTATGGTGAATTAAAGTGGATTTTATAGGAGGCTTTCTTTTGGGGTTTGTGTGCGGAATGATAACGGGAAGTAGTTATATTCCTGTAACAATAAAAGATTGGCTTATGGATGGTGAAAAACCATCTGAAGATGGATTTTATTTGATGTTTTGGAATTTATGTTTTTTTTATCCTGTTATATTATTGCTAGTTATAACTTCAGGTCCTCAACCTTATGTGCTTGGAGTATTAGCAGGTCTTTTTATTCTTCATTTATGGTCAGACCCATGGTTCTTTGGAATGAAATAAATAAATATTAATTTAGTACCATCCCAATCTGAATCACTAACTTCCATACCTATTATACTTTACTTACAGATAGCACCCCAAATGCTACGGATGTAGCACTCTTAAACTTCATACCAGTATTTAACACCAAACCATTTTTTACTTATATCAACATATGGTATGGACGCACCTTTTTCAGATTTCTCAACCCAAACCTCAAAATTTAAATCTTTAGCTAAATCATCTATACTAGGAATATTCTTATAACCACCTATTACTAGACTTTTTGATTGATAAATTCCATTGCTAATATCCCAATAATTTAAATGAGCATTCCATGTTCGTTTTGAAGCAGGTTTTCCTAGTTGAGATTTCCTAAATAATTTTATTAGGGTTTCATCATCTAGAACAGCCATTGGAATTTTAAATTTTTTAAATGTCTTATGGTTCTTAATCTGATTATCGTCCATATGGTGAAAAAAATCGGTTTCATCTTCCCTTATAAATTCAATAATAAAAATTTTTTTATGTTTAGTAGAAACATAAACTACAGATTCACGGTTAACCTCTCTACTTTCATAAATATTAAACATCCATTTATCAATTGCATTATTGTCTACTGCGCATTCAAGAAGAGGTTTTACATATTGCTCATAAACTTTAACTCTTTCTGGCAACGGTGGAATGACTTTTAAAGGTTTCATAATTTCAATATATATATTTAAACTATAAGTTTAAAATACCTTTTTAAAAATAATGTGAGAGCAGGATATTAGTAGCTAATAGCGAGCTAAGTTTTGACCCCCCACCATCATTATTCCAATATTCCTTTACCTAGGGGTAGGAATAATGGAATAATATTTCTTATATAAACTTTTTGCTGAGGAAAATATGCCTGTTCCAACTTTTGAAACTTATTTGTTGCCTATTCTTAAACAGTATAAAAATGGGAACAAAATGCATATTAAAGATGTAAGAAATTTAGTTGCTAAAGAATTAAACTTAACTCAAGAAGACTTGGAAGAAATGACGCAAGGAGGGAATGAGTATAAACATAATGATAGAGTCTACTGGTCACGAACATATCTTTCAAAATCAGGTTTGTTAGAGGGTGCAAGAGGTTTTTATACAATTACTGATGAGGGCAAGAAATTATTAAATGAAAACCCAAGCACTCTATCTAGAAAGGACTTAGAGCGATATGAAAGTTTCAGAGAGTTTAAGAGTAAAAAAACAATAACACCAAACGTAGTGCCTGTAACAACTACTGAAATTGAAGATGCTGACCCTAAAGAAATACTCCTTACAAGTTTAAATGAGATAAATGAAGCCCTAGCATTGGA
>JBJLFF010000006.1:0-58785 GCA_045565515.1 Puniceispirillales bacterium (SeqCode)
GCACGCCAAGAATAGCGGGAAGATTACTTAGGAGGGTAAGAGACTTTGCTTTAGTTAGAGAAAAAAAAGCCATTGATAAACATGAGGCTGATATAGCTCTTTCAAAACTGAATATTGATCAAAAAGGATTAGACGGAATTGATAGAAGCTATTTGAAAATACTTGCTGAGAAATATAATGGAGGGCCTGTTGGTGTTGAAACTTTATCAGCTTCATTATCAGAGCAAAGAGATGTGGTTGAAGAAGTTATTGAACCATTCTTAATCCAAGAAAATTTAGTTGACAGGACTCAAAGAGGAAGAATTTTAACAACTTCAGGATGGGATTATTTAGGTTTGAAGGTTCCAGAAAATAGTTTTGTATATGAAGAAAATAATAACATTTAAAAAAATTCTAGATGGGCAAATTACTGATCGCACTCATTTTTATTTTTTGAGAGTTCATTATGAAGATACAGATGTTGGTGGAATAGTTTATCACGCGAAATACCTTAATTTTATAGAGAGGGCCAGGTCAGGTTTGATTAGATTATTAAAATTCCCATCTGAAAATTTTTTGAAACAAAACTTGAGTATTGTTGTTAAAAATATTTATTTTGACTGGCATCAATCATGTAAATTAGGAGATTGTATATGTGTCAAAACAAATTTAATTGAATTTAAGAAAGCTTCTTTGGTTTTAAGTCAAATTATATTTGATGAAAACTATACCAAAAAGTTAGCTTCCGCAAATGTTACGTTGTGTATGGTAAATAAGAATGTGAAAGTATCAAGGTTCCCAGAAAATTTTTTAAAATCACTTCAATCTATTTTGCCTAACTAATGTCTTAATTTAGTTTTAATTTATATAATTTAGGGATAAATATTTTATGGAGCAAGAGGTAGTAAAAGAGGTTCTTCATGGATCTGCTAATCTTTCATTATGGGGGCTATTTTTACAAGCTGACATAGTTGTTAAACTGGTAATGCTAATTTTACTTTTTGCTTCTGTGTGGTGTTGGACTATCATTATAGAGAAATTGTTTTTATCTCGTAAAGAATTAAAATTAGCTGATAGTTTTGAAAATGAATTTTGGTCTGGGACCTCTTTGGACGATATATATGACGATATTTCCAAAGATAATAGTCTAAAATATGAAGGTGCGATATCTAGAGTATTTTCATCTGCAATGCAAGAATGGCGAAGGGCAAACAGTAGTGGGTTAGTTTCAAAAGGTGATAATTTTAAAGCTTCTCTGGCACAGAGAATTGATAGAGGTATGGGAGTTGCAATTACAAGAGAGGTAGGTAGGCTAGAAAGAGGTATGACTTTTTTAGCATCTATAGGATCTGTTGCACCCTTTATTGGTTTATTTGGAACAGTTTGGGGAATTATGAATTCATTCTCCGCAATAGCAGCTTCAAAAAATACTTCTTTGGCTGTTGTTGCTCCAGGAATTGCTGAAGCTTTGTTTGCAACTGCCTTGGGTCTCTTAGCTGCAATACCTGCTGTAGCTGCATATAATAAATTTTCCAATGATATAGAAAAAGTAACGCTAAGGCTTGAAAACTTTTCAGTTGAGTTCATGGCGATTTTATCAAGACGCTTAGATGAAGATAGTTAAATGATATCAAATTCTCGAAAAATTAGGTATAGATTAAAAAAACCAATGAGTAACATAAATGTAACTCCTTTGGTTGATGTAATGCTTGTTTTGCTAATTGTGTTTATGATTACTGCGCCCATGTTAACAGTTGGTGTTCAAGTAGATCTACCTCAAACTAAAGCAAATCAGTTAAACTCTGATGCGGATCCACTCATAATTACTATGAATAAAAACCGTGAGATTTTTATCCAAGATGCAGTAGTAAGTCCAGAAGACCTTATTCCGAGATTAAAAGCTATATCCAAAGTCAATTCAAAGACTAGAATTTTTGTAAGAGGAGATAATCTTTTACCATATGGTGAGGTTATAGAGATAATGGGGAAGATTCAATCTGCTGGATATGAAAAAGTAGCTTTAGTAGCAAAACTTCCTGATGATAGCTAATACATTCAATAATCAATTATTGTATAGTGAAGGTAAATCTATGATCAGGTCTGCAAGTGTCATATCTTTTTCAATACACATTTTGATTATAGGGATCGCAATGTATGGTCTTCCAAAGTTTGGTAGGCAACTTCCTCCAGATTTAACTATAATTTCATTTGAAATGCTTAAAGTTGTAGAAGAAACAAACCTAGAAATAAAAGAAGAAATACAGGAAAAAGAATCTTATAAAGAAATGAAAACTAATGAAGATGATAGAAATGAAAAAAAGGAAATTGTTAGTCCGATTGTAAAACCAAAAGTTCTGAAAAAAACAGCAGTGCCAGCAGAAAAGCCAAATATTCCCGTTTCTCCGGCAGAAAAGCCAAATATTCCCGTTTCTCCGGCAGAAAAGCCAACTCTATTATCTGAAAACACTAAGCCTATTCAAAAACCCAAAATATTAAGTAAAGTTTCAAAGATTCAGAAACCAATTACTAAACCTCAAATACAAAAACAAAAAATAAAAGCTATTAAAAATAAAACTAATCCAAATGCATTAACTTCAGTTTTAAAAACTTTAGAGAAAATTAAGGAAACTCAAAAACAAAATAAAATTGAAGAAATAAAAAAGATTAAAGAAGAAAAAATTGAAAAACAAAAAAGAAAAGATGAATTTGCTGCAATGAAGAACATTGTTTCAAATGCATTGAGCTCTAAACCCAAAAATTTATTGAAACCATTTGGTGTTAGTGAAATTGATATTTTAAAAAAACATATTTCTGAATACTGGTCTCCACCAATTGGTGCATCTGATGCTGAGAATCTTATTGTTGACATATTTATGGAATTCAATAAAGAAGGTTTTATTTTAAAAGCGGAATGGGTTAACAAGGGCTTTAATGCTAATAACTCCTTTTATAAGGCTGCCGCAAATGCGGCTATAAGAGCAGTTAAGGATGCTGAACCGATGCCTTTACCTATAAGTAAGTTTAGTCAATGGAAAACATTGACTTTAAGATTTGACCCTAAGAAAATGTTTGGTGGTTTTTAATTTAAAAGGATTAATTGATGATAAATAATTGGAGATATTTACTATTTATTTTATTTTTTATAATAAATAGTAAAGCTTTTTCTCAGAATTTAGTAGTTGATATAACTGAAGGTAACGTCGACCCTTTACCTATTGCTATTCAAAAATTTGTCTCTGATGGTAATTCGCTAGATATAAGTGATAATATTATTAGGGTAATTTCTAATGATTTAAATTCAACAGGTCTTTTTGATATTGTTGATCCAAAATCATATATAGAGGAACCAAAATCACCTAGTGTGCGGCCTGGTTTTAAAAATTGGGATCCATTAGGAGTGAAAGCTTTGGTTACTGGTTCAGTAAATATGAATAGCAATGGAAATGTTGAAGTTGAGTTTAGATTATGGGATGTTGTAACAGAACAAGATTTGACTGGTTTAAAGCTAACGGTAGATAGTAGATATTGGAGAAGAATATCACATATTGCAGCTGATGAAATATATAAAAGGCTTACAGGTGAGGAAGGTTATTTTGATACAAGGATAGTCTATATATCTGAAAGTGGGCCATTAAATGCTAGAGTGAAAAGATTGGCTATAATGGATCAGGATGGTCATAACCATCAATACCTTACAGATGGATCTTACTTAGTTTTAACACCAAGGTTTTCACCAACATCGCAGGAGGTAGCTTATTTAGCATATTACCAAGATGAGCCTAAAGTTTATGTTTTAAACTTGGAAACAAATAAACAAGAACTTCTTGGAACATTTCCCGGTATGACCTTTGCACCAAGATTTAGTCCAGATGGAAAATCAATTATAATGAGTTTAGCTGATCAGGGTCTAACTGATATATTTATAATGAATTTAATTACACAAAATGTAAGTCAACTAACTAATAGCCCATCCATAGATACCTCACCAACCTTTTCACCTGATGGCCAGAATATAGTATTTAATTCAGATAGAGGTGGTTCCCAACAATTGTATACAATGAATTTAGATGGATCCAATCAAAGGAGAATTTCTTTTAAAAAAGGAAGGTATGCAACACCTGTGTGGTCGCCACGTGGTGATTTAATAGCCTTTACAAAAATGCATGAAGGAGAGTTTTATATTGGTGTTATGCGACCCGATGGTAGTGGAGAAAGATTGATATCTAAAGGCTATCTTGTTGAGGCTCCTACTTGGGCTCCAAATGGAAGAGTTTTAGTATATTTCAAACAGGAAAGAAGTAAATCAGACGGAACTGGAGGAAAGGTTAGACTTTTTAGAGTTGATATCACGGGTTACAATGAAAGAGAAATAATTACACCTTCTGATGCTTCAGATCCTGCCTGGTCACCCTTAATACCATAAGAACCGAATAAAAAGATAAATAAAAAAACCAATATGGGAATTTCTTTTCTTGCTAAATAAAATTAAATTTATTATCTTGCGACAGTTCATTCAATTGAGTATTATATTAACATTGCAGGTCGGTCACAGCCCTGCTTAAAAAAAAAGGCCTTATTAATTTTATTAGTTAGCGAGGGGAACTCATGAAAAGATTTTTATTACTTGGAGCAATAGCGGCCTTATTAGCTGCTTGTGAAACTGCTTCTGAAATTGATGCAATCGCTTCAGGTGCTTCAGGTTCATCAGGAACAACAACTGATTCTTCAAGTGCTTCTAGTAGCACTTCAGATGGAGCGACTACTTCATCAAGCTCTGGATCATCAGATTCGAGCGCAACAAGTGCATCTTCATCCACCGAAACTGGTTCAAGTTCATATTCTTATGACACAGATCCCAAAACAGCCCTCATAAAAGTTGGTGACAGGGTGCTTTTTGGTTATGATAGTTCAGAACTAGATGATGATGATAGAGCTATTTTAAATAACCAATCAAAATTCTTAAATCAAAACCCATCCTTAAAAGTCACTATTCAGGGACATTGTGATGAGAGAGGAACAAGAGAATATAACTTGGCTCTCGGAGAAAAAAGAGCTTCTTCGGTGAAGGATTATTTAATATCATTAGGTATTAATAGTGAAAGAATTAGTGTTGTTAGTTATGGTAAGGAAAGACCACAAGTTTTGGGTTCTAACAAAGCTGCATGGTCTATGAATAGACGATCTGTAACAACTATAGATTAACAGCTTTTAAAAATTCTGAAAAGGGCACCTTCATCGGTGCCTTTTTTTTGCCTATTTAAAATAATATATAGTAAAAATAAAAATTTTAGGTGTATTAAATGGTATTAAATCGATATTTGATGAATTTTTTTTGTTTATCTGTAATATTTATAGGTTCAAATTTATTTTTTATTTCAGCTTATTCTCAAACCAACATTGATAGTATTTCGGGTAGGTTTCAACAACTAAGTAAACAATTAGCTGATCTGGAAAAATATGTATACAACAATGAAAAAAAATCAAATAGTGTTATAAGTACCGGTCAACAAAAAAAAATAGATGCTCTTGAAAATGCATTAAAAAATTTAAGAGGGATAGTTGAAGTAGACCTATCTAGCATCAAAAATGAGATTAATAAGATCAATTCTAAAATTGATAACATCAAATCAAGTAACAACTCAAACCAATCAACTGATGTTAATAGTATTTCAGGTGTAGAGCAGGAGCTATCTATTTTGAAAGACAAAATAAGATTAATTGATTCCAGATTTAACTCAACTCTTGATTTAATAGGTAAGTCAGAAATTAGAATAATGAGGCTAGAATCTTTCATTACATCTAGCTCAATTACAGAGAAAAAAATATCAAATAATGATACTCCATTATCTAATTTAAAAGATAATGAATTTCAAACAAATGTTGATATTTCTTCGAACACAGCACCAAGTATTGAGACAGGTGAAGTTGAGGTTAGTTCAAATGATAGTGGAACTCTCGGACTTCTTTCCTTGGACAGTGATAATTCTGATGAGGCTATCCAAAGAATTTTGCCTGATGTATCACCTGAAGAGCAATTCAAATTTTCATTGGAAT
Source organism: Puniceispirillales bacterium (SeqCode) (assembly GCA_045565515.1). GTDB lineage: Bacteria > Pseudomonadota > Alphaproteobacteria > Puniceispirillales. Next base: position 6,034 of record JBJLFF010000006.1, read on the forward strand.
TGGCTTTAAAGCGTAAATATGATGAAGCTGAGTTAGCCCTAAAAGAATTTATGACATTTAATCCTACTCATGAAAGAAATAAAGATGCTCACTACTGGTATGGCGGTGTGTTATTTAAACAAAAAAAATATGAAGATTCTGCTTTCAGTGATATAGATTTCAATGATAAATATCCGGATGATCCAAGAACAGTTGATACAACATTAAGAATTGCTCAGGCTATGAGTTATGTTGCTCCTCCAGAGCAAGCATGTACTGTATTCGAAAATTCCTTAAATTTTATTGTTGATCCGCCTGAACGTTTTGTAAGGAAAATTAATGAACTTAAGGCAGATAAGGCATGTGATTAATGCTCGAATTGATAATAGTTTTATCATTGATCAGGACAAATTTTCATCAGAATTAAATTCTGAATATTTGTTTAAAAATAAATATGTTTCAAAAAATCTTATAATAGGAGTTTCAGGGGGACCTGATAGCATGCTTTTATCTCACCTTCTTAACAAGCATTCTAAAAAACATGGACTTAGCATTACTGCTGTTATAATAGACCATAAGTTAAGAGAAAGTTCAAATAAAGAGGCCCTAATAACAAAAAATAGACTCGAGATCATGGGTTTAGAAACTATCATTTTAAATTTAAATAAATATCACAAGAATACAGGTATACAAGAGTGGGCTCGCTTTGAAAGGCTAAAGGCATTATCAGGTTTTGCTAAGTCAAGGAATGGAATTTTATTATTAGGGCATCATTTAAATGATCAAGTAGAAACAGTTTATATGCGGATGACAAAAGGTACTGGTATTTGGGGTGCATGTGGTATTAACCCTATATCATCTTGGTATGGTACACCGGTTTTACGACCACTACTTTTCTATTCAAAGGAAATAATTCTACGTACTTGCAAAGAAAATTTTATTAAATATTTTGATGATGAAAGTAATTATAATAAAAAATTTGAGAGAGTGAGGGTCAGGAATTTAATAAATAAAAAACAGGACAAAAATAAGTTTATCGAAAATATAAATAACATTTCTTTTTATATCAGAAAAATTTGTGAAAAAGTTGATCAGAAAATTAATGAGATATGTGAAATATACTTTCCAATATTTGATTTAGGTTGGTCTAATATTGAAGTTTCAGTATTGGCTAATTTAAATAAAGATATTTCTTTAAGAATTTTACTTTTAAAAATTAAAAGTATTGGAGGTGGAAGATACTATGTTAAAAAAAGTAAAGTTGAAAAATTATTAGATCATTTAATTCTTTATAAAGACGACCCTTTTAATATGCCAGGTAGAACATTAGGTGGTTGCAAAATTTTTTATAGGAAAAAACGGATATCAATTGTAAGATGGTCTAAAGAAAATTTAGAAAATAAAGAAATGCCAAATATTGGAAACTTTATTTTTGATAACAGATGGGAAATATTTTCACAAAAAAAAATTAAATTTGGATATTTACAAAATTTTAAAATTTCACAAAAAGAAAATAAAATCCTTAAAAAATTTGACATACCATACGAAGTATGGAGATATATTCCAGTAAATGTTGATTCAATTAATTTTGAAAAACTAGTTTTTAACCTTGACGTCAGTAAATCAAATAACCATTTAACAATTAGCAACATTTTTATTAACTTTTTACAAAGTTCATATAATGTTAAATTAAAATTTATAAAATAAAATAGTTTAGGAAAAGCTTTGAATAATTTTACAAAAAATTTATTACTATGGATTACAATAATTCTTGTCGTTTTACTATTATTTAATTTATTTCAAAATGGTAATACCCAGAATTCCACAGCCGAATTAGCTTATTCAGATTTTGTTTCATCTGTAAAATCAGGAAATATAAGAGAAGTTACTATCTCCGGAAATTCGATTTCAGCTACTACTACAGGTGGAAGAAATATTTCAACTTTTTCACCACAAGGTGCCAATATTGTATCTTTGCTAGAAAATAGTGGAGTAAGAATTATTGGTAAACCAGTAGAAAGAGAAGTTTCATGGATATTATCTACGCTTCTTTCTTGGTTTCCAATGTTATTATTGATCGGTGTTTGGATATTTTTTATGCGTCAAATGCAGTCTGGTTCTGGAAAAGCTATGGGATTTGGAAAGTCCAAAGCTAAATTACTTACTGAAAAGCACGGTAAAGTAACATTTGAAGATGTTGCAGGTATAGATGAAGCTAAAACTGAACTAGAAGAAATCGTTGAATTTTTAAAAGACCCAGCAAAATTTCAAAGATTGGGAGGTAAAATACCAAAAGGATGTCTTCTTGTTGGTCCTCCAGGAACTGGTAAAACTCTTCTTGCTCGAGCTATTGCTGGTGAAGCAGGTGTTCCATTTTTTACAATTTCTGGATCAGACTTTGTCGAAATGTTTGTGGGAGTTGGAGCAAGCAGGGTTAGAGATATGTTTGAACAAGGTAAAAAAAATGCACCATGTATTATTTTTATAGATGAGATTGATGCAGTGGGCAGACATAGAGGTGCTGGACTTGGTGGTGGTAATGATGAGAGGGAGCAAACTTTAAATCAGTTGTTAGTTGAAATGGATGGCTTTGAAGCTAATGAAGGTGTCATTTTAATAGCTGCTACTAACAGACCAGATGTTCTTGATCCAGCTCTTTTAAGGCCTGGTAGATTTGATAGGCAGGTTGTAGTTCCTAATCCAGATATACTTGGTAGAGAGAAAATTTTGAAAGTTCATATGAGAAAAGTTCCATTATCTGATGATGTTCAACCTAGAACAATAGCAAGAGGAACTCCTGGTTTTTCAGGGGCTGACTTAGCTAACTTAGTTAATGAAGCTGCACTCCTTGCAGCTAGAAAAGGAAGAAGAACAGTTTCAAATTCCGAATTTGAAGAAGCTAAAGACAAAGTCATGATGGGATCTGAAAGAAGATCCATGGTTATGACAGAAGAGGAAAAGAAATTAACAGCATATCACGAAGCGGGACATGCTGTTGTTGCCATTAATTGTCCAGCATCTGATCCAATTCATAAAGCAACAATTATTCCTCGGGGCAGAGCACTTGGAATGGTCATGAGATTACCAGAAGGTGATAGAATATCAATGGCTAGAGATAAATTATTTGCTGATTTAAGAGTGGCATGTGGGGGAAGAATTGCTGAAGAAATGATATTTGGTGATGAAAAAGTTACAACAGGTGCTTCATCTGATATAAAAATGGTTTCTGACATTGCTAGAAGAATGGTTACAGAATGGGGTCTTTCGGAAAAATTAGGCTTCCTAGCTTACAGCGCAGATGAACAAGAGGTTTTTTTAGGAAGATCTGTTTCTCAACAAAAAAATCTTTCTGACTCAACAGCTAAAATTATTGATGAAGAAATTAGAAATATAGTTGACGATGCATATATTGATGCTTCTAAAATTTTGAAGCAAAAAAAGAAACAACTTGATCTAATTGCTAATGCTTTACTTGAATATGAAACTTTAGATAGTCAAGATATTAACAGCATTATTAAAGGAAAAAAATTAGATAAGCTAGATAAGGTTAATAATAAGGTTGCTAGTGATACAAAAGCTAAACCTAGATCTTCTGTTCCTACTAACCCTGGACGAATTAAACCTGGCCACCAGCCTTCAACTTAAATAATGGAAAATGAAATTGGGATCATTTATTTTCCAAAGAATATTAGCCAGATACCCTATGAAATATTAAAAAAAGGTCTATTTTGGTTAAAACCTAATTTAATAAAAAATACAGGTTTTTCTAAAGATGAAGATCTAGATCTTGTATGGCTACATGAAGATAAATATATAGCTCAAAGAATATCATTTGATGATATTGAAAAAATTGCTCATCATATAGGTGGAAAGCTATTAGAGAAATATAATAACTTATTTAAGTTAAAAGCAGATTTCGAGAATCTTTCCATGTCATGTATGAAGATTATGGGAATTTTAAATTTGACACCTGATAGTTTCTCAGATGGGGGAGACTTTCTTTTAGAAAAAGATGCTTTAGCACACGCATATAAAATGCGAGAAAATGGTGCCGATATAATTGATATAGGCGGTGAATCAACAAAGCCTAACGCAAATTATGTTGATGATATTGAGGAATCAAAAAGAATTTTAAAAATTATAAAGAAACTTTCATATGACAATTTTCTTATAAGTGCTGATACAAGAAAGCCTTCAGTAATGACACAAGCAATTGATAGTGGGGCTAGAATAATAAATGATATATCAGGTATGTCTGATCCCCTTACACCAAAAATTATTGCAAAGTCAGGAGTATCTATTGTTATAATGCATATTAAAGGTTCTCCAAAGAATATGCAGATTAACCCTAATTATAAATTTGCCCCAATTGAAATATACAACTTTCTTGAAAAAAAAATAGAACTGGCACTTTCCGAAGGAATTAAATTAAATCGTATTGCAATAGATCCAGGTTTTGGGTTTGGTAAAAGCCCAATTCATAATATGCAAATTATGGCATGGTTACCCATGTTTCAAAGTCTTGGTGTTCCAGTTCTTGTTGGCGCATCTCGTAAATCTTCAATTGCTGCGCTATCAAAAAATGAATCACCTAAAGACAGACTTGCAGGCTCTATTGCTCTTTTATGCTATGCAAACTTGTTTGGTACTCAAATTATTCGTGTTCATGATGTGATGGAAACTTCTCAAGCTATTAATATTTGTTCAAATGTTAATAGACAAATTTAATCTGTTATAAATTTTTTTACAATGTTATAAACCAAAGGTAGATTTACATAAGGGTTATTCATGAATATTTTTGGAACTGATGGAGTAAGAGGGAAGGTTAATGAATGGCCTATGACTGCAGAGCTAGTCCAAAAATTAGCGATTTCTGCTGGAAGTATTTACCTTGGAAAAGGAGGCTCTAATTTAAATAGAGTAGTTATTGGCAAAGACACAAGATTATCTGGGTATATGCTAGAGCCTGCTTTAGTGTCTGGATTTACTTCGATGGGAATGGATTGCCTTACTCTTGGACCAATACCTACACCTGGTGTTTCACGACTAACAAGATCTTTTAGAGCTGATCTTGGCGTTATGATTTCTGCATCTCATAATCCTTCAGAAGATAACGGTATAAAATTATTTGGTCCAGATGGTCTTAAACTTTCTGATAATATGGAAAATCAAATATCGAAGTTAATAAATAAAAATATTAAACTTGCTAATCCTAACTCTCTAGGACGTGTTAAAAGACTAGAGGATGCTGTTGGGAGATACATAGAAGCTGTAAAATCTTGTATTAATAAAGAACAGAGATTAGAGGGTATTAAAGTTGTGGTGGATTGTGCTAATGGAGCTGCATATAAAGCTGCCCCACAAGCTCTTTTTGAGCTGGGTGCTGAAGTTATACCTATTGCCATTGAACCAGATGGTTTCAATATTAATAAAGATTGTGGGGCTGTATATCCAAATAAGATGTCAAAAGAAGTTGTTGCTCATAAAGCTGATATTGGAATCGCATTTGATGGTGATGCTGATCGTTTAATAATGTCTGACGAAAAAGGGAATATTGTGGATGGAGATCAATTATTAGCTATATTAGCAATAAAAATGCAAAGAGATGGTTTGTTAAAAAATAGTACTATTGTTGGAACTACTATGACTAACCATGCTTTTGATCTATGGTTAAATAATATTGGTATAAAGTTGATGCGAGCTGATGTTGGCGATCGATATATTTCTGAAGCTATAAGTCAATTTAATTTTTCTTTAGGTGGTGAACCATCTGGCCATATTTTAATTCCACATTTATCTAAAACTGGGGATGCTTTAATGAATGCACTTATAATATTATGTGAGTTTGTTAAAGAAAAAAAACTATCAAGCAAGTTCTTTAATAAATTTAATTCAATTCCACAAATAATTTATAATATAAAAGGTTATGGTAATAATATTTTAGAAAATGATGAAATAAAAAGTAAATTAACAACTATCATACAAAGCGTTCAGAATGAAGCTAGAATAATAGTCAGGCCATCTGGTACTGAAAAAATTATTAGAATTATGGTTGAAAGTAATAATAAAGAACTAATCAAGACTACAATAAGTAAAGTTGAAAGCTTATTAATGAATTATTAGATTTACTATATACATATAAATGAAATATCCCAATATACCTCAAAATCCTAATTTCTCATCAGGGCCTTGCGCAAAATATAAAAATTGGTCATTAGATAAATTAAGTGGTGCTTTAATAGGAAGGTCACACCGCTCTAAAAATGGTAAAAAAAAATTAAAAATATGTATTGAAGGGACTAAGTCACTATTGAATTTACCTAGTGAATATTTACTAGGAATACTTCCTGGTTCTAATACTGGTGCTTTTGAAATAGCATTATGGAATTTTTTAGGCTCAAGGCAAGTTGATATTTTGGCTTGGGAGTCATTTGGACATGACTGGGTTAATGACATTACCAACCAACTAAAGTTATCTAAAACTAAAGTATTAAAAGCTGAATATGGCCTTATACCAGATTTGAAAAAAGTAAATTTCAAAAACGACGTTGTTTTTACATGGAATGGCACGACAAGTGGAGTGTGTTTGCCTAATGCAAACTGGATAGAAAATAATAGAGAGGGTTTGACTATATGTGATGGCACTTCAGCCATTTTTGCTGTTGATATAGACTGGCAAAAAATAGATATATTTACTTTTAGTTGGCAAAAAGCTCTCGGGGGTGAGGGAGCACATGGAATGATTATTTTATCACCTAGAGCCGTAGATCATATAAATAAATTTACACCTTTATGGCCAATGCCTAAACTTTTTAATCTTAAAAAAAATAATAAATTAAATTTAGGAATATTTGAAGGAGTAACCATTAACACTCCATCTATGCTTGTGGTTGAAGACTGGTTAACAATAATTGATTGGGCAAATTCCAATGGTGGATTAGAATATTTAAAATTAAAAACCAAAGAAAATTTTCAGGTTATAAATAAATTTTGCAACCAAAATGATTGGATTGATTTTTTAGCTCCAAATAAATTGTTCAGATCAAATACTTCAGTTTGTTTGAAATTTATTGATCCATGGTTTAATTCTTTAAATGAAAAGACTCAAAATCAGTATTTAGATAAATTTTTATCTTTTCTTGAAGATCATAATGCTGCATTTGATATCAAAAGCTATAGAACTGCACCACTTGGTTTAAGAATTTGGTGTGGCCCAACGGTTGAAAAAGATGATTTAAAACTTTTAACGGAATGGTTAAGTTTAAGTTGGAGGGGAATATATAAAAAGTGAAAGTATTGATAAGTGATAAATTAAGCCAAAATGCAGTTTCAATTTTTAAAACAAAAGGAATACATGTTGACTATTTACCAGAAATTCCAAGGGAAGAATTTAAAAATATTATAGCTTCCTATGATGGTCTTGCTATTCGATCTAATACAAAAGTAGATAAAGAAATTATTGATTTAGCAAAGAATTTGAAAATAATTGGTCGAGCTGGAATAGGAGTTGATAATATCGATATAAATTATGCAACTTCTAAAGGAATAATTGTTATGAACACTCCTCACGGAAATTCAATAACAACCGCTGAGCATACAATTGCAATGATTTTGTCTTTAGCAAGGCAAATTCCCCATGCAAACACATCAACTAAAGAAGGTAAATGGGAAAAATCAAAATTTATAGGAACTGAAATTTTTGGAAAATGCTTAGGTTTAATTGGCTGTGGAAATATTGGATCAATAGTAGCCGATAGAGCAAAAGGTTTAAAAATGAAAGTGTGCGTGTTTGATCCATTCTTAACGGATGATATGTCAAATCAATTAGGTGTTGAAAAGGTTACCCTGGAACAATTATTTGAATTATCCGATATTATATCGCTGCACACCCCACTCACTGAAACAACAAAGTATATTATTAATTTAGAGAATATATTCTCTATAAAAAAAGGAGCATGGATTATAAATTGTGCAAGAGGAGGTTTGGTTGAAGAAAAAGCATTATTTAAAGCTCTAGAGTCCAATCATATTGGTGGTGTGGCACTTGATGTTTTTGAGAAAGAGCCAGCTTCATCAAATATTTTATTTAATTCTGACAATATAATTTTTACTCCTCATTTAGGTGCAAGTACTATAGAAGCCCAGGAAAAAGTTGCTATTCAAATTGCTAATCAGATTTCAGACTATCTCATAAGAGGCTCAGTAATCAACTCTATAAATACACCATCAATCACACCAGAGGATGCCATTATTTTAAGACCTTACTTAAAACTTTCAAAACTATTAGGTAGTTTTCTAGGTCAAGTTAAAGTCAAATCTGAAAATATTGTTTCTGTAAAAATAGAATTTGATGGTAAAGCTTCTAAACTTAAAAGTGAACCAATTATTTCATCAATGTTTTATGGTTTATTTAAAAACTATATCGATACTGTAAATATAGTTAATTCTACTAATATTGCTAAACAAAAAGGTCTTGAAATATCAAAAATAAGTCATGATAGGAAATGTGATTATCAAAATTTGATAACTGTGTCAGTTAACTATGGGGATACTTCAAGAAAAATTTCGGGGACACTTATTGGAAATGAATTACCAAGAATAACAGAAGTTCAAGATATTTCTGTTGAGGCTAACTTTTCACCAAAAATGCTTTATATACGTAATTATGATAAACCAGGGTTTATTGGTTCTATAGGTACTTTATTAGCACAAAATCAAATAAATATAGGTTCTTTTCATTTAGGAAGACGTGAAAATTCTGGTGAAGCGATAGCAATTATTGCTATAGATCAAGATGTCAATAATAATCTTATGAATCTTATTCAAAATCTTGAGCATGTTGTAAGAGTAGATTATATGTCATTTTAAATGAACTTCTCTTATTTGATGTAATATACTATCTTAACTAAATTGTCTTTAACTAGCAAAGTCTTAGAGGGAAAATGAAAAATATAGTTGTAGTAGGAACCCAATGGGGTGATGAAGGTAAAGGAAAAATTGTAGATTTCTTGTCTGAGGAAGCTGATGTAATTGTTCGTTTTCAAGGTGGTCACAATGCTGGGCACACTTTAGTTATTGATGGAACAACATATAAACTATCCATACTGCCTTCTGGTATAATACGGGAAGATAAAATCTCAATAATAGGTAATGGTGTTGTATTGAATCCATGGTCGCTATTAGATGAAATAGAAAAAATAAAAAAATTTGGTATAACTATTACAAATAGAAATCTTAAAATTTCAAAATCTGCTCCTCTGATTTTACCTATTCACTCATTAATAGATAATTCTCGTGAAATCCAAAGAGGAAACTCTAAAATTGGAACTACTGGCCGTGGTATTGGTCCAGCTTATGAAGATAAAGTAGCTCGAAGAGCTATTAGGGTTTCAGATTTAGAAGACTCAAAGCTATTAAAAGATAAAATCCATAAAATTGTAGATCATCATAATATCTGGCTTAAAGCTATGAATGTTGAAATAGCTGACGCAGAGAAAATATTTTTAGATCTACTTGATATTTCAAATTTAATATTAAATTACGCTGAAGATACTTGGTTTACTTTACAAGAATTAAAAGACCAAGGTAAAAAAATCTTATTTGAAGGTGCACAAGGAGCAATGTTAGATATTGACCACGGAACTTACCCTTTTGTAACTTCATCATCAACAGTAGCTGGTCAGGCTGCTAGTGGTTCAGGTTTTGGATCAACAAATTTAAATTCTATTCTTGGAATTACAAAAGCATATACAACAAGGGTTGGTTCTGGCCCCTTTCCTACAGAACAAATTAATGAAATAGGAAACAACCTTGGTAAACTAGGCAATGAATTTGGGACAGTTACCGGTAGGAAAAGACGGTGTGGGTGGTTTGATGCAGTAATGGTTAAACAAGCATTAAAAATATCAGGTGTTACCACAGTAGCGTTAACAAAATTAGATGTTCTTGATACTTTTCAAAACTTAAAAATATGCACTTCTTATAAGATTGAAAATAATATATTTAATTATTTACCATCAGATAATAAAAGCCAGAATTTAGTTGAACCAATTTATGAAGAAATTCAAGGATGGGAGGTATCAACTAAAAATATAGATAAATTTGAAAAGCTTCCAGAAAATGCAATTAGTTATATTAAAAGATTAGAGGAATTAATTGAGTGTCCAATTAAAATTATTTCAACTAGTCCTGATAGAAAAGATACAATTATTTTAGAAAAATTATTTAATTAAATTAATTTCTTTAGCTCTTACTTTCATTTCAATTTGAAGCTTTTCAAAAGCCTTTGACTCAATTTGTCTAATTCTTTCTCTACTAACCCCGTATCTTATACTTAAATCTTCTAAAGTAAGTGGTTTTTCATTAAGTTGCCTTTCACAAATAATATCTTTTTCTCTATCAGATAAAACTTTTAAAGCATCGTCCATTATATTTTTTTTCAAGAGGTATTCCTCTGTATCTGCAAAGCTAGCTTCTTGGTTTTGTGTTTCATCTTCTAGCCAATCTTGCCATTCACCGTCTCCATCTATAGTAACAGGGGCATTCAAAGAGTAATCTGATCCAGAAATCCTTCTATTCATCGAAACAACTTCTTTTTTTGGGACACTTAATTCAGTAGATATCTTATCAACTTGCTCAGGAGTAAGGTCGCCTTCATCTAAAGCAGAAATTTTAGATTTAATTTTTTTTAAATTAAAAAATAACTTTTTTTGAGCTGCAGTTGTTCCAATCTTAACTAATGACCATGATCTTAAAATATATTCTTGTATAGAGGCTTTAATCCACCACATTGCGTAAGTCGCTAGTCTAAAACCTTTCTCCGGTTCAAATCTTTTTACAGCGTGCATCATTCCAATATTACCTTCTGAAATTAAATCAGATAATGGTAGTCCGTAACCTCTATATCCAGAGGCAATTTTAGCAACCAGGCGTAAATGACTTGTAACTAATTTGTGAGCAGCCTTTACATCACCTTGTTCTTTCCAAGCTTTAGCAAGCATATATTCATTCTTTGCCTCTAATAAAGGAAATTTTTTTATTTGCCTCATGTATGAACTGAGGTTTCCTTCATTTGAAATTGCAGGTATCATATTATTTTTCATGAAATATATATATGTATCAATTAAACTTTATCAATAGCATTGTTTAAATTTTCTAATAGATTTTGTATGTCAATAGGTGGTTTAACTTCAAAACTTAACCTTTTATTATTTCTAGGATGATCAAAACTTAAACTATGAGCGTGAAGAGCCTGTCTAGGAAATAATTTAAGTGATGAATAAATTTCTTGATTATTTTTATTTAAAAACTTTTTTTTGGATCTTGGTTTGGAATATAATTTGTCACCAATTAAATGATTGCCTAAATTCGAAAAGTGTACTCTGATCTGATGCGTCCTTCCAGTTTCTAATTTACATTTAATAAGACTGGCCATGTTCAAAAAAGTTTTTTCTATTTCCCAATGAGTTATAGCAATTTTTCCATTATTTGATACACTCATTTTTTTTCGATTATAAGCATTTCTGGCTATTTTATTTGTTATTGTTCCATTTTTATATTTTAGAATACCCCATACTAGTGCAATGTATGATCTTGTAATACTGTGTTCTTTAAATTGATTTGATAAATGAACATGTGCATAGTCATTTTTTGCAGAGACAAGGACACCTGATGTATCTTTATCAATTCTATGGACAATTCCTGGTCTAGAAACGCCTCCAATTCCTGAGAGTGACCCTTTACAATGATATAGTAATGCATTTACAAGAGTATGAGAGTAATTACCGAAACCTGGATGAACAACCATACCAGCTCTCTTATTTGTAACTATAATATCATCATCTTCATATAATATATCAAGTGGTATGTTTTGTAGCAAAGGCTTAGCAGGAGTTACAGGTGGAATTATTAATTTATATGTAGAATTCAGGATCGTTTTTGAGGATGGTGATATTATTTTTACGTTATCTTTTTCAACATAATTATCTTCTATTAAGGATTTAATTCTATTTCGAGATATCAATTCATCACAATTTTCTTTCATTGAGTTAAAAAGAAAGACATCTAGTCTTGTTCCACTTTCATCCTCATTACATTTAAATTCAAATTCTTTATTCAACTTTAACCTATTAAAAAATTTCTTCAGTAATCATTAATTATTTGTTAATACTACTTAAAATTTAAATTTTATAAAAGTATGGAAAATAATAGTTCAGATCAACAAGATAAAAAATATGAATCTGTACCTAAATTAAACATTAATTTTTTAAAAACTCTAGTTATAATTTTAGGTCTTGCAATTTTTTCAATGATTTTTGTAATTATTTATAAAGTATTAAATGGTGACCTAAATAAAAATCAAAAACAAAATATAGATTATAAAAGTTCTAATTTTTCAGAATTTTTATTAGAAATACCAAATATAAATTCAATAAAATCTATAGAATTCGATAACGAAAATATTTTGATTGTCACAGACGATAATAATACTCTTAGTTTGATCACTATAACTAAAAAAAATAAACTAAAAATAATAAATTTAAAAACATCAAACAAACTTAAATTAAATAAATTAAATTAGCTCTCAATTAAAAGGTAAAAAAAATGTCAATTCAATATGTTTACACAATGCAGCATTTAAAAAAAGCATGGCCTGGGGGCAAAGAGGTTTTAAAAGACATTAACCTTTCCTTTTTGCCAGGTGCTAAGATTGGAGTGTTAGGGATTAATGGTTCTGGGAAGTCTACTTTACTAAAAATCATTGCTGGAGATGATAAAGAATATTCTGGAGATGCCTGGCCTGCGGATGGTTTATCAATTGGTTATCTATCGCAAGAACCTAAGTTAGATGAAAATTTAAATGTTTTAGATAATGTGATGTCAGGTTTAGGGGAAGCAAAAAAATTAGTTGATGAGTTTAATGCAGTTAGTTCAAAGTTTTCTGATGATATTACTGATGATGAAATGAATGAGTTAATTATTAAGCAATCTGAACTTCAAGAAAAAATAGATGCTATGGACGCATGGGATATTGAAAGAAAAGCTGAAATTGCTATGGATGCTCTAAGGCTCCCGCCTAGTAATTCTTCAGTAATCAACCTATCGGGCGGTGAAATGAGAAGGGTTGCTTTATGTAAACTACTTCTTTCTGCACCTGATATTCTACTATTGGATGAACCTACAAATCACCTTGATGCAGAAACTGTTTCCTGGCTTCAAAGGTTCTTACATGATTTTAAGAATACAGTTATAACTGTCACGCATGATCGATATTTTCTTGATGAGGTGGCCGGTTGGATTTTAGAGTTAGATAGAGGTCAGGGAATACCCTACAAAGGAAATTACTCTGGATGGCTTGAGCAAAAAGAAAAAAGATTAGAGATTGAAGGTAAGACTGAATTAGCAAGGCAAAAAACTCTTTCTGATGAATTGGAGTGGGTTCGATCGGCACCTAAGGCGAGGCAGGCCAAATCAAAAGCAAGGTTAAATTCATACGATGAATTATTTAAAAAAAATAATGAAAAAAGAGACCAAATCACTCACATTACCATACCTTCAGGCCCTCGGTTAGGTGATATAGTTATTGAAACTAAAAACCTTACAAAATCTTTTGATGATAAATTATTATTTGAGAACTTATCATTTAATCTACCACCTGCAGGAATAGTTGGAGTTATAGGTGCAAATGGAGCAGGTAAATCTACGTTATTTAAACTTCTTACTGGGCATGAAAAACCTGATGCTGGAGATATAAAGATTGGAGAGACTGTTAAACTTGGTTATGTTGATCAATCTCGAGATAACTTAGATAATCAAAAAACTGTTTGGGAAGAAATTTCAGATGGTTTAGATGAATTAGAAGTGGGTACTAGAAAAATGAATTCCAGAGCTTACGCTGGCTTGTTCAACTTTAAAAGTACAGACCAACAAAAAAGGGTTAACCAACTATCTGGAGGGGAAAGAAATAGAGTTCATCTAGCAAAAGTTTTAAAGACAGGTTCGAATTTACTTCTTTTGGATGAGCCTACAAATGACTTAGATGTTGATACACTTAGATCACTCGAAAATGCTCTTTTAGAGTATGCTGGATGTGCTGTCATCATAAGTCACGATAGATGGTTTTTAGATAGAATAGCTACCCATATATTAGCTTTTGAGGGCAATAGTCATGTTGAATGGTTTGTTGGTAATTATGACGCATATGAACAAGATAAAAAGCTACGCTTAGGTGAAGATTTTAATAAGCCGACACGCATTAAATACAAGCCTATTACAAGGTAATAAGTTAGAGTTAATTTTTCTCTAATTCTTTTTTCAAAACATCTATTAATGATGAGAATTTACCCTTATTTTGTCTAATAATTGCAGTAAATTCGTCATTTTGTGAGACAATCATTGAAATTTTAGCAATTTCAATATCAATAATCTTAAGATTCTGGTCTTTATTTAATGTTAATCTCCAACCTACTGGAGTGTTATTTCTTTTACTACCAGGTGCTTTTATCAATCCATCAACAAGAAACATTTTTTTACCTCTTTGTTCTGTTTTGGAAATAATGTAGTCAACATTTTTAAACTCATTAAATCTATTAGCTGCCAAATCAATAAGATATTTTTCAAAGAGCTCCACAAATTGTTCTTGTTCTTTATCTGAAGCTTTTCTCCATGCAGGCATTGATGAGAATTTTGCTATGAGTTCTGAATCAAAATACTTTATAAGCAACTCACTTAATAATGTTCTACCTTTTTTGGGATTATTTTTACCAACTTCAAGAAGAAACTGAATATCAATCATCATCATTTCCACGTGATTTTCAGCTTCTTTAATAAAACTACTATTATTATTTGCAAAAGAAAGCGTCTTATTAAACAGGCATATTGATATCACAAGTAAAATAACAAATCTAAAATTTTTTTTATTGATTTTGAATAAAGAAAGCATCTATAGCACCACTATTAACGTTAGTAATATTATCTTCCTCAGTGTTCGCATCTTGCGTCTCTGATATTAATCGCTGGAAGTAGACTGATCTAAAGACTGAATAAGCATCTAAACTATTATATTTTAAGTCATTAATTTGATCCATATATTCTGATCGTGTATTAACAGCTTTTAAGGGAAGTTCAGCAGAGTTGACTTTAATAACTTTTTTTGGTCCAAGTAAATTTAAAGGGTCAATTACTCCATCAATAATATTACTTGTTATCCCTCTAGCAGTCGTTGGACCAAGAAAGGGTATTACAATATATGGACCAGAAGAAATATTATATACCCCTAATGTTTGATCAAAGTCTTCAGTATTTTTATAACCACTCTCCCCAGTTAGATCGTAAAATCCAAGTGTTAAAGTATTAATTGAAAAATTTACAATTGAATTGATAGCCTCACTATGTTTTCCTTGAAGAGAAGAGTTAAAAGCACTTAAAGGTGTTTTAATCCAATTGAAATGATTAGAAAAAGCATTAGTTGCAAATTCTGGAACAACATAATCATATGCCTTGGCTATGGGCTCTAAAGTATAAGTATCAACAAGCATATTAAATGAAAACACTGTTCTATTAACTGGTTCTAAAGGATCCCATACATTAGATAAATTACTTGTATTGTTAAAACTACATGAAGTAATGAAAATGGAGATACATAAATATAAATAAAATTTTTTCAAACAATAGTAATTCATATTATGAACTTAATATATAGTAAATTTTTTACAAGTATTTTAGAATTAATGTATTCTTTAAACTCCATCTAAAACTTACAGATAGCTTTTGATAAAGAAAGATAATAATGTTCATTTTATGACCCAATTCAATAAATTTTCTTATTTAAAAAAATTAAATAAAGAACAAAAAATTGCTGTTGAAACATTAGATGGCCCAGTTTTAGTTCTTTCAGGTGCAGGAACTGGGAAAACAAGAGTTTTAACAACAAGAATTGCACATTTATTGACTACAGAGGAAACAAAACCTTGGAATATTATGGCTGTTACGTTCACGAATAAAGCAGCAAGAGAAATGAAAGACAGAGTATCTTCGATTATAGGATCTTCATCAGAACAGATTTTTATGGGGACTTTTCATTCTTTAGGAGCAAAAATGCTCAGGCAACATTGTGAATTAGTGGGATTAAATAGAAACTTCACTATTATTGATGTAGATGATCAAATTAAACTTTTAAAACAAATTTTGAGTTTTTTAAATGTTGACGATAAAAGGTGGCCTGCAAAACTTTTTTTAAATATGATTAGTGGATGGAAGGATAAAGGCCTTACTCCTAATAAAATAAAAGATGGAGATACTAATCAATCTACAAATAATTTAGCAAAACAAATTTATTTTGAGTATCAAGCAAAACTTATTCAAAGTAATTGTGTAGATTTTGGTGATCTTCTAGTTCATCCATTAGAATTGCTAAGGACGAACAAAGATATATTGGCAAGTTGGCAATCAAAAATCTCTCATATATTAATTGACGAATATCAAGATACTAATACTGCCCAGTATCTATGGATAAGGCTATTATGTTCTAAAAAAAATAATATTTGTTGCGTAGGAGACGATGACCAATCTATTTATGGTTGGAGAGGAGCTGAGGTAAAAAATATTCTTGGCTTTACAAAAGACTTTGCAGAATCAAAAGTTATAAAACTTGAACAAAACTATAGGTCATCTAAAAATATTTTAGAAGCAGCAAATTTTTTAATTGAAAAAAATGAACGTAGATTGGGTAAAAAATTATGGACTGATAATAATGAAGAGGAAAATGTAGAAATACTAAATACTTATGACAGTTCGGAAGAAGCAAGAAAAATAGGCGAAAAAATTGAGGAAAAAATAAGAGAAAATATGAAACTTTCTGAAATTGCTGTTTTAGTAAGGACAACTTCGCAAATGAGAGAAATTGAAGAGAGGTTTATATCAATTGGTTTGCCATATAGGGTTGTTGGCACTAAATTTTTTGACCGATTAGAGATAAGAGATACCATTGCATACATCAGGATACTATGTAATTCATCTGACAATCTAGCATTTGAGAGAGTTATTAATACACCAAGAAGAGGTATAGGCTCAACCAGTATAAAAAAGCTGTTAGACCATGCCAGAGAAAAAGATATTCAGCTTTTTCACGTAGCTGAAGATATTATAACTTTTGACGATTTTAACAATAATGCAAAAGAAAGAATTAACAAATTTATTAATCAAGTTAAAAGTTGGAAGTTATTAAAAGATAATAAAGATCCAATGGATTTAGTCGATATAGTTCTTGAAGAATCTGGATATTATGAAATGTGGCATAATGAAAAAAGTGATGAAGCTGATACTAGGCTTGATAATATAAAAGAATTACTGTTATCAATTTCTGAGTTTGATACTCTTGAAGGGTTTTTACAGCATGTTTCATTAATGACAGATAATGAAACAAATAATGCTTCAGGAGAAGTAACTTTAATGACACTCCATGCTTCAAAAGGACTAGAATATGAAACAGTTTTCCTACCTGGATGGGAGGAGGGGCTTTTCCCATCATCTAGAAGTTTAGAAGATAATGGAGATATTGGCCTAGAGGAAGAGAGAAGGTTAGCTTATGTAGGAATTACAAGAGCTAAAAGAAAAGTTTATATTTCGTATGCAGCAAGTCGAAGAATTCATGGTTTATGGATGTCATCTTTTCCCTCAAGGTTTCTTAAGGAACTTCCTGAAGAATTATCTAGGATGGTTAACTCTACAGAATATGATCTTTATGATGAAAACATAAATTATAATTTTGAAAACAAATCAGTAAATGCTGGATATGGGCCAGCATGGAAAAGATTGTCTAATAATAAAAACCTTAAGCAAAGTACATTTATTTCAAATAAGCCTTCATTAAATCCAACCTATGAAAGTGAAAAAGAATTTAAAACTGGTGACCGGGTCTTTCACATAAAGTTTGGAATGGGCCGTGTCACTAATTTTAATGGTGATAAGCTCGAAATAAACTTTGACCAAGCAGGCCACAAAAAAATTAAATCTAATTTTGTTGAAAAAAAATGACAAGAGCTTGCTGGCTTGTAGAGTTTAAAAATAAGACTATAAATGATGAAATTTTAAATGCTCTAATGAGGGTTCCTTTTTTTGATGGAATATCCTACTCAAAAGAAAGTTTGTGCTTTGAATTTAAAGTATATTTAAATAAATACCTAACTCAAGATTCTTTTATAGCAGGAACTACAAAAAACTTAAGTCAAAATAATAATGCTCTATTTAAAAATAAAAAAATAAAAATTACTGATATTTCTAATATTAATTGGTTGAGCGAAAATTATAAATTATTCAAACCAGTAGAGTTTGACAATTTTGTTTTCTTTGGAGACCATATAGATAGTAATTTAAAATTTAAAAAAAATATGATTAGGTTGAATTCTTCTGATGCTTTCGGATCAGGATCTCATCCTACAACTAAGGGATGTTTGTATGCTCTTTGGATGCTTCAAAAAAAAATTGTTGTAAGTAATTTTTTAGATATAGGGTGTGGATCTGGAATTCTATCAATATGTGGATATAAATATTGGTATCCCTCAAGGGTAATAGCTGTAGATATAGATAAAAATTCTTTAAAAAGATCTCAAATGAATTCCAAAAATAATATGCTTATCAATAAAATTAAATTTGAATTATCAAATGGAAACAAAGTGTTTAAGAACACTTTAGTTACAAAATTTGAGTTGGTTGTAGCCAATATTTTAAGTTCAGAGTTAATTAAACTTGCTCAAGACATTTCAAAATATCTTAAAAAAGACGGTTTTTTAATCCTGTCTGGTATTTTAAAAAATCAAAGTGTTTTGGTAATAAATAAATTCAGAAATTTCAATTTATCTTTAATTAAAAAAATATATTTTGATGATTGGGTAACAATAATAATGGTTAAAAAGGATAAGAACTAATGGAAGGAAAAATATCTTTAACTGAAGTTAGACAGAAAATGGCCTCAAAAAAGTTAGACATATATATTCAGCCTAGAAGTGATATGTACGGAGGTGAAGAAGTTCCAGCTTACGACGAAAGATTAAAGTTTTTATCAGGTTTCACAGGATCGGCAGGGATATCAATTATTACTTTAAAGAATGCAATTTTATTTGTTGATGGAAGGTATTCATTGCAAGCAAAGATGCAAGTAACTAATGATTGGACCATTATGCCTTTATTTAAAGAAAGCTGGATTGACTGGATAGTCAAAAACTCTTGTACTGGTGAAAAAATAGGATATGATCCATGGTTAATAAGGGTAAATGATATTAATTCATTAAATAGAAAGTTAGATAAAACAGGTATTAAATTACAACCAGGCAAAAAAAATTTTATTGATTCCATTTGGAAAGATAGACCAAAAATATATCAAAATGACCCTAGAGTTTGGGATAAAAAATATTTCCCAATAGAAAAATCAAAAAAAATCAATCAATTAATAAAGGAAATGAGATCAAAGAGTCTTGATGCATTGATTATAACGCAACCTAATCAGTTGTGTTGGTTATTAAATATTAGAGGAGATGATTTAAAATATTCACCATTATTTTTAGGTTTCTTAGTTATTGAAAAAAATGGAAAAATAAATATTTTCTCTAGAAATAAAAACAAAAATTTGCAAAATTTATATGCTAACAATTATTTTAGTAATTTAATTCCTTATATTGAAAAATTTAAAAACCAAAAGGTAGCAATTAATATTAATTATTGTCCCTCAATAATTTTTGAAAAACTAAAGGAAAGTAATGTAGAAATAGATCAAAATTTTATTTTTTTACAAGAAGCATCAACCATTAAAAATAAAAACGAAATTATCTTTATTAGAAAATGTCACATACGAGATGGAGCTGCATTAATAAAGTTTTTACATTGGATAGAAAAAGAAATTCCTTCAAATAAAATTTCAGAATATCAAGCATCCTGTAAATTAAAAGAATATAGATCTTATGATAAGAACTTTATAAGCGAGAGCTTTCCCTCAATTGTGGCAACTGGTGGAAACGGCGCTATTATTCATTACAGACCCATGAAAGATAAATCAAAAATTATTAGCAAAGAGAAGTTATTTTTAATTGATAGTGGTGGGCAGTATTTTGATGGGACAACTGATATAACTAGAACAATTTCTTTCAAAAACCAACCTCAAGATATAATTAATAAATACACATATGTCTTGAAAGCACATATTGCTATGGCAAAATTAAAGTTTAAAACAACTACACGTGGAAACGAAATTGATTCTATAGTTCGGAGCAAACTTTGGGAAGCAGGCCTTGATTATGATCATGGGACAGGTCATGGAGTTGGATATTGTCTAGGTGTACACGAATTTCCACCAGTTATCTCGAAAAATACAAGCTTACCTCTCAAAGCTGGACAACTTTTATCTAATGAGCCTGGTTATTATGTTAAAGATAAATTTGGTATAAGATTAGAAAATTTAGTTATAGTTCAGAATTGTGTTTCTAATGATAAAGAGTTTTTTGAATTTGAGACCGTAAGTCTTTGTCACTTTGAGAGAAATCTTATTAACAAAAATTTATTAGATAAAGATGAAATAATGTGGATTAATAAATATCACAAATTTGTTTATTTGAATTTAAAAGTGCTTCTAAATACTAAAGAAAAACAATGGTTAAAAAGAAAAACAGAAAAAATCTAACCTCAACTATTTGTTAAACTAATCCATTCGTCTTCTGAAATAATTTTAACTCCAATTTCGATAGCTTTTTTCTTTTTGGATCCAGGCTTTTCACCAAATATTAAATAATCAATATTTTTTGATATTGAACTTGAAACAATTGCCCCATGATTTTCTGCCATATTTTTAGCTTCAGAACGTGATATTTTTTTTAAAGTACCTGTAAAGACAATTTTTTTTCCTGATAATTTGCCTGTGTAACTTCGTTTTTCAAGTGGTCTTGGACTGATATGAGATAATAGCTTTTTAACAAATAAACAATTGTCTTCTTTTTTAAAAAATTCAAATAACTCACTCGCACTTTTTTGCCCAATTTGATCAATGCCTGAAAGAAAATTCTTTTCATTATATACATTAGTGCCGTTAACTAAATTCATTATTTCGTCTAAGCTATTGAAATTTAAAGCAAGAATCTGAGATGTTTTTTTCCCTACAAATCTTATTCCAAGACCAAAAATAACTTTATCTAAAAAATTATTTTTTGAATTTTCAATGGACTGTAAAAGATTATTTACTGATTTAATTCCATAACCTTTTTCACTAATAAGGTTGTCTTTAATTTGATTTAAATTATAAATATCAGAAATATTTTTTAGGAATCCTCTTCTGTAAAAAGTCTCTATCTGTTTTTCTCCTAAACCATCGATATTCATTGCATCTCGTGATATAAAATGTTTAATTCTTCCAATGATTTGTGCTTCGCATTGAGATGTGTTGTCGCACCTTATTACAGCATCCTCGAATTTCTTTTGTATCATATGTCCGCAAGAAGGGCAGAATTCTGGAAAAATAAACGGCTTTGAAGCAGTATCTCTTTTAGCTTCAATAACTTTTAGTATATGAGGTATAACATCTCCAGCTCTTTCTAAGATAACTGTATCTCCAACTCTTATATCTTTTCTTTTAATTTCATCTTCATTATGAAGAGTTGCATTTGAGACAACCACTCCTCCAACTGTTACTTGTTCAAGTCTTGCAACTGGAGTTATTGCTCCTGTTCTACCAACCTGAAAGTCTATACTTATTATTTTAGTTTCAACTTTATCTGATGTTAGTTTTTGAGCTATCGCCCATCTTGGTGATTTAGAAATATTTCCTAATCTTGATTGTAAATTAATATTATTTACTTTGTGAACTACACCATCAATATCATATTCTAACTTGGATCTAATTGTCTCTAAATGATTAAAATTTTCAATTATTTCATCAAAGGTACTACAAATTCTCGAGAGACTATTGGTTTTAAAACCAAAATCACTAATCGTTTTTAAAATTTCTGACTGTTTTAGGCATAAATCTTCAGATGCATATCCAATAGTATAGGCATAAAACTTTAAATTTCTTTTTTTTGTTATTTCTGGGTTCTTTTGACGCATTGAACCAGCAGCTGCATTTCGTGGATTGGAAAAAACTTTTTCTCCAAGGGAATAGTTTTTTTTATTTAAATTGATAAAGTCAATTTTATTCATATAAATTTCTCCCCTTATTTCAACTTCTTTTGGAAAGGGTTTAATTAATTTATGAGGTATATCATTAACTTTCTTTATATTTTCTGTTACATCTTCACCATATTCTCCATCTCCTCTAGTTACTGCTTGGTCTATAATTCCATCGCAAAAACTTAGTGAAATTGATAAGCCATCTATTTTAGGTTCTGAAAAAATTTCAATGTTCTCATTTTTATTAAAGTTTAAATATTTATTTACTTTTTGTAAAAAATCTAAAACATCTATCTCTGAGAAAGCATTATCTAAAGATAACATTCTTATTTTATGTTTTATTTTATTAAAATTTGATGATGGAAAATAACCAACTTTATTTATAATGCTGTTTTCTGTATTTAGCTCAGGAAACTCTTTTTCAAGATATATTAATCTTTTCTTCATTTCATCATATTGAAAGTCAGGAATCTCTGGACTGTCGATAGAATGATACAAGTAATTATGCTTATTTAATTCTTCATTTAATGATAACCATTCTTGTTGTAGATCGGCTTTTAATATTTTTTTAATCATTGATAAGCTGTATGGCTGCTGCTCTGGCTTCATCAGATATTTTTTCTCCTGAGAGCATTCGGCTTATTTCTTCAATTCTATTATTATAAGAGATTTTATTACATAATGTAATTGATTGGTCTTTACTATTTACTTTCTCTATGAGGTAATGATTTTTTCCTTTAGCCGCAACCTGAGGGGAATGTGTTATTACAATAACCTGGTTTCTTTCACTTAGTTTAAATAATCTTGTTCCAACAGCATCAGCTGTCTGACCACCCACACCACTGTCAACTTCATCAAAAACAAGAGTATTAGATCTTGCAGAGTTTGCTAAAACTACCTTAATAGCTAATAAAAATCTTGAAAGCTCTCCTCCAGAAGCCACTTTACCCAACGGCATAAAATCTTGTTGTGGGTTTGTACTTATGTTAAAGATAACTTCATCTGAACCGTTTGCATTCCAGTCATTTTCATTTCTTTCTTTAATAAATGTTTTAAATTTTGCTTGATCAAGCTTTAAAAAAGGTAACTCCTCATTTATATATTTATCAAGTCTAAGTGCAGCACTTATTCTTAAATTTCTTAGTTGTATTGAGCTCTCTTTAAAAACTGCTATTTTTTTATTTAAGTTATCTTTCTTATTTTTAAGAATAAGATCTCGGTCTTCAAAAACATCTAAATTCTTTACTAATTCTTGATAGAATGAATATAATTTATTGGTTTCGCAGTTTGCTTTTCTAGCAAAGTTTCTTAATATAAAAAGTCTATTATCAATATTATCTAATTCATTAGGATCAGTATTAATAGAATTTATTAAGCTCGATATTTGAATTTCTGCTTCATTTAATTCATTTGATGCTCTCATTAAAATTTCTATTATTGATTTTAACGATTTATTATTTTGAGTGTCAAACCTCTCTAAAGATTTCAGAGAATAATTCAATAAATAAGAAATTGATTGTTCACCGGATATATTCTGATGAGTTTCGCTTAACATCTTTATTAATTTTGATGAGTCGGAAATTAATGCTCTTCTTTCCATTAAATCATTTTCTTCGTTTTCTTTTGGAATTATTTTCTCGAGATCTGACAATAGAATTTTTTTTAATTCATTGTCTCTCTCATAATTATTATAATTTATTTTAAATTCAGAAAATTCTTTTCTTGCATTATGCATTTCTTCATAACTTTTTTTAGTAAATTCAATGGATTTAGTATAACCGCCAAATTGGTCTAAGAAGCTTAAATGTTCTCTAGAATTAAGAAGTGAGTGGTTTTCAAATTGGCCCTGAACTTCAACTAATTTTTGTCCAATTTTATTTAATTGGTTCAATGAAACTTGAACATTATTTACATATCCCCTAGATATCCCATTATTCGATATAACTCGTCTTAAAATTAAGTTTTCTTGATAACTCATATTTAGCTCATGTAATATATTTATAATTGGGTGTTCTTTAGAAATAATGAATTCAGCTTTCGCTTCTGCATTGTTTTTGTGGGTTCCAATTAAGCTAAAATTAGCTCTAGCACCAAGTGCTAAGCCAAGGCCTTCCAATAATATTGACTTTCCCGCACCAGTCTCTCCAGTGAAAACATGTAAGCCATTACTTAAGCTTATTTCCATTTCATCAATAAGTACTATATTTCGTATATAGATTTTTTTAAGCATAAGATGTAATTAATAAAAAATTGTTATAACATCAAATTTATTTTCTTATTAAATTTTCCATTAAATTTTTGGGTATTTTAACAGTCCAAGTTGACTGAGGAAAATTATATTTTAGAACTGAAGCAGTTCTTATTGCTTCAGTTTGAATTCCAAGAGATAAATAACATTCTGTAAGTCTTAGTAAAGCTTCTGGTGTTTGATCTGTAGTCTCAAACTCATCAATAACTTTTTGAAACCTTCTTATAGCTGCAGCAAAATGCTTTTGTTTTTGGTAGAACCTTCCAATAGCCATTTGTTTTCCTGCTAGGTTACTTCTTGCTAATTCAACTTTAAGTTTTGAATCTCTTGAAAATTCACTATTTGGATACAGATAAATAAGTTTTTCA
Organism: Puniceispirillales bacterium (SeqCode); assembly: GCA_045565515.1. Classification (GTDB taxonomy): domain Bacteria; phylum Pseudomonadota; class Alphaproteobacteria; order Puniceispirillales. The sequence continues at coordinate 30,775 of JBJLFF010000006.1, forward strand.
AATGCTTCTTTTGCTAAAACAGTCATTCTTGTATCTCTTTCAACATCAAATATTCTCTCATAATAACTCATAGCTATTAGATATAAGGCATAAGGGACAAGTTCATTTTCTGGATGATTTTTTATAAAGCTTTCTGCAATGGTTATTGAATTGTCGTATTTGTTTTCTTCATAATATACCCAAGCCATCATAACTTTAGATTTAGTGGCCCATATTGAATACGGGAACTCTTCTAAAATACTTTGAAAAGTATTATTTGCATTTTCATAGTTTTTGTTATTCGCTTCTTGTATTGCATTTTCATAGAGCAATTTTGCACTTTGATTCGATGTAGGAATATTATCAGTAGAAGAACAACTTATAACAAACAAAGATAAAATTAAAAAAAACCAAATTTTATAAATATGCATAATTTATATATAGTTTAAGACTAAATTATATAATAACGAAATATTTTATTAATACATGAGTAAAAAATTACGCTATAGCTGCTATTTTTTTCAGACTGATTATTATGATTAATAGTATTTTCAGAATCAATTGTTTTCAATTCCCAATTTTCATTTTTATCAAAAAGAGCGTGTATTAGCTTATTGTTTAGTTCGTGACCTGATTTATAAGCATTTATTTTACCATTTATTCTATAACCTGCCATAAAGAAGTCTCCTAAACAATCTAATATCTTATGTCTAACAGGTTCATTGAAATATCTTAAGCCATCATTATTCAAAACTGTATCTCCATTAAATACAAGGGCATTATTTTCTGAAGCACCAAGAGCTAATCCCTTTTTAATTAACATTGATGCATGCTCTTTAAAACCATAGGTTCTAGCATTCATTAATTGATCCTCAAACAATGAGCCCTGTAAATCAAATGAAAAACTCTGAGAATTAATTAATTTGCAATCGTGATTAATTTCCATATTAATAGATAAAAAATTATTTGGTTCTAAAGTTATAAATCTATCTTTTTCAATAATGGATACTTTTTTCAATACATTAAATACTTTCCTCTTTTGATTAAGTTTTTTTATACCAGTTTTTTTAAAAGCATTAACAAAAGGAGCTGAAGAGCCATCTAAAATAGGTAATTCTGGACCATCAACTTCGACTAATGCATTATCTATCCCAAATCCAATGAAAGCTGCCATGAGGTGTTCAACAGTTGATATTGAAATCCCATTATTATTTGATAATTTTGTACATAAATTAGTTTCTGAAACATTTAGATAGTGAGCTTTTATAATATTATGATTTTTTGCGTCAGTTCTTATAAAGGATATTCCTGTATCTTCTTGTGATGGTTTAATTTTTATATTTGAAATAATACCTTTGTGCAGAGTGATCCCTGAAAAGATAAGATTATTATTTAGAGTGTTTTGATATTTGGAATCAACAGGGCAATTTAAATTTTCCATTAAACTCACTAACTTTAATATATAAATAATATATATATTAAAATCTAGTGAGTTTAAACTGACATTTAGTTACTATTTGTTACATTATCTAATTAACTTGTCTTCTAAGAAAAGCTGGGATCTCTAAAGCCTTATTTTGTTGATCTTCCATATTTATATTTAGATTATTGTCATCATTTTCTTTAAGTATAATATTTTCTATTTTATCAGTATTTTCTAATGTTGGTTCTTGATGATTACTATTCTTTATATCATTATTTTTCTTGGACCAAAATCCTGAAATTCTATTTATTATGCTATTATTATCGCTTTTTAAATTCTCTTTTTCTTTAGAGTAAGAATCTAGTTTTAAAATAAAACTTTCAGTATTATCTATTTCACTAACATCAGAAGATTGATTAGGAATAAATGTTTCAAGTGTATTATCTGAATTTAATTTTTCTTCTAAATTAAGTTCCAAATTATCATCTATTTTATTTGCCTCATTTATTTCAATTTCATTGTTTACAGAAATATTTATATTATCAGTTTCAACTTTATCACTAGTATTTATTTTATTCTCATTATTGGAAATATGATTAATTGATTCATCAAAATTATTTAAATTAGTGAATGATTCTTTTGATTTTTCTTCAAAACTTCTAGAATCATTATCTGGCGCAAAATACTCATGTTTTTCTTTTTTATATAAAGTATGAACTTCATTTTCTACTTTACTCGAGTTTTCTTCTTTAATAGAATTTTCAATCTTTGAAATTCCTGTTGCTACAAGAGATACACGAATTACACCATCTATGTTTTTGTCTAAAGCTGAACCAAAAATTATATTCGCATTTGGGTCAATTTCTTTCCTTATTCTATTTGCAGCTTCGTCAACTTCAAATAATGTCATGTCGTTACCACCTGTTATATTTATTAAAATAGCTTTAGCTCCTTTCATAGAAGTTTCATCTAATAAAGGATTATTTATAGCAGAGTCAGCAGCTTCTATTGCCCTATTTTCACCAGTGGCTTCACCAGTTCCCATCATTGCTTTACCCATTTCGCTCATCACAGTTCTTATATCTGCAAAATCTAAATTAATCATTCCTGGCTTAACCATCAGATCAGTCACACCACAGACACCTTTATGAAGAACGTTATCAGCAATACTAAAGGCTTCGGCAAAACCTGTTTTTTCATTTGCCAACCTAAAAAGATTTTGATTTGGGATTACTATAAGAGTATCAGCGTATTTTTGAATTTCTTGGATTCCTTCTTCTGCAACTCTTTTTCTGTGAGACCCCTCAAACTCAAAAGGTTTTGTCACTACGCAAACAGTCAGTATTCCTTTTTCTTTTGCGGATTTTGCAATAATTGGTGCAGCACCAGTTCCTGTTCCACCTCCCAGTCCTGCTGTTATAAACACCATATTACTATCATTTAACTCTGATATAATATCATCAATAGATTCTTCTGCAGCGGATTTACCAATATCAGGCATTGAACCTGCACCAAGTCCTTTTGTTACGTTTAAACCAAGCTGAATTTTTCTATTAGCTATTGAATTGGCTAAAGCCTGACCATCTGTATTAGCTACAACAAAGTCAACTCCCTCTAGATTTGACTCAATCATATTGTTTACAGCATTCCCACCAGCTCCTCCAACTCCAATTACTGTAATTTTTGGTGAAAGTTCTTGCATATTATTTGGTATAGCAATGTTAAGCATATTATTCTCCTTTTAAGGGTTAAGTTAAAGTTAAATTATTTTCAGATTTCTTAGTTGATCTGTTTTTATTAATGTAAAATAGTATTTTCATTAAATTTCCTTATACGTTTGTAGCCATCCATCTATAGATTTTTTGAAATGAATTAAGATTCTCATTCAGATTAAAAAAACTATTTTGAATTATATTTTCTTCATTTACTGACAACAAAGCCCCTATAACTGAAGCAAAACTTGCATTACATGCAGCATCGGGCAGACCTTGAATTCTTTTTGGAGTTCCTATTCTAATATGATTTGATAAAAACTTAGATGATAGCTCTAACAGTCCAGTTAATTGAGAACTTCCTCCTGAAAAAACAACTTTTGATTTTAAAAAATGAGAATACGGTGTTTGATTTATGTTTTTTTCTATTAGCTCTAAAATTTCAGAAACTCTAGCTTTAATTATTTCATTTACAATATCTAATGAAACAGTTTGGTATGAATTAGAATTACTTTCATCAAGGTTTGCTATATTAATCTGTTCATTTGAAGAAAATGAAGAATTAAATAGATTGCCATGTAAAACTTTTATTCTTTCAGCCTCACTAAATGAAGTAGCTAATCCTGAAGCAATATCTTTAGTGATATTGTAACCCCCTAGTGATAGATCAAATGAATAAATTAGATTATTTTCATTAAATATGCCTATGCTTGTTGTAGTTGCTCCAAAATCAACTAAGGCACAACCAATTCCCTTTTCTTCATTGGCAAGGCAACTAAAACTATTGGCATAGGAAGAAGAAATAAAACTAAGTACTTCAATATGATTTTGTTCTATAATTCTGGATATATTGCTTAAAACTGACTCACTTATTTTACATATATTTACTTCTCCTTTAAGACTGTGACCAACCATACCTTTTGGATTGGTAATAGAAGTACTATTGTCAATTTGAAATTTTACAGGAATTGCATGTAGTATCTTTGCATTTGGTTCATACGCGTTATGAGTGCAATTTCTCATAATTTTCTCAATTTCTTTATTTGTGATTTCCCCATTATGAATAGCTGTCTCAGCTTTAAAAGTTTTTGAATACTGTCTCCCACCATTTATAACGATATGTGCACCGTTTATTGATGTACCAGCCATTTTTTCGGCAGAAGAAACCGCATTAGCGACACTTAATGAAAGTTTATTTATATTTGTTACATTTCCATGTCTAAAGCCCTCACAAATATTTTGGCTGTTCCCGATGATATGAAATTCATTATTCATTTCGTTTTTTTCAGCAATCAAGCAAGTAACTTTGGATGAACCTAAATCTATTATAGTGGTTATATTTTTAGGTTTATTTCTTTTAAATAAACTATACATTTTATGTACTTCTTTCTGAGTTGAATCGTGAAGAAGGGGTTAATATTATGTGACCTGATTTTCTTAGGTCGATGACGTCAAATTCTCTGGATAAAATAGATTCAGTGCGATCTATCTCTGATAATCTTGTCCAAGCTTCTGAGGGGCTATTTTCAGGGAGTTTTATTTTAATTCCACTTCTGAGTGAAATATCCCATCTTCTTTTGCCAACAAAACTTATTGCCCATACTTGATGAAAAAGTGAAGGCTCTGAGCTTAGTATATTTAACATTTTAGCTGCAAATTTTTCAGAGCCAGGCCCACTTATAACAGGTAAATATCCAAACCTTCCATTATCTTTAATTATTTTTTTACCTTCTGAGGAAATTATAATATGCTCGTCTTTTATTTGGAGTAATGCAAAGGGTTTATATTCTTCTATTTTTATTATGAGAGTATGTGGCATTCTTCTTTCAATTACAGCACTCTTAATCCAATTTATAGAGTGAATCTTTTCGGTCAAAGATTCTAGATTAATTCCCATAATTGAGGTTTCAGTTGTTAATTTAAGTTTTTTTAATAGTAATTCTTTAGATATATTTTCTCTTCCAATTATGTGAATCTCTTTCAATTTTGTTTCAGTTTTTAGACTTATTAATTTTAAAAATAAGTCATCTGCTTTTGAGTTTAATGTCATAAAATAATTTTCTTTAGGTAAGATTAATATCAATGAAATAAAAATGGATAAACCAAACAAAAATAGGGTAATTTTTGAAGACATTATTTTTTTTGGCTTATGGTAAATCTCATTATTACTATTATTCAAAAAGTTTAATGAATATATTAATCGCATCTAGCACCGTCCATAATTTTTTTAATTAAATCATTAAAAGGAAGTCCATAATATTGAGCTTGCTCAGGTATTAAAGATGTTTCAGTCATGCCAGGGTGAGTATTGATTTCAAGCATGAAAAGCTCATTTTTTTTATCATTATACCTAAAATCAACACGAATTACACCTCTGCAATTCAAAAATTTATAGGATTTTTCAGACCACTCAAAAGCTAATTTTTGTATAGATTCTGGTATCTTAGCAGGTATTATATGTGTGGATCCCTTTTTATTATATTTGGATTCGTAGTCATAAAAAGTATTTTTTTCGGCTATAATTTCTGTTATACAAAGTGACTTTCCATTAAGTACTCCAACTGTAAGTTCTTTGCCTTCAATAAACTCTTCAGCAATAATATCATTTTTATTTTCCCAAAATGAAGATAAAATTTTATTATTTGAGTCTTGAGAAATTATTTTAATTCCAATGCTTGAACCCTCACAATTTGGTTTAATTACAAAGTCACCTTTAAAATTAATAGGTGTTATATATTTTTGAATTTTTAATTCTAAAGATTTTGGAAAACTAATACCCTCTTTTGATAATACATGCTTAGTTAGAGTTTTGTTGATTGCTACGCTTGAAGCTTCTATACCAGAATGAGTATAAGGAATATTCAAACAATTAAGAAGACCAGGAATGGAACCATTCTCACCTAATCCTCCATGCAATGCATTAAAGCATAAATCAATATTTTCAGATGTTATTTTTGATATATAATCTTCCTTAATATTAATGTCCAAATAATTAAAACCCATTTTTTTAAATGCATATTTGCAAGCATCCGCAGTCATTAGTGAGATCTCACTCTCACTTCCATTCCCACCTTTAAGTAAAGCTATTTTACTCATATAGGTTATCCATTTTGTTTTGTGTCTTTTCACCTATGCGAATAATCTCCCACTCTAAACATACTCCAGTTTGACTTAAAACTTTGCTTCTTACAATTTCACCCAGAGTTTCAATATCACTTGATTGCGCGGCACCATTATTGATTAGAAAATTACAGTGTTTGTCAGATACTCTTGCTTTGCCATAGGAAAGGCCTCTGCAACCAGCTTTATCAATTAATTGCCAAGACTTCATTTGATAAGGATTTTTAAAAGTAGAGCCCCCAGTAAGTTGATCTATTGGTTGGTTATTCTTTCTATCATTCATTATTTTTTTCATCTTGATACGTATTTTTTCTTCTTGAGACTGTGTCCCTTTTAAATTGCAAGAAAGAAAAACCCAGTTATCTGGAGATTTATTTTTCCTATATTCTAATTTCAGATCTTTTAAACTAACATTAAAAATAGAACCTGAACTATCAATAACTTCTACATCTACAAGTATATCTTTTATTTCTCTACCGTAGGAACCAGCATTCATCTTTAATGCCCCACCTATTGTCCCTGGTATTCCAATTAAAAATTCTAAACCAGATATTCCAAGCTTAGAAGCCATTCTAGAGATAGCCATATCTAATGCTCCACACTCTGCATAGATAAATTCATTAACTTTAAATATTTTATTTATTTTTTTCATAGATATCACTACACCTGAAATACCACCGTCTCTAATAAGTAAATTAGAGCCCGCTCCAATAATAGTTTTAGGTTGTTCAGCAGGGTATTGTTTTAAAAATGCAATTAAATCTTCTTTGTTTTCGGGGATAAATAAATATTCAGCAGGTCCTCCAACTTTAAACCAAGTCAATGGTGCCAAGGATATATTTTTATAAAGCTCACCTTTAATTTTACTAAAATATTGAGAAAGGTTAACCATTTTTAACCTCTAAATTATTAATTTTTGAAATAATAGTATCTGAGAATTGAGTAATATTTCCTGCACCCAGAAAAATTATAACATCATCAGCCTTAGCAATTTCATTAATTTTGTAATAAATTTCATTTTCATTGTTAACAGTGGATACATTATTATGCCCATAATCTAAAATTCCTGATACTAAAGTTTCTTTATTATATCCGTCTATTTCTTCCTCTCCTGCTGCATAAACATCTGTAATAAAAACATAATCAGCATTATTAAAGCAGCCACAGAAATCATTAAATAAGTCCCTTAATCTTGAAAATCTATGAGGTTGAAAAACAGCAATAACTTTATTTTTTTTAGCTAAAATTCTTCCAGAACTTAATGCATAATTAATTTCAACAGGATGATGACCATAGTCATCTACAACTTTCACACCAGTATTTGTAGTACCCTTTTTTTCAAAGCGTCTTTTAATACCTTTAAAATTTTCTAAAGACCTCCTGATACTTTTTTCTGAAACTCCCATCTCAATAGAAACAGCTATTGAGGCAAGGCAATTTAAAACATTGTGATGTCCGTGCATTGGAAGCTTTACATTCTTCCAAATCATTGAATTATCAGAAATTCTATTCGATAAAACTAAATCAAAAGATGTAAATTCATTTAAAAAATTAATATTTGTAGCCTTGACATCTGCAGTTGCAGATAACCCATATGTTAATAATCTTCTATCTTTGTTTAAAGGAATTAATTTTTGTACTGTTGGATGGTCAATGCATAAAACTTTGAAACCATAGAATGGAGTAGATGAAATAAATTTATTAAATGCTTCTTCAAGGTTTTCAAAAGAACCATGGAAGTCTAGGTGCTCACTGTCAATATTGGTAACAACTGCCACAGTCGGTGTTAATTTAGAAAATGATCCGTCACTTTCATCTGCTTCAACAACCATCCATTCACCTTTTCCAAGCTTGGCGTTACTACTCCAATTATTAATAATTCCTCCATTTATTACTGTTGGATCAAAATCAGCACCATCTAGTATAGACGCAACTAAAGAAGTAGTTGTGGTTTTCCCATGTGTTCCTGCGATGGCAATAGACCATTTAAGCCTCATTAATTCACATAACATTTCTGCTCTATGTACAATTGGTATCTTATTACTTTTAGCTTCTAAAAGTTCTATATTATTTGATGAAATTGCAGTTGAAACAACCACAATCTTTGCCTCTTTAACATTTGAAGCATTATGACCAATATGAACTTTTATACCTAGATTTTTTAATCGTTTAGTATTGTTATTCTCTTTTATATCACTTCCTGAAACATCATATTTTAATTCATTTAATACTTCAGCAATGCCAGACATTCCAATACCGCCAATTCCTATAAAATGAATTACACCAATAGATAATGGGAGATTGCTCATTTTATCTCACCTTTGAAAGTTGAAATTACAAGGTTAGTAATTTTCTCGGACGAATTTTTCTTGTACAGGAATCTTGCATTTTTAGCTATGTCAGAAAGTAAATTTTTATTTGATAAAAATAGTACAAGTTTATTTAGTAAAACTTTTTCATTTAATTCTTTTTGTTCTAATAAAACACAAGCATTATTTCTTTGAAATTCTAGGGCATTTTCTTTTTGGTGATCCTCTGCAGAAAAAGGGAAGGGGATTAGAATAGAAGGTCTTCCAGCTGCTGAAATTTCACTTATCGTCGATCCGCCAGCCCTAGAAATTATCAGATCTGCTTTTTCAAAATTATTGTATATTTCACTAAAAAAAGTTCTTACATCAAACTTAATATTTTTTTGTTCATAAAATGATTTAACTTTGTCCTTATCTTCGTCTCTGCATTGTTGATATATAAAAATTTTATCTTTAATTTTTTTTGGGAGTTTCTGAATTGCCTTTGGTATAATTTCAGAAAATATTTTTGTACCCTGACTTCCTCCAATGACAAGAATAGTTATTCTATGTTTACTAAAAGGCTCAAACTTTTTATCACCAACTTTTTCAAAAGCTTTTAATACTGGATTACCAGTAATAACATATTTATTAGACTTCGATGATTTAGTTTTTAAATCGAATGATAATGCTATTTTATTACAAAAACTTGAACAAAATTTGTTTGCTTTCCCAATAATTTTATTTTGTTCATGAATTATAGATGGAATCCTGAGTAATTTTGCAGCAACAATAATTGGAACAGATGAATAGCCTCCAAATCCAATAACTAAGTTAATATTATTTATATACAAAAAATATATAGACTGAAAAATACCTATAATCATTTTTAACAAATTAGTTATTCTTTTAATTCCTTTGGCTGATGGAGAGCCTGATAATATTACAGAATATGAATATGATTTAAGTATACAGGTGCCCCTATAATCTGTAAAAAAATATGGATTTAAATTAAATTCTTTGAAATCCTTCATTAAAGCAATTGCTGGAGATATATGACCTCCTGTTCCACCACAAGCTAAACCAACATTAAAAAATTTATTGTTCATAACTGTTGCCAGTCTGTCGTCTAGTAAATGCCAAAACAATGCCCATTGAAATTGAAGTTGCAATAAGTGAAGAACCACCATAACTAATAAATGGCAAAGTCATTCCTTTTGTTGGAATTAAGTTTAATGTGGAAGCCATATGAACAAGAGCTTGAAGGCAAAATTGAAAAATTATTGCGCTGCACGTTAAAAATAAAAATATTTTAGTTGAAGTGCTTGAGATTATCATCCCTCTAAGAAAAATGAAAAAATATGCTAATATAATTAAAGTACACCCAAAAGCCCCAAGTTCCTCACCGGCAACTGCAAAAATAAAGTCAGTATGACTGTCAGGAAGATTTTTACTTACTTCTCCTTCTCCAAAACCTGTTCCAAAAACACCGCCATTTAAAAAAGCATCTATTGACTTACCAATCTGAAAGCCGCCTCCTTCTAAAAAGCCATCGACTCTTTTTTGTACATGTTCAAATAAAAAATAACTTGAAATACCAACTATAGAAATAACAAATAAAGTAAAACAAACTAAGTATAAAGAAATTCCTGCAATATAAATCTGGAACATCCAAGTAGCAGCTAATAGAAAACTCATACCGACATCTGGTTGTAGTAAGAGAATAGTTAATATTGTGCAAAGTAATACTATTGAGAGTATCCATGATTTTGAGTTGGAGTTATTTATCCAAATAGAAAGAAGCCACGCATTAAATACAGCAAAACATGGTTTCATAAACTCTGATGGTTGAATAGTAAATCCAAAAAAGTTTAGCCATCTAGTCGCGCCATTTGCCTCTACTCCAAAGAAGTTTATTTGCACTAAACACAAAAAACTAATAAAAAATAAAGCAAAACTTAATCGCTTAATTTGAGAAATTTTCAAAATTGAAATTAAAATCATTAAAGGAACAGAAACTGAAAGAAATAATAATTGTTTTTTTAAAAAATGATACTCGTTAAGGCCTTTTGATATTGCTACAGGAGCACCTGCAGACATAAGTAGCATTACTCCTCCAACAACCATCAAAAGTATTAAACCTAATAATTTATGGTCAACCGTCCACCACCATAGACTTAAAACGCTCCTGTCTGTTCTATCTAAAAAGTTCAATTTAAGTCCCCCACATTTTGAGTACTAGTTTTTTAAAAATTTGACCTCGTTTTTCAAAGTTTACAAATTGATCGAAGCTTGCTGCAGCAGGAGATAGTAAAACTGTAATCTCTTCTGATAAATTAATAGTTTCACTAAAAATTTCTTCTAGAGCTTTTTCTATTGTATTTGAAATTGAACATTCTAATTTATTATTTAAGGTATTAAAAAATTCGTTTTTACTCTCTCCAATTAGGAAACATTTTCTTACATTCCCAAGATAATTTAAAGAAGGTTCAATGCCTCCAGATTTACTTACACCTCCTACAATCCAAAAAATATTTTTATAATATTCAAGAGCTTTTAAAGTTGCTTCAGCATTTGTAGCTTTAGAGTCGTTAATAAAAGTAATTTTTTCTTTTTTTAAAAAAAACTCCATTCTATGAGGAAGTCCCTTAAAAGTATTTACTGCAATCAATGATTTATTTTCAGAAATTCCTAAAAAGGATAAAATTCTAAATGAGGCTATTAAATTCTCTTTAAAGTGAACAAAGCTTTTGATTGAACTGAGATTTATTTTGTTATGTTCATTAATATTTATAACATTATGATTATCCCTCAAGTCAGTAGTAGCTTTTTTGCATAAATTATCATTACTAGAAATAATTAATGGCGCGTCCTTTTTCAAAAAAGATGCGATTTTAATTTTCGAATTGTAATAATTGTTTAAGTTCCCATGCCATTCTAAGTGATCAGGAGTAATATTTAAAATTATAGCACCATCTAAAATTAAGTTATTACAAGTCTCTAATTGGAAAGATGATAGCTCTAAAACAATAAAACCATCCTTTCCTGGGTCTGTTAAGGATGATGCAGCTTTCCCAATATTTCCACCTACTTGAACTTTGAAACCATTAAAGCTAATAATGTGACCTAAAAGAGATGTTGTTGTTGATTTTCCATTCGTTCCAGTCACACCAATCACCTTCGCTTTTGGTAAAGATCTAGCAAAAATATCAATTTCATTATTTATTTGTATTTTTAGTTTTTTGGCTTTTTTAACTAAAGGATGTGTTAATGGAATACCTGGTGAAATAATTATTTGATCAAGTTCATGCCAAGGCCATTCATTGGGATTAGTTACTATTAAGTCACTTGAAGTATTGTCATCATAAGCAAAAACCCTGCTACCTACAGCCTCTAGGCACTTTAAAGCAGACTTTCCTGAAATACCTAAACCTAATATTCCTATCGTTTTATCTTTCATGTTTTTTGGAATCATCATAAACTATCTCAATTTCAAAGTTGATAATCCAATAAGTGCCAATATTACCGCAATTATCCAAAACCTTATTACTATAGTAGCTTCAGCCCAGCCTCTTTTTTCAAAATGATGGTGAAGAGGCGCCATAAGAAAAATTCTTTTACCAGTAAGCTTAAAATAACTCACTTGCAAAATTACTGAAATTGTTTCAACTACAAAAATCCCTCCTATAATGACAAGTACGAGTTCGTGCCTAGTAGCCACACTTGATATTCCAAGAGCTCCTCCTAAAGATAATGAGCCAGTATCGCCCATGAAGATTTCTGCTGGAGGTGCATTAAACCATAAAAAACCTAATCCGGCACCTAGAAGAGCTCCAAGTAAAATAGTTATTTCGCCAACACCAGGAACATAGTTTAATTGTAAATAAGATGAAAAATTTATATTTCCAACGAGATAAGCAATAAGAGCAAAGCAAGAAGCTGCGATCATAACTGGTACTATGGCTAGCCCATCTAATCCATCTGTTAAATTAACAGAATTAGAAGCTCCAACCACTACAAAAATTGAGAATGGTATAAACAAAAAACCTAAATTAATAAAAAAATCTTTAAAAAATGGAACAGCTAATCCATTTTGTAATTCCTGTGGTGAATATTGAATAACTGACATAATAGCTGGAAAAGCTATCAATATTTGTAATGAAATTTTTAGTTTTCCATTCAAACCTGAAGATGAATTCTTTGAAATTTTCATCCAATCATCAATTATACCAATAGAACCAAATCCTATCATAATAAGCAAAATTGACCATACAAACTGGTTGTCCAATTGCATCCATATAATAGTTGACCCCACTGATGCAAAAAGTATTAAAATACCTCCCATAGTAGGAGTACCCTTCTTTTTAATAATATGATCTGATGGCCCATCAATTCTTATAGGTTGCCCTTCTTTTTGAAAATTTTTTAAAGTTTGTATGAATAATGGACCAAAAATAAAACTGATAATTAGGGAAGTTAGAATTGCCCCACCTGTTCTGAATGTTATGTACTTAAAAACATTAAATATTTGAAAATTTTCTGATAATGGATAAAGAAATTCATATAGCATGGCTATTTGCCTTACTTGAAAGGAGATGATTTTTTTCAAAAGTTTTGAAATGATGATTAATGGCTTGCGTTATTTTACTAAGATGCATCCCATTTGATCCTTTCACTAAAATCAAATCATTATTTTTTATAAGTTTAGGGACGGTATTTTTAGCTTCATTAGAATTTTTAAAGCATAATGTTTCATAATTTGATTTTAAAGATGTTCCTATGATGGACATTTGTCTTCCAACGCCAATAAATAATCTAGGTTTTACTTCCTCAATAATTGGGATTAGTTTTTTGTGTTCATCAGTAGAGAATTGACCAAGTTCTAACATATCACCAAGAATTAAAACTGGGCTAGATAAAGATAAATTTCTAAGTGAAGATATTGCTGACACTGTAGATTCGTAACTTGCATTATAAGCGTCATCAACAATAGTTACTTTTGATCCTGAACTATGATTTAGGTAAGATATACTTCCTCTTCTTTTGGCTATACTTAATTCTGGAATTATTTTTTGAATTTCTTTTGTACTAAATCCTAATAAGTTTGAAGCTAATATTGCTGCGGCTGAATTTATAGCATCATGTTTTTGATGACTATTAATTCTAAAATTAATCTTTTGACCCTTTAACATAACTGTGACTTCATTAATATTATATCTTATTTTAGAAGATAAAATTTGACAGTCATTTTCATTGTTATATCCAAATAGAAAAATATTATTAAGCCCTGCATTTTTTGCCTCTGATTTTAAAATATTCAAATAAATAGAATCTCCAGGAAGGATTGCAATTCCATTTTTTTTCATTCCCTCAAATATTTCTGATTTTGCATAAGCAATATCCTTTATATTTTTAAAATTCCCTAGATGAGACCCACTAATAGATGTTATTATTGATAAATTTGGTTCAGCAAGATTAGAAAGAAGTTTAATTTCTTTTGGCAAAGACATCCCCATTTCTTGAATAACGTAATCTGTTTTTTTTGGAATCTGAGAAAGGCTAAGAGGAACCCCAAACTTATTGTTATAGTTGCCCTCGTTTGCATAACATCTAAACTTTTTATTAATAATAGATGAAAGGAAATCTTTTGTACTAGTTTTGCCGACACTACCAGTAATAGCAATTAATTTGATATTTAATGATTTCCTTCTATTTATGGCTAATTTTTCTAAAGCTTTAAATGTGTTATCTACTTCTATAAAATTGTGATCATTAAAAATACATTTCGAAGTAGCATTAACAACACTTGCTATTGCTCCGTTTTGGAATGCTTTTATTATGTAATCATGGCCATCATTATTTTTTCCATCAATTGCAAAAAAAACTCCACCCTTTTTAACTTTTCTCGAGTCTAAAGAAATGCTGAAGGCATCCCAAAATGCGTTACTGTTGGATTTTCCATTAATTGCCTTACAAAGCTCTTCTGAATTCCAAAGACTTTGTTTCATTGATTAACCTCGTTTTGAATAATGGATTTACAAAATTCAAAATCATTATGTGGAATTTTCTTATCTTTAAAAATTTGATATTTTTCATGTCCTTTTCCAGCTATTATTACTATATCTTCTGCTCGAGCTTCTTTTATTGCTATTTCTATTGCTTTTTTTCTGTTTTCAATTCCTGTTAAATTATTTTTATTTTTTAACTTTCCTCTCAAAATTTCATCTCGAATTTTTTCTGGACTTTCATCTCTTGGGTTATCATTCGTGACAAAAGTTTTAAAAGTGTATTTGCTCGCTATTTCTCCAATAATTTTTCTTTTCTTGGAATCTCTATTTCCACCACATCCTATGACAAGAAATATTCTGCTTTTGTTTGAACTTTTTTCATTTAAAATATTTTTGAGTGCATCTGGTGTATGACAGAAATCAATATATATTTTAGTACCTTTCCCTGAAATTAACTCCTGCATTCTACCTGCTGGTGGCTTTAAATCTTTTATGGAATGGATAGAATTTTCAATAGGAATTCCACTAGCAAATGAGAGGCAAGCTGCAGCAACTGCATTTTCAACATGAAAACCGCTATTCAAAGCAGTAGAAATTATATAACTTTTACCATAGGCTGATATTTTAATTGTTTTGTAATTTTCAATATCAAGAATTTCATTTATTTTCCAATCAGCATTTTTGGACTTGCCATATGTTATTACGTTAATGTTTCTGTCTTTTAAAATTTTTATTAACTCTCTACCTACTTTATCATCAATATTTATTACAGCACTACCTCCATCTTGCAGCAGTTCTTTAAAAAGTCTAAACTTCTGACTTTTATAATTTTCAAATGATTTATGATAATCTAAATGATCATGAGATAAATTTGTAAAACAAGCTAAAGAAATATTAACTCCATCAAGTCTGTGCTGTTCTAGTCCATGAGAGGATGCTTCTAAAGCGAGCCTGTTAATTCCATTTAATTTTAAATGTGAGATACAATTATGAAGATTGACAGGGTCTAGGGTTGTCAAACCATCTTTTATTTTTAAGGATTTAAATTTAGGAGTGGTTATTAAACCTAATGTTCCTAGTGAAGCTGCAGAAAAATTACTTTTTTCCCAAATTTGTGATAAAAAACTACATACTGATGTTTTACCATTTGTTCCAGTTACAGCTGCAATAGTATTAGGTTGTTCATTATAATAAATTGCCGATATTAAAGCCAGTGCTCGCCTTACATTCTTTGCCTTTGATACTGGTATTTTTGTATCATTCCTATACTTATAATCTACTAAAACGTTGCTAGCACCTGCAGAAATCGCTTCATCTATAAAATTGTGACCATCTTGATTATTTCCTTTAATTGCAATAAACATACAGTCTTCAGAAGAATTCCTACTATCTGAAGTTATCGACTTAACTTTAATTTCTTTAGCATTTTTGGGTAAGTCAAGCTCAGCAATTCTAAAATCAGAGAGATGCATTAATAACCTCCAAGTTGTTATTTAGAAATTTAAGCTCTAATGATTGTTCAATTTTAGGCAAATCTGTGACAATTGGGTGAACATTCAAAATAGGGGCAATTCTTGTGATAATTTTTTTTACAACTGGTGCAGCAACTTGACCACCAGTTGTAAATCTATGCTTTAATTTTTCTATCTGGGGTTTAGGCTCTTCAATCAATACAAGAACTAAAAATTTAGGTTTATTAATAGGGAATGCTGCAATAAAAGAAGCTAAATTAGAATTCTTTTTAAATCCTCCATTTCTTGAAACAAGCTCTGCAGTTCCAGTTTTACCTCCAACTAAATAACCAAAAGCATCTGCTTTTTTACCTGAGCCATCAGGATGTGTAATAACAGCTCTAGCAAGCTTTCTCATTAGTAAAGATGTTTCTTTACTAAAAATAGTTTTTTCAATTAATTTTTTATTATCTATAATCAGTCTTGGTTTTATGAATTTTCCTTCATTAAAAATACAAGCAATTGCACTTGCTAGCTGGATAGGAGATACTGCAATGCCATAACCATAAGAAGCGGTGATAGATGTTGATTTTGGCCAATTTTCATTAAAAATTGGTTTTGAAACTTCAAGTAATGGCAAATCTGGTTTATTTGTAAGTTCTAGTAAGTCAAAATAATGCTTTTGTATTTTAGGCCCTATTTTCTTTGCAATAAGTGCAGAACCAATATTTGAAGAATTTATTAAAATTTCAGCTACATTCACTGGCCTATCAAGGTATCTAAAATCATCAATTCGATGTCTACCCAGATAAAGTGGTTTGGTGGTATCAAATTTTTCTTCTATATTTACTTTTTTACTATCAATTGCTATAGCTGTGTTAATTAACTTGAATGTTGACCCCATATCGTAATTTCCAAAGGTTGCTCTATTAAATTTTTGATCTTTTGTGGCTTCCCCAAAGTAATTTACATCAAAATTAGGCATTGAACTAATTGCTATAATTTCTCCATTTCTTATGTCTAAAACTATTCCAGACCCAGACTTTGCCTGAAAAAAATCAATTTGTTTTTTTATTTCAGTTTGCAATATGTATTGTACATTTGAATCAATAGTAAGCTTGACAGGATCTGAACTAGATTTTAGTTTTTGATCTATTTTACTTTCAATACCAGCAGTGCCAATACCATCTCTATTTACGTTTCCTAGAATATGTGAGGCTAGATTTCCTTTTGGATATATTCTTGTTTGAATTTTTGAAAAATGAATTCCTGTTATTCCAGATTTGAGTATTGAATTATAGCGATTTGGGCTCGATACTCTATCTATTTCAACATAGTTATTATTGGAATTTAATTTTTTAGTTAATACATCTAAACCCTTTTCAGGCATTAATTTATGTAGCACAGAGGCTGATTTTTTAGGCTCTAAAACTTCATTTGGGTCAGCATAAATTGACCAAGCGGGTATGTTTGTTGCTAGGATACTACTATTCCTATCTATTATATTTGCTCTGTTTTGAATATTGATTAATTGGCTTGCAAATAACTCTTTATTATTATTCTGAAAGGGAAAAGATAGTATTTGAGAGAATATACTCATGAAAATTGAAAATATAAATATAGAAGAGATAAGAAGTCTTTTCCGAGCTTTTTTTATTTCTAATGGTGCTAATATAAAGTTTTCATTAGATAACATTTATTGAACTTCCATAGGCTTTTTTTTAAGAGATATCTCTAAAAGTTTTTCAGTGGACAATTCTTTTTGTGATGCCCACGCAGATCCCCTTAGTTTTATAGTTTCTATAATGCCAATTTGATTTATTTTTCTTGATGACATGCCTAATTTATTATTTGCAACTTCCATAAGCTTTTCTGGATGTGTATGAAATTCCCATTCTGTTTGCAGAATGTGAAGTTTTTCAACCTTTTTATTAATTTGATTTTCTAAGTGAGATAAGTATTTTGTTTTATCTTGGATAGAGTTTGAAATTAAATTAAGTGCAATGCCTGTAGATATAGCTATAAAACAACAAATTAAAGAAAATTTCCACATTATGCAGCCTCAGAATTACTTTTAATAAAAGGAGTAATTTTTTCAGCTATTCTTAGCTTGGCCGATCTTGATCTAGAGTTTATATAGAGCTCTTTTTCCGAAGGCAGTATCGGTTTCTTAGTCACTATTTTTAATTTTGGCATTTCTAAAGGAGAAGGTGGTGAATGCCTGTTACCATTACCTTTAAAGGAACTGTTTTCTTTAAAGAATTTTTTAACAATTCTATCCTCTAGAGAATGAAATGAAACTGCAAGAATACGCCCTCTAGGTGCTAAAAATTTTAGAGAGGCCTCAAGGCCTAATTTAATTTCTTCTAATTCATTATTAACGGCAATTCTAATTGCTTGAAAAGTTCTGGTTGCTGGATTTATTTTATCTCTTTTTGGTCCTCCCAAAATAGAATAGATTATACTTGTTAATTGTTTGGTCTTTTCTATTGGCCTTGCAGCAACAATAGCTCTAGAAATTTGGCGAGCTTTTTTTTCCTCTCCATATTCTCTTAATATTTTTTCTATTTTTGAAACTTCACTTTTGTTTAAAAGATCTGTTGCAGAAAATTCATTCCCCCCCATTCTCATATCCAATAAGCTATCAAATCTAAAACTAAAGCCTCTTTCAGGAGTATCGATTTGAGGTGAAGAAACTCCGAAGTCAAAAGTTATTCCATTTATCTTGGTAATATTTAGATCTAGTAAAATTTGTTCTAAATTAGAAAATCGACCATTAATAATTTTCAGCCTTAAACCGAACTTTTCCACTAAAGGCTTTGCCTTTTCTATAGCATATGGATCCCTATCTATGGAAACCAAGTTACATTTAGATAAATTTAAAATCTTTTCTGTATATCCACCCATACCTAAGGTTGCATCAACATACACCCCATCATTACTCAAATTCAAATTTTCGATTGTTTCTTCTAATAATACAGGATTATGGCTCACATATTCAGTCATTAGCTAAAGACTTTTTGCTTTTAAGAATTAGAGATTGTGGTCCTGCTAAAATAGACTTTTTAGAACGCTCTTCTTTTGCTATATTAAAATTTTCAGGATCCCAAATTTGAAAAGTTTCTCCTCTACCTGCAAAAAGAACAGAACTAGTAAGTTTTGCAATTTCAATTAGTTTTTCAGATAATAAAATTCTTCCTTCAGCATCAATTTTTGCATGAATAGAATCTGATAAAATATCTTGGATATATAATGCTTCATTGGAGATTTGATCTAATTCGAGATTTGTCTCCCAAAGTCTTTTAATATAATTATTACCACAGCCCTGAACATAATTTGACTCTGGAGTAGAAAATAATATTAACTCTTCATCGCTCTTTTCTAATAATGACCTATATCTTGCAGGAATAGATATCCTGCCTTTCTTGTCAATTTTAGTTTCAAAAGTAGACAAAAAAAGGTTCAGTTTAGCCTCCGATAAATAACCCTATGGGATTATATGGGTTTTTATGGGATTTTATGGTAGTTGCTTAAAAAGTCAATAAATTATTATGCTTTTTTATAAATAAAAAATGTTCTTTATTTGTTCTTTTGAGATTTTTTAGCAGGTTATCTATAAGCCGGGTTCTGTATTAATAATTAAAATTAACGATAGCCATTCATCTAGAATCATTATTACTAATGATTTCAAGCAACCTACCCAGGTGATTAATCAAGACTAACTTACTTATTTTAAGCTCTCACCTCTATATGGTCTTGCTCCTGATGGGGTTTACATTGCCAAACATGTTACCATATTTGCGGTGAGCTCTTACCTCACCATTTCAACCTTACCATTTGTTGGCGGTATTTTTTCTGTTGCACTTTCCCTTAGGATATTATCCTAGCCGGGTGTTACCCGGCATCATTGTCTTGTGGAGCCCGGACTTTCCTCTGAAATTTCAGCGACTATCCAATAACCTGCCAACATAAAAGGACTATAATTCATTGATATTGTCAATTTCTAATTAATATAATTTTTTTTAATTAACTAAGTTCTTAAACTTTTTATTTCCTCATACGCGGAGTTTATAATCGCTAATTTTTGATTGGCAGATTCAATAAATTCAATTGGCATTCCCTGTCCAACTAATTTATCAGGATGATTATTTTTTACCATCTCCTTCCATTTTTTTTGAATATCTTCCAAGGTGTCAGAAATTTGAACACCTAAAATTTCAAAAGAATTATTTTCAGGATTATGCAAAGCTAATAGTTTTTCAAATATTATTTCATCAAAATTAAAGATATTTGAAACATTTTTTAAATAATTTAATTCTGTTGAATCTATATTTCCATCTGATTTGGCTATTTCAAATAGAATATCTAAAATTCTTTCTAATATTTCAGGTTGGTTTCGAAAAAGTGAGTAAATTTGTTTCGCATAAAGCTCATATCCATCTGTGGTTTCTTTTGCTAATTCCCATAGCTTGCTAACTTGATTAATATCATCTTTAGGAATTTGAACTAATTTTCTGAAAGTAAGTATTTCCTCTTTTGTAACTTTTCCATCTGCTTTAGCCATTTTGGCAGATAGAGCTATAACTCCAGCTGTGAAAACAATGCTTTTATAGTTTTCATCATTTGAAATATACGAAGGAAGAATTTTTGTATCAATAGCATGTCCAGCAACTGCCCCTAGCAACGCTCCAATGGGACCACCAATTGCAAATCCAGCTGCGCCACCAATAACTTTACCCCAGATATTCATAGTTAAATTTTATTAAATTAGCCTTAAAAATAATTTTACAAACACACTACTAATTAATAGTATATTCACATATTGTATGTAAACTTGAATTTTAACAGGAAATATTACTATTAAAACAAAAAACAAAGAAAGTATAAAATCTGTAATTTCTCAGTTAAGTAATATATTTGGAAAAAGATTTACTACAAATGAATCCATACTCTATCGACATGGTAAAGATGAAGCTTATCATCCAGTAGCTCCTCCAGATGGTGTTGTTTTTCCTAAAACAACAGAGGAAATAAGAGATATAGTTTTATTGTGTTCATCTAATAAAATTCCTATTGTTCCTTTTGGAGTTGGAACTTCACTAGAAGGTGGGATTGGAGCATTATCTGGTGGAATATGTTTAGATTTTTCAGAAATGAAAAATATTTTAGAAATAAATCAACTTGATATGGATTGTAGAGTTCAAGCTGGAATTACTCGAAAGGAATTAGAGACTAATTTAAAAGATACTGGATTGTTTTTTCCAGTTGATCCTGGTGCTGATGCAACTATAGGAGGAATGGCAGCAACCTCGGCAAGTGGAACAAATGCTGTTAAATATGGAACAATGAGAAATAATGTAATGGGCCTAACTGTTGTAATGGCTAATGGCGAAATAATTAAAACTGGTGGCCGGGCAAGGAAGAGCTCAGCTGGATATGACCTAACAAGGCTGTTTGTAGGATCAGAGGGCACTTTAGGTATCATTAGTGAGGTAACTTTAAAATTATTTGGAAACCCGCAAACTATTTCTTCAGCTGTATGTCAATTTGAAAATTTAGAAAATGCAGTAAATTCTGTAATTGACTCACTTTTAAGTGGTGTTTCACTGGCTAGAATAGAGTTATTAGATGAAGTTCAAATGCAAGCTTGTATAAACTTCTCGAAATTAAATGAGTTTAATCCAAAGCCTACACTTTTCTTTGAGTTTCATGGAACAAATAGTGAGGTTTCTGAACAAACTAAAATTATTCAAGAAATTACAACTGAATATGGAAGTTCTAATTTTATATGGAAAAATTTGCCCGAAGAAAGAAATAGACTTTGGACGGCAAGGCATAATGCATATTATGCTTCCATGTCTCTTAAACCTGGATGTATGGCTTGGTCTTCAGATGTTTGCGTTCCAATAACAGAGCTGTCAAAATGTATTATGGAGTCCAAAGAAAAGTTAATTTCTATGAATTTACTTGCACCTTTGGTCGGTCATGTAGGTGATGGTAATTTTCATTTATTATATTTAATTGATAAAAATGACAAAGAGCAACTATTAAAAGCTAAAGAGCATAATAAATGGATGGTAGAGAAAGCAATTAATTTAGGAGGTACCTGCACCGGCGAACATGGTGTAGGTTATGGTAAATCTGAATTCCTTGCTAAAGAGGCTGGGTCTTCTATAGAAGTTATGAAAAGTATAAAAAATGCATTTGATCCTCAAGGGATTCTTAATCCAGGAAAAATATTTTTATGAAAACTAAAGATTTTGACTCTAAAAAATCTTTCGATTTTAGAGGTTTAAAGTGCCCGCTACCCGTTTTAAAAACTAAAAGAGCTTTAAAAGAAGTTAAAGAGGGTGAAATAATTGCTGTTTTAGCAGATGATCCGGCAGCTAATTTAGATTTAAAACACTTTTGTGAAGTTTCTGGTAATATTCTAATAAAAATTACAAATGAAAAAAATATTATTAATTGTCTAATCCAGAAAAATTCTAACTAAATAAGCAAACTTTTCAGAAGCTCTTTATGAAACTTTGAATATGAGGTCACTTCATTTTTACCATTATAAATTTTATGTTTCTTTAATAAATTAAAAAATTCTTCATTGGGAAGCCTTGGGTAATTTAAATTGGCAATTTTGCTTACTACTAATGCTGCTCTCATTGGTCTTTTGTTTTTTATATCTTCTTCAGTTATATCAATTAAATAAGCGTTTATTTTTCTAATTTTTCTTGGTGAGGGTATTTCACAATGTTCAACAACTTCACCATAAGTATTAACTTTATTTATTGAAACTAAATAATTTAAATGGCAACATATTCTTGTTTTAAAACTTATATAATTTTCTTCCATTTTAAATATCAATTTAGTATTAATTAAAATCTATTATGAATTTTCTAAATAAGATAATCTTTTTTATATTTTTTTATTTATTTACAGTTTTTTTTGCTATTTTATCAATTCCACTAGTTCTCTTTCCAAGAAAATACATTAGTTATTCTCTAATGATTTGGTCTAGCACTGTAAATTTTTTGTTATATTTCTTATTTAAGATTGATTATAAAATTTACGGTAAAATTAATACTAATCAAGTTATTTATGCTATTCAACACCAGTCAATTTGGGAAACAATAGTGCTGGCTCATTTTTTGCCAGGTCCACTGTCAATAGTAATGAAACAAGAATTAATATCACTTCCGATTATCGGATTTCTTTTTAAAAAGTTCGGAGCTATTCCAATTAATCGTGGAAAGCAGATTCAATCTATCAGAACTCTTTTGTCAGATGCCCAAAAAGCTATAAAAAAAGGTGATAGTATTTTGATTTATCCCCAAGGAACAAGAGTGAAACCTGATGATAATAAACCATATTTACCGGGCGTTTTTGCTTTATATAATCATTTAAAATTACCAGTTGTACCTATCGCACTAAATTCTGGAAAATTTTGGTATAATTTTAATATAAGAGGTCCCGGAATTATTAAAGTTTCAATTCTGAATCAAGTTCCAACAGGTTTGAAAAAAAAAGAATTTATGACCAATTTGAAAAATTTAATTGAAAATGAATCTAAAAAATTATTAAGATAAATATAATTGAAAGGTAAATTTATGCCAGATGGACTATCGCGCAAAGATTCAGATAATTTTCAGAAAAATGTATTAGGTGATAAACTTAAAGACTGTTCTATGAAACCTTTAACTGGCTACTATAGGAATGGTTGTTGTGAAACTGATGTAAGTGACCATGGGTTACATACTGTTTGCGCTAAAATGACTTTAGAGTTTTTAGAGTTTTCAAAGTCAGTAGGAAATGATTTATCTACCCCACAACCTCAATTTGAATTTGATGGATTAAAACCTGATGATTTATGGTGTTTATGCGCTTCAAGATGGCAAGAAGCTTTTGAAGCGGGAAAGGCGCCATTAGTAAAACTTTCTTCAACTAATATTGCTACATTAAATATTTGTAAAATTGAAGACCTTAAAAAACATGCAATAAAAGAGTAATTTAAAATTAAGTGTTCCAAATGGTAATTGATCAAGAAATCCTAATAAATTGTACTGATAACGATAAAAAAGTTAATGGCAAAGTCATAAGATTGTTTAGAGGTGGCTTAGATGTTGCAATAGAAAATACAATAATAAAAATGAATCTTAGAAAAAATAATGTTTATGTTGGAAACCTTCATGGTTTGGAATTTACATTTATTGATGAAAAAAAATAATGAATAATAGCTGAACGGTTAAATCATAAATGAATAGAGATAAAGAAAAAGAATTAGTTGCTGATTTACTTCGTCTATTAAAAAGGTATAAGGACTATGATAAGCCTTATTTAAGAAATGATGGTGACATAGTAATTCCATTAGATGCTCATCTTAAAAAAAGTAGGAAAGCTCACTCTAAAGTTGCTGAAGTTTTCAAATCTATAATGAATGATGACCCGTCATTTAGAAGAAGAAATAGTACTTGGGTGGAGTAGTGCTTTACTTAGATACAAAGATAGTGATATCTTTATGTGCACCTTTTGTTTTTAAGATGTTTGTTTCTCCCAAGTTCTGGCTACAGAAATTAAAAATTTTGTTAATTTCTGTATAGTATAAACCTTCTTCAATTTTTGATTTTTCGGAATATAAAAGATTAAAGGCAAAAACTTTCTCGGTATAGTTAAAACATTTTTTTAATTGGTTTTCTAATAATGTTTCCCACTCATATATTGAATTATCAAAGGCCATATTAAAAGTGCCTGAAATAAACACATAGTCAGTTTTTAAAGAAATTTGATCTGAGCATACCCATGCTGCTTCAGGAAATTTTAACTTTGCTGCATCAATAAATGTATCAACTATATCATAGCCTATAAAGTTACTTGATTCCATGAAGGATTTATTTTTAATAAAATTATAAAATTCACCATAACCACATCCGTAATCTGTTAAAGAGATTTTTCCATCAATGTCAGACTTAATTATTGCTTTTATTAGTGTTTCAAATCTTGAATTTTGGGTACCACTATTTTGCCAAAAAACTCCTTTAGGAGATAACCCATGATTTAAACTTCTTCTTTTATAAGCAAGAATTGTTCTGTTAAGAAGACTAGATTTTTTATTTATTTCCATTAGCTAAATAAACTAAGTCGATTATTTATAAGCTTAAAAAATTCATCTGAATTTCCATTTGTTGCAACGTTAATATTTTTATTTTTATTCGTAACATTAAACCAGTCAGCAATTGTTCTACCATAAGCTGGACCATTATTAGTCTCGATCTCAACTGACATTTTTTTCATTTCAAAAATATCTGGTTTTATCAGCCACGCTATGGTGCAAGGATCATGAAGAGGGGCACCCTCCCAACCATATTTTTTAGCATCGTATGAATTGAAAAATGTTAACAAATCTGCAACAACTGGACCAACTTTTTCAGAACAATTCTCAATTTCTTTTAACCTAGTTGGAGTAATTATCATTTTATGCGTAACATCTAATCCAAACATATAAATCTCAATATCACTTTGGAATATTGATTTTGCTGAATAAGGATCAACATAAATATTAAATTCTGCTGCCGGCGTTATATTACCTGGTTCATATCCAGCACCTCCCATTAATACAATTTTTTTTACTTTTTTAAAAGTTATGGGGTCCAATGCAAAAGCAGCTGCAAGATTTGTAAGAGGTCCAGTTGCAACTATTGTTATTTCATTTTCTGGATTTATTTTCAGTGTTTCTAAAATAAAATTTACTGCATGTTCTTTTTCACAGTTTGAAATAGGTTCAGGGAGAGAGGTGCCGGATTCTGTATCAAGTCCACTTTCACCATGAACATGTTCTGAAGTGACTAATTGACCCACTAATGGTTTAGCGCACCCTTTATATACAGGTATTTCTTTATTATTTATAAGTGAAAGAACTCTAAGAGCATTTTTTGATGTGAGTTCTAAAGAAACATTTCCAGCAGAAATAGTTAAACCTAAGCATTTAATTTCATCAGGAGAGGCAAGAGCTAGTAAAATGGCTAGAGCGTCATCGTGTCCTGGGTCACAATCAAGAATAATTTTATTTATACCCAATTTTATCTCCTGTTAGTTTAAATAATATAATAATTTTTTTCAAAATTAATTTATAGGCATATGATTTGCAAATTAGTATATCTTTAATCAATTTTATTTCATTATTTACTAATTGTTGGACAAAGTGAAAATATTTTTAATATACCTAATAATTTTTTTTGCTTTCTTTTCTAAGAATAGTCTTTCTCAAAATATTCAAGAAGATAAACTTATATATAGAGGTAATCTTGCTTTCGACCAAGAAAGTGATGAACCTATATCTGGTGTAGTTGTTTCCAATTATGAAAGTGGTCAAATCAAAGAAAAGGGTGAATACGTTGATGGTCTTAAAGAATCCGAATGGAAAGAGTTTCACGAGAATGGAACTATTAAATCTACTATTAACTATAAAAATGGTTTCAAAAATGGACCCTTCGAATTATTTTTTGAGGATGGAAAATTAAAAGGTCTTGGTGATTATATAAATGGTCAAGAGAACGGGAACTGGCAAGAGTTCAATAATGAAGGAAATTTTCTTTACATAGGAAATTATAATAGTGGAAATTTAGATGGTAGATGGCAAACATTTCATTTAAATGGAAGGCTCTTTTCTATGGGAAATTTTTTTGAAAATAAAAAAGAAGGTATGTGGGAATACTTTGATGATGAAGGTAAATTGTTTAAAATCCAAGTTTTTGAAAATGATCTTATGATTAAATGTGAAGGTAAGTGCCCAAATAAAGATGAAGAATAAATTTAGCTATTAAAATCACTAGGCATTCTTAGTTTATTCATTAATTCTAATCTCCTTAAAATAGATAAAAGTGTAAGTTTTACTAGAGGAGTTTCCTTTGCAATTCTCTTATCCAAAATTTCGGAATTAACTTCAATTAATAATGTGTCACATTCAGCAATAGCTGTATTATTTCTTAATTTTCCACTAATAAGAGCAGATTCACCAAATGATTCACTTTCAACAAGTTTTGTAATAAATTTATCATTTTTTGTGTAAAGTGCAACTGAACCTTTTTCAATAAAATACATGCCTCTAGGCTCTTGATCACAAACAAAAATTTGATCACCTTTAACGTATTGAAACTTTCTAAAAAAATTTTGATATTTTGTTATGAATTCATCTTCAAGTAGATAATGTCCTTTTGATTTACTATTTCCAAATATTCTAGCAAGGCTATATTTTATTATTGATTTCATTACAACATCACAATTATTCACTTCTTTCCTAATTCTTATCCCTGAAAAACTAAATAATTCAATATCTGTAAGAAGTTTATATCTTAGCAATTTTTTCCTTGCTAATATTACTTCAGAAAACCCTACCGGATCATGTTCTCCCATTAACTGTGTAAAATTATTATCCCCAAAACTTAGAATTGATCCTTTTTTAATTAAGTATGCATTATCACTTTTTTCAAAATTATAATTATCATCAAGATTTAACTTAACTAAATTATAGTCATTAATTTCTTTTAAAATTTTATTAGCACTAATCATGGAGTTATTCCTAAAACATAAGGAGTAACAAAATAAGTTATTTATATCTCATATTGAGAACTTAATTATTTTCGTAAGCTCTTTCACCGTGAACAGATATGTCTAGTCCTTCAGTCTCGTTTTCATGATTAACTCTCATTTCTATGAATAAATTTAGAAATTTTATTATAATTATAGTCATTAATAATGTGAACAACCCAACTATTATCACAGAAAGTATTTGTGAAACCCAACTTGAACCATTAGAAAACCCTATACTGTTGAGTAATGGCATCATTAAAATTCCCAAAATGCCGCCTAATCCATGAACAGCAAATACGTCTAATGTATCATCAATTTTAAGAACATTTCTTATAAAATTCACACCTTCTTGGCATAGTATACCAGCTATAAATCCTATAATCATAGCTTCAAAAAAACCAACAAAACCTGAAGCAGGCGTTATTGACGCTAATCCAGCAATAGTACCTGTTA
>JBJLFF010000007.1:0-57590 GCA_045565515.1 Puniceispirillales bacterium (SeqCode)
AGATTGCTACCATTGAACCAATGCCAACTGGAACGGCATTTTGCATTGCCTCACCTCTTATTCTTAATAATTTTGCTGCATCAGAAATAGATATACTACCAGCACTTACTAAAGCAGTGTATTCTCCAAGAGAATGACCAGCTGAATGACTAACAATTTGACTAATATTTTTTCCAGATATTTCTTCTATAGCTTTAACTATAGCTATACCTGTTGCCATAAGTGCAGGCTGGGCGTTTTTTGTAAGTCTTAGTGTTTCTTCATTCCCATCTTTCATAACCTCTGATAGTTTGAAGTTAAGTGCATCATCAACTTCATCTAAAACATTTTTTGCAGATTTGATTGTTTTTGAAACTTCCATTCCCATTCCAATGGTTTGAGAACCTTGCCCTGGAAATACTGCTATAATACTCATATAAACCTTTTTTATTTAACACTTGAATCTTCCCATAAAATAAATATAATTACCAGACATTATTAATACTCCTTGCCGGATTAACCCGGTTAGGACGTTTTTAACGTCTAATGAGCCAAAAGGAGAAACTATGGCATTTTATGAAAGTGTTGTGATAACACGACCTGAACTTACCGAATCTCAAGTTGAGAATTTAACAAATGAATTAATTACAATAATAAGTAATGAAAACGGAAAAGTTCATAGTACTGAAAACTGGGGCTTAAGAAACTTAGCGTATAAAATAAATAAGAATAAGAAAGGTCATTATTTTTTGATAAATATTGATTGTAATCCATCTGTAATTTTTGAATACGAAAGACAAATGAGAATTAATGAAGATATAATAAGATTTTTAACAATTAAAATAGATCATTTTAGCGATAAGCCCTCAATATTAAGTAAAAATATTCAGGATAGTATAGAACCGTCACTAACTTCAAAAAAAGCTGAAGATAATCTAGAAAAAAAGGAAATTTAAAATTATGAATGATTTTAAAAATGACAATTCAAAAAGACCCTTTTTCAAAAGAAAGAAAAATTGCCCCTTCTCAGGTCCAAATGCCCCTTTAATTGATTATAGAGATGTTAAGTTGTTATCTCGATATGTTACAGAAAGAGGAAAAATAATTCCTAGTAGGATTTCTTCTATATCAACAATTAAACAAAGAGAACTTTCAAAAGCTATAAAACGAGCTCGATTTTTAGCTTTGATGCCTTATGTATCAACTTAATAATAAATAAAGGTTTAGCTATGAATATTATATTGACAGAAAAAATTAATAAACTTGGTAAACTAGGTGATACTGTAAATGTAAAAGACGGTTACGCAAGAAATTTTCTTTTACCACAAGGTAAAGCTATCAGGGCAACAAAAGAAAATTTAGATATTTTTAGTGAAGAAAAGTCAAAAAGAGAAGCTGAAAATGAAATTAAAAAAACTGAAGCTGAAAAGCTTTCTGAAAGTATTAAAAATACTTCTATTGTAATTTTGAGACCAGCTTCTGAAACTGGTCAATTATATGGTTCAGTTAGTACTAGAAATATTGCAAATGAAGTCTTAGATAAAGGGTTCTCGATAACTCACAAACAAATTGTTCTTAAAAAGACTATTAAAGAATTAGGGTTACAGAAAATTGATATTAGCTTACACCCTGAGGTTTCAGTTGAAATTAAACTAAATATCGCCAGATCAATTGAAGAAGCAAAAATTCAAGAAAAGACTGGTGAGGCAATTATTGATAGAAAGTTTAGTGATGATAACTCTAATGTTTTAAATGATGATGCTAATAGATTAGATAAGCCTTCTTCAGAAAAAATCTAGAAAGTTAAATATAAGTTTATTTACTTTGAGCCAATAGATAAATTTACAAATCACCATAATTACCACAATTAACAAACAGTTTCTTTAATATTTAACTTTTTATAAAATAAAATTTGTATATCATATTCACATGGTTTCAGAAATATCAAAAGTAGGTAATGAAGAAAAATTTCATTTAGGGTTAGAAAAACAAATTCAAATGCCTCAAAATATTGAGGCTGAACAAAATGTTTTAGGATCCATTCTATACAATAATGACTTTTTTGATAAAGTTTCAGAGAATTTAGATGCCAATCATTTTTTTGATCCTCTGCATAAAAAAATATTTATCTCATGTAGCAAACTTATTAGTAGAGGACAACTCGCAAGCCCAATTACCCTAAAATCTTTTTTTGAAAATAATGAAATAAATTTTTCTGAAGAAGATGACCAAAGAAATTATCTACAACAGCTCATTGATGGTGTAGGAAATTTTCTTGCTATTAATGATTTTGCCAAAGAGATAAAAGAGTGTTTTTTTAGAAGAGAGTTAATAAAAATTGGCTCTAAAATAGTTAATGAAGCTACTAATTTTAAAGTAGAAGAAAACTCTGA
This sequence comes from Puniceispirillales bacterium (SeqCode), assembly GCA_045565515.1. Lineage (GTDB taxonomy): Bacteria > Pseudomonadota > Alphaproteobacteria > Puniceispirillales. Next base: position 2,373 of record JBJLFF010000007.1, read on the forward strand.
AAATCAAATTGAAAATGCGGAAAGTAAATTATACAATTTAGCGGAAAATGGATTTTTAGATCAAGGACCAAAGAATTTTGATGATGTATTAACAAACACAATTAGTAGAATTGATTCTGCAATGAAACATGATGGAAATCTTTCAGGATTAGATACGGGTCTGATAGATTTAAATTCTAAACTTGGAGGTTTGCACCCTACAGACTTACTTATCCTAGCAGGTAGACCGGGAATGGGGAAAACTGCACTTGCAACCAATATTGCTTTTCATATTGCTTCTCCTTCTGATCAAAAAATGTCGCCGCACCCAGTGTTATTTTTTTCTTTAGAAATGTCTTCAGTTCAACTAGCAACAAGAATATTATCTGAAAGATCTAGTGTAGACTCTGAATCTTTAAGAACTGGTAAAAATTTAAATGAAAGTTCTTATAATAAGCTGATTCAAGCAAATACAAGAATTTATCAAGCACCTTTTTTTATAGATGAAACCCCAGCGATTACAATTTCACAAATTGCTAGCAGGGCAAGAAGGAAAAAAAGGGAACTTAATGGAAATTTAGGGTTAATTGTTATTGATTACATTCAACTTATTATGGGGCAATCTAAAAATAATAATGAAAATAGAGTACAAGAATTGTCAGCTATAACAAGAGGTCTAAAAGCAATTGCAAAAGATTTAAATATACCTATTTTAGCGTTATCTCAATTAAGTAGAGCTGTCGAGCAAAGAGAAGACAAAAGACCAAATCTTTCAGATTTGAGAGAATCTGGTTCTATTGAACAAGATGCTGATGTAGTTATGTTTGTGTTCAGAGAAGAGTACTATCATGAAAAAGTAGAACCAATTAGAAAAGATGGTGAAACTATAGAACAACATAATGAGCGTTATCAAAACTGGAAGTCATATTTTGAAACTATTAAAGGACAAGCTCAAGTTATTATAGCAAAACAAAGACATGGTCCTATTGGAAGTATAAATTTATCTTTTGTTGATAGATTTACAAAGTTTGGAAATCTAATAAAAAATGACAACATACCAGAAGGCTTCTAGATTGGCAGGATATATTAAAGAATTTAACCAAGGTAAGTCAATACTTGAAATTAGTCTAAAAAATATATCTAAAAATTATAGAGTATTATTAGATCTTTCTAAGCCTTCTGAAACAGGCGCTGTTGTCAAAGCCAATGCTTATGGATGCGGTATTGAACGTGTTGGAAAATTACTATCTAATATTGGATGCGAATTTTTCTTTGTTGCTAAGTTAGAAGAAGGTGTAGAGTTAAGAAAATATATTTCTTATTCAAAAAAAATTGCTGTTTTTGATGGTTATTTAGAACCATATGATTCATTGTGGAAAGAATATAATTTAATTCCTGTTTGTAATACAGTCCATCAAGCCATAGAAGCTTCTAAGAATAATATTATTTTTATGCTTCATATAGATACTGGTATGAATAGGTTAGGTTTATCTATTTCAGAAGCAAATAATCTACTACTAAACAAAACAAAACTTAATCATAAAAATTTAGTATTAATACTATCACATTTTGCTTGTTCAGATAATAAACTTTCTAAATTAAATTCGATTCAAATAAGAGAGTTAAATAAATTTAATTATTATTTTCCTAAAATTAAGAGAAGTATTTCTAATTCACATGGAATTTTTCTTGGTAATGAATCAAAATTTGACCTCACTAGGCCAGGTATTGCTCTTTATGGTTATACAAATAATGAAAATTATAATTTATCTCCAGCTATAAGTCTTTATTCTCCAATACTACAAATAAGACATCCAAATGTTGGAGAGACAGTTGGATATGATGCTTCATATAGGATTAAGAAGAAATCAGTTTTAGGAACATTAGGAATAGGTTATGCCGATGGATTTAAAAGATGTATAAACTCAAGAAATTCATTAAGAGTAGGTAAATACAGAGTGCCTATTTTAGGAAGAGTCTCAATGGATACTATTGTTGTTGATTTATCAGAAATCCCAAGCAAAATAATGAGTAAATTAAATCATATTCCAATAATTGATTCTAATTACAGTTTAAAAGAAATGGCCGATGATTGTTCAACTATTCCTTATGAAATCATGACATCATTTAGTAGTCGAATAAAAAGGGTTTACACTTAATGAATCAAATTCAATTTTAATATAATATGAAACAAAATGACAAGTTTTATTCAAAATTTAGGAAAATTTACACTTTTGTCTTTATACAACATTGGTAAAGTTTTTAATTTTGGTTTGATTTTTTTTTACTGGTTAACAAAAAAACCCTTTTTCATTAATCAGCTAGTAAAACAAATTTTTGAGATAGGTTATTTATCTCTTCCCGTAGTTGGCTTAACAGCTATATTTTCTGGAATGGTTCTAGCAATTCAGTCTTACACTGGTTTCGCTAGACTTGGAGCAGAGGATGCTGTAGCAACTGTTGTCGTTCTATCTGTTACAAGAGAATTAGGACCAGTTTTAGCTGGACTTATGGTAGCAGGAAGAGTTGGAGCCTCAATAGCTGCAGAAATAGGAACAATGAAAGTATCAGAACAAATAGATGCTTTATACGTAATGTCTACAAGACCTACACAATATTTAGTTATCCCTAGAGTGTTAGCGGGTGTTATATGCCTGCCAATTTTAGTTTTAGTTGGTGATATTATTGGTATAATGGGGGGGTTGGATTATAGGAGTTTATCAATTAGGTTTCAATTCTTATATCTACATTGACAGAACCTTAGAATATTTGGAAATTATAGATATTATACAAGGGTTAGTTAAAGCAGCGGTTTTTGGCTTTATTATAACTTTAATTGGCTGTTACCAAGGTTTTAATTGTGGTGAAGGTGCAAAGGGTGTTGGAAGAGCAACAACTAACTCAGTAGTCACGTCATCAATTTTAATATTGATATCAAATTACATAATAACTACTACTTTTTTTGGAAGCTAAAATGAAACCATTAATTGAATTTCTTAAGATAAACAAGTCCTTTTCTGGAAAAGTTGTATTAAACGAGATAAATTTGAAAGTTTTAAAGGGAGAATCTTTAGTAATAATTGGACAATCAGGTTCTGGTAAGTCAGTTTTACTGAAGTGTTTAATTGGGGTTTTAAAGCCAAGCTTTGGTAAAATTTTAATAAAAGATAAAAACTTTTTTATTCAGAGTAGAATTCAAAAAGAAGCGCTTTTAAAAAATTTTGGGGTTGCTTTTCAGGGTAATGCCCTTTTTGACTCATTAAAAATTTGGGAGAATATTGCATTTAAATTAAGCCAAACACAATCTTTAAAAGTGAAAAATTTAAAAGATAAAGTAGATTTTTCATTAAAATTAGTTGGTCTTTCTGATTCTATAATGAATTTATATCCCTCTCAGATTTCTGGAGGCATGCAAAAAAGAGTTGCTATTGCAAGAGCAATAATTGATGAGCCTGAAATATTAATTTTTGATGAGCCAACCTCAGGCTTAGATCCTGTTACTGGAAGTAAAATAAATAATCTAATAATAGACAATGTAAAAAGATTAGGTTGCACTTCAATAACAATTACTCATGATATGCATAGTGTAAAGAAAATTGCTGATAATGTTGCAATGATTAATGAAGGTAAAATTATATGGAAAGGAAAAAAAAGTGAAATGGTGCTTAGTAAAAATAAAAAGTTACAAGAATTTATAAATGAAAAATAAATAGATTATAATAAATGATATTTGAAAATATAAATATTATTGACTTAATTTCTATTCTTATAATACTTCTTTCAATATTAGCATCTGCTTGGAGAGGATTCATAAGAGAAATAATGACAATACTCATTTTAGTATTATCTTTTTTTATTTCTAATTTTTTGTTTAGCTATGCTCTTAATATTACAAGAAACTTTATACAGATTGATATTTTTGTTCAATTAATAAGTTGGGTTGTTCCTTTTATTATATCAATTATATTATTTACATTAATAAATAATTTAATATTGCTTCCATTTTTATTAAAATTTTCAAGTATTTATGATCATATTTTAGGATCTGTTTTTGGATTTGCTAGAGGCCTTTTATTAATTTGTTTAATTTATATTGGAGTGATACATATTATTGAAAGCTTTGAAAAATTACCTGCTGAAGTTCAAAACTCTTACACTGTTAATATGAGGTAATTCTCTTTCAAAATATTTATTACCTATTTTGCCATTTGTAGATCAAAAGTCATTTGAAAAAAATTAGAGAGTTCATGATAGATAAGCTTAAAGAAGAATGTGGGGTTTTTGGTATTTTTCAAAATAGAGATGCAGCTGTTTTAACTCAATTAGGTTTACATGCTTTACAGCACAGAGGTCAAGAAGGTGCAGGTATTGTATCATGTGATGGAAACGAATTTGTTAGCATAAGAAAAAAAGGATTAGTAAGTGATAATTTCAATAAACTTAAAACATTAAAAAAACTTAAAGGTAATTCAGCTATTGGTCATGTAAGATATTCAACAGCTGGAGGTAGCATAAAAGAAAATATACAACCACTATTTGCTAATTTAGCAGATGGTGGTTTTGCATGTGCTCATAATGGAAATTTAATCAATGCAAATCATTTAAGAGAAAAACTTACAAAGAGAGGATCTATTTTTCAAACTACCTCTGATACTGAAACTATTTTACAATTAGTAGCAAGGTCAAAAGAATTATCAGTAGAAAAAAAAATTATAGATGCTATTGATAAAATTAAAGGAGCTTTTTCTTTAGTTATTTTAACTAAAGATAAAATGTATGGTATTAAAGATCCTTTTGGAATTAGACCACTAGTAATAGGTAAGATTAAAAATTCATTTATTTTAGCATCTGAGACATGTGCATTAGATATGATTGGGGCAAAATATTTCAGAGATGTAGAAAATGGTGAAATTGTTGAGATTTCTATTCATGGTATACGCAGTATTAAACCTTTTGATAATATAAATGAAAGACCTTGTATATTTGAAAGAATTTATTTCTCAAGACCTGATAGTTTAATTAAGGGTAAAACGGTTTATAGCTATCGAAAACAATTAGGTGTCCGATTAGCTAATGAGAAGAAATTAAAAGCAGACGTTGTAATGCCAATAATGGATTCAGGGACACCAGCAGCACTTGGATTTTCTCAAAAATCTAATATCCCTTTTGAGATTGGAATTATTAGGAGTCATTATGTAGGGAGAACATTTATTGAACCTGAACAAAGCATTAGACAGTTTGGTGTTAAATTAAAACATAGTATTAATGAAACATTTGTAAAAAATAAAAAAATTATACTTATTGATGATTCAATTGTAAGAGGCACTACAGCAAAAAAAATAGTTAAAATGCTTTTCGAGAAAGATGCTATAGAAGTTCATTTGGGAATATCTTGTCCCCCAATTAAACATCCTGATTTTTATGGGATAGATACTCCAGATTATAAAGAGTTGTTGGCATATGAGAAAAATATAGAACAAATGAATAAATATATTGGATCAACATCACTTTTTTTTCTCTCTTTAGATGGCACTTATAAAGCATTTGGTTTCTCAAATAGAAATAAAAATCAACCCCAACTCACTGATCACTGTTTCACAGGTGACTATCCAGTTTAATATTAAGGTCAAAATATGATACAAAATACAAAAAATAGAATTGCTCTTATAACAGGAGCCACTCGTGGAATAGGCAAAGCGATATCTATATTACTTGCAAAGAATAAGATACATGTAATTATTTTAGGAAGAACTTTAAGTGCTCTTGATGATTTAAGCGACAAAATAAATGACATTGGAGGAAGTTCTACATGTATACAATTTGATTTAAATGATTTAAGTGAAATTTCAAAAATATCTCAAGAAATAAAACGAAGATGGGGGAAACTTGATATATTAATTAGTAATGCAGCTTACCTTCATAATTTAACGCCATTATCCCATTTAAGTGAAAAAGATTGGCAAATTAGTTTAAATACAAATTTATCATCAAACTGGCTTTTAATTAAGCATTTTGAAAACTTACTCCTTGAAAGCAAGTATGGGAGAGCAATTTTTATGACCTCAGGTGCATCTCAAGGTTATCGTCCCTTTTGGGGTGCATATGCAATTACTAAAGCAGGTTTAGATTCAATGGTCAGAGCTTGGTCTTCTGAAATGGATAAAACTAATTTAAGTATAAATTTATATGATCCTGGTCCAACAAAAACCCAAATGAGAGCAAGTGCATACCCTGGAGAGGATCCTAAAATTTTGAAAGATCCAGATGAAATAGCTAAAGACATTCTAAAAATTTGTAACAAAAACTTTATTAAAAATGGAGAAAGATTAGAATTTAATAAAGTTTAGATAAATTAATTCATATATGGATTTTTCTTCTTTCGTATTTTTATTCTCAAAGGCACACCAAAAAGTTGAAAGTGTTCTCTTAACTTTGATTTAATATATGTAATATATGAGTTTGGCAAATCATCAGAATAGTTTGAAAAAATGACAAATGTAGGTGGCCTTGATTTTACCTGAGAAATATATTGAAGTTTTATTCTTTTTTTACTTGAAGCTAATGGTGGTGGATGATCTTCAATAATTTTACTAAACCAATTATTTAATATACTAGTTGTTAATCTTTCATTCCAGCTTTTGTATATATCCACAGATAAGTTTAATATTTCATCTATACCTAAACCTAATAGCCCACTACTTTTAATAATTTGAGATTTACTCATATCGGGCAATGATCTTTGTAACCTTTTATAAAAATTATTAAAAACCTCTTGTTTATTTATTATTAAATCCCATTTATTTATACATAAAATCAATGCCCTACCTTCTTCAATAATCCACCTTGCAATAGATAAATCTTGCTTATTCAATTCATCAGTTCCATCAACAACCAAAATAGCAATATTTGTATGCTTAATAGCTCTTAAAGATGATCCAACAAATCTGTACTCTAAATCTTCTTGTAATTTTGATTTTTTTCTCATGCCAGCTGTATCTATCAGTGTAAAATTATTATTTTTCCATTTGAAAGCCAATTCTATAGAGTCATGAGTGGTTCCACTTTCTTTACTTGTAATCATTCTATCATAACCAAGTAACTTATTTATTAAAGTTGATTTACCAGTATTTGGTTTCCCAACAAATGCTATTTTTATTGATGAGTTATTATTAACATTAGTTTGTTGTGGTTTCTGTTTAAATATAGTTTTTTTATTTTCAAATTCTTTTATTCTTTCGTATAGATCATCTATTCCGATACCATGTAATGCTGAAAAAACTATTGGTGGCCCTAAACCAAGTGACCAAGCTTCTGAAACTTTAAACTGAATATTTTTTTTCTCAGATTTGTTACCTAATAAAATAACTGGCTTATTAGTTTTTCTTAATAAATTTGAAATCTTTACATCGTCTGAAGTAATTCCTACATTTGCATCTATGACCATAAGAATTATATTGGCATTATCAATACATTTGTGAATAAATTTGTTTATAAGCAATATAATTTTATCTTTTTTAGAAAAATCCAAACCTGCAAGATCAGTAAGTTTAAATTTAATATCAGCTATCTCAGCTTCATACTCCTTATAATCTCTTGTAGTACCTGCTTCTTCAGAAACTATTGATAGATCTTTTTTTATTAGTCTATTGAAAAGAGTTGATTTTCCAACATTAGGTCTGCCTACAATTACAATATTGAGCATTTTGATTATTTAACTAATTTTTAATATTATTCAAATGCATATAACCTGGCATTATTGTTAACCAAAAATATTTTAGAATTAATTATTATTGGTGGTGTTGAAAATCCGTTTGAAAATTTAATTGTATCTATTAATTCCCCATTTTTAAAATTATATATTCTCAATTTATTATCTGAACTAACTAAATAAACTCTTTCAGATGCTACAATTGGTCCATAATGTACTATAAATTTCTGAAACCTTACCAAGTTTTCTTCAATTTTATGCGGAAGATTTGTAATCCATCGAATACTTCCATCTTCTCTCCTAATACAAATTAAATTACCATTTTCCGAAATCACGAACAATGAATCACCTGCAATCCACATCATTTGACTTGCACTAATTTCATGCTCCCAATTCAAAACCCCTTTACTTAAATTATATGAAACAAGTCTTCCATTTTGTGCAACAGCATAAAAATTATTTTCATATATTGATGGGTTGGCTTTTATAGAAGATATTTGTTCAATAGCAGTTTTAGGAGAAAAGAATGCTAAATTATCCTCTAAAAGAAAAGATCCATCGTCTAAATTTAATACTGTAATATCACCATTAAAACCAGGTATTACAGCTACACTATCATTTATTGATATTAAGCCGGAACCTATTATATCATTAGACTTATTATTACCCTCAATTTGCCAAATAATATTTCCATTTAATTTATTTAAATATATTGTTGTGCCATCTACTAAAGTATAAAGAATACCTTTAGCACTTATAACAGGCCCACTAACAACTGGATATTCAAGTGTTTTTTTCCATATCTGGTCACCTGTAGATAAATCTAAAGTAAAAATATCAAAGCTACCTAAATGAGCATAAATTGCATTGTTGTCTAAAGCGATCCCACCTGCGCTAGCAGAATATGAATTTTCCCTATTCCCAAGATTTTTTTCCCAAATCAAATTACCATTACTTTGCTCTAGAGCACTTAGCTTACCCTGAGTATCCATCGCAAAAATCAATTGACTATGTCCAATTAAGTTAGTCATTATAGGAAACTTTTTATTAATCCCTTTTCCTATATCCTTTGACCAAAGTTTTTGAGGTTTATTTTTTGGTCCTTCAAGATGACCACCACTATGGCTAGAATTGTAACCTGGATGAGAAAAAAATGAATTAGATATTTCAGAACCTAAAATAATTGGTTCGGACTTGGCATTTTGATCAATTTTAATTTTTTCAATTTCCTGAAAAACTTTATACCTATCTTCTGAAATTATAACTGATTTATCAGAACATGAGTAAATTAATAATAAGATAAATAAATTTCTAGTTATCTTAAACATATTAATTATTTCTAAATATCTTCAGTATATTTGAAATCCTTTCCTGCGATCTTTGATTGATCCCTGGTGAGTTCAATATCTCATTAAAAAGATTTTTAGACTCCTGAATTTTTCCATTTTCATATAAAATATTAGCCTTAAGCTCTTTAGAAAGATTAGAAAAATAAATATTATTTTTTATAATATCATCAAGTTTAGCAATTAGCTGTGGTTGGTCATAATTGTTCATTAATGAAGATATTATTGCAATATCTTTATAATCAGCATCGATAGATTTGTCAGAATACAATTCTTTCCATATTAATTGAGCCTCTGAATTTTTCCCACTTCTATTTAGTAAGGAAGCTTTTTTAAATTTTAACAAAAATTTATAACCATTAGGTAAATCAGAAAGCCCATTAATTTCATTAATAGCTTGATTTATATCATCGTTAGACATACTCAAAATATTTAAAAAATTATTAGAGGCATCATTATTTTTTTTATTTTCCCAAAAATTGTAAAACTGCCACCCTCCAATGAAAACTATAACTAAAATAATAACTGAAGAAATATACCTACCATACAAATTCCAATACTTTTTTAATCTTTCTTTTTGAAGGTCTTCTTCAATTTCAGAGATAATTTCTTCAGACATAAATGTACCCTAATTAAAATATTAAACTTAACTATAGTAATACTCTTTGCAATTTGGAAAATCAAATATTGTTAATAATTTATCGTAAATTTTAAGTTGACCAACTTTAATTTGACAGGACATAATAAAGTAATAGTCCTAGGAGGTTATTTTGAAATTATGGAAGTTATTAAAATAAAAAAAACTAATGAATTAAATAAAAGTAGAAAAGAGTTAAAAAATATATATTTTTCTAAAAAAGAACTATCATTAATACTAAATGTTTATTCTATTTATGTAGCAAAGGGAGTTTGGAGAGATTATGCATTAGATTATAATTCTAAGTCAGCCTTTTTTTCTATTTTTAGAAATTCATTTGAAAGAGTTTCTTTAATTATTGAAAAGAAAAAAACTTCAAACGGATTTGATTTTTTAATAAAAAATAACACTAAAGTTCTTTATAGTTCAAAAAATATTATTAAAGCTTTAGATCTAATTCAAAAAATACCTAAACTAATTAAATTTTAAAACAATAATAGGCAACTTAAATGAAAAGAGAAGAAATTAATAAACTTCAAATATACTTAAGAGATACATTTAAAAATAATAATATTTCAATTATACCTAGGGCAGACAAAACTGAAGATTCTGCAGAATTTCATATAAATAGTGAATTTTATGGAATAGTATTTAAAGATATTGAAGAAAATGAAGTTACTTACCACCTCGAAATGTCTATTATCGAAGAGGATTTAAACTAAGTAATTTTTTCAATTTCACCTAATATTTTTTGATCTATATATAGACCTTCTTTTACAGCCTTTTTTCTGAGTTCAAATCTATTAGAGCCTGGGAGATGGGTACCCTCCTGAGCTAAAATACTTTCCATCATAGAACCAATTTTATTGAAAAATCTTTTTTTAGAACCCATCGCTTCGGGGTCAATTATAATAAGAAGCTGACCAACATTAGGAGGTTTACCATTTATATCTAGAAATGAGTCTGCCTCATAAGCAAAATTTGAACCTGTAATTGCAGCAGCTAATATTTCTATCATAAGAGCTAAAGCTGATCCTTTTGCATCTCCAAAAGGTAACATAGTACCTTTCAATGCTTCTTTGGGATCGTCTGTATCTATTCCATACTTATCAACGGCCCATCCAAGAGGAATTTTTTTATTTTCTTGTGAGGCTTTTAAAATCTTTCCTCTCGCAACTTTTGAAACAGCCAAATCTATTATGAGATGTTTACCATTTTCTGTTGGAGCACCAAATGCTAGAGGGTTTGTTCCAAATAATGCTTTATTTCCTTTCCATGGAGCAATAGCTGATGGAGTGTTTCCAAATAATAAAGAAACCATTCCCATGTCTGCAATTTTTTCAACAATATGCCCAGCTACTCCAAAATGATGAGATCTATAAACGCCTCCCATTGCTATCCCTTGTGAATGAGCAATTTTAGGAAGCAAATCTGTTAACATTTTAATCGCAGGATAAGCAAACCCATTAGAAGCATCAACTGATAATACACTAGGCTTGTTTTGAGAAACTAAAGGCTCAGCATTTCCATCAACTTTTCCAATTTTTGATTGAGCTGCATAACTCATAACTCTTGATACACCATGCCCAAACTTGCCATCAATTTCAGCTTTTACTAAAGCATCTGCTACTATTTGAGCATTTAAATCATTAACATTTGATTTAACAAATGCAGCCTTAACTATTTGGGTTAAGTCACCTACTGAAATAAAATTATTTTCCAAGAGTGTCATCTATAATAGCCTCAATTAAAAAAACCTTAAAATAATTATAATTACAGAAAATACTATACTTACTGCTATTAAGCTTCCGATAATATTATCTTTTATAGATTTCGGCTTAAATATTTTTTGATAGCAATATTTAAGAAATTCAACTAGCATTAAATAAGAATTGTTTAGATACATGAATAACAAATACTGTTTTTTTAATTTTTTTATATAATTTTATTTTTTAACAAATAAATTTTGTTAACTTTAAGTCGTATAAGACATTATTTAAATAAGCAATGGTAATCTAATGACGATTAGAGGATTATTATCTATATCAAGTTTGACGATGTTGTTTATGGGTATAATTTTATTAATATTCCCAGAATATATACCATTTAATGAAATACAAGACCCTTCAGAAAAAGAAAAACTTATTGCAATAGTTAATAAGCAAATTATTTCAGGTATTTTTTTGTTTGTGGGAATTTTACTTTTAATTGCACGTAGAAATGTTACCAGTGCTGCAAAAAGAATTTTATTTGGTTCGTCAATTGGTTTTTTTATTATTATTTCAATCCAAGTAAAATTATATTTTATAGAAAATATAATTATTTACTGGCCCATTTTTATTATTTTTTCTATATTATGCATCTTATCATTTTATGTATCTTATTTAAAAAAATACTAACAAATTTTATTATTAAATTTAAAATATTTTTTCTTTATTAGATATCTTATTTTTTTGCATATAATATGAGATTATATTATATACAAAAAATTCAAATAATTATTATGTCAAAATTTGTAAGTATAATTACTGTAACTTATATAAATTCTTCCGAAGCTATTGCCTCCCAAGCATTAGCAGAAAATATGATGGAAAAAATAGCACTAGATAATGGTTGTGACAGAGTAAGGTGTTATTTATCAGGTGAGGTTACAAGATTAATTATATTCGAATATAACGAGGAAACCATCCAAAAGAAAGTTATAGAAGAATTAAAGCAATATACAGATATTCATAAGAATGCATTTACCCACAAAATGGTATCTCTAAGAGGTAAACTTTTATCAGACACACATATGAGAAGATGATATAAACTGTAGTATTAATAAGTTTATAGTAATTTCTGATTAAAATTTGATTTTAATCAGAAATATTTTTTATGGTATTTTAAAAATATTTATTCAACAATTTTTAAATTTTCAGCCGCACTTTTCCCATTTTTCTGTTCTTCAAGAGTAAACTCTACTTTCTGGCCTTCATTTAATGAATCTAGACCAGACTTTTGAACAGCGGAAATATGTACAAACACATCATTATCACCACCTTCGGGCTCAATGAAACCAAAACCCTTACGCGGATTAAACCATTTAACAGTGCCTGTTGCCATTTATTTAAGTCTCCAATTTCATCAGAATGCAGACGAGAACATTCCAAATAGTAATAAAATGCAATCAATTTTACGTCTTTACAAAGATACATTTGTATTGATTTTACAATAATGTCAACAAATACTATTATTTTTTTTAAATAAAACTTAAAATTATAGTTTTTTTTAAATTAATTGTTTTTTAGATATGCTGGGCCTGATAGCTTTATTTCCGTTGAAATAGCCTCTTTTTCAAAAGAATAGGCGTAAACACCGGCAAATTTAGTTTCTTTAAAAATAAAACTATTCCTTAAATCATTAAAAAGTTTTTCAGATTCACTTTCAAATTTTTTAAGAGAATTTATATCTTCAAACTTTACATTAATATTCAAATCACCATTTTTACTTATTAGAATATTAAGACCCAAGAAATCATATTCTGATATTTTACCACCTAAAGCCTCAGAACAAAATCCAGCAGCAACTTTTGCCTCACTAATAGATGGAAACTTAAATTGATAAACTACAGCATACATTACAGGTCCCCTAATTCATCTATCATATTATCTAAATTAGAAGATATTTCATCTTTTGCAATAACCATTTTTTTGTAAACACCTTTGTCCAATCCAATATCTTTCTGAATTTTTCTCCCGTATGCTGATAAATGACCATCACTTTCAATTAAATTATTTTGCAGCAGAACTTCAGACATCTTCTCATCAATAAATGAACCATCTATAACACTTAAAAAGCTAATAAGTTCATTTATATTAAAATTTGGAAATATTTTCTGAACACTTCTTAGTAAATCTATTGTTTTAGAAGCTGTAAATTCTCTTTGTTGAGATTGAATATCAAGTTGATGAGCTAAACGACCAGTCAGCTTCACAAGCAAATCAATTTGATAGCTGCTAAGATTAGCTTTGGGGTCCACATCAGTTAAACATAATGTTCCTAATACATAACCTGTTTCATTAATTATTGGGAAACCACCATAGAAAGTAACAAAAGGCGGCCCACAAACTATAGGATGGTTTTTAAACCTATCATCATTTTTACAATCACTGACTATAAGAGGCTTCGTACTATTGATTGTAAACTGACAAAACGTAGATTCTCTGGGTAAACTGTCAGGGAGATCTTCGGGCATGCCTATATGGCATAAGAAGAACTGTCTATTTTCATCAATTAACCCAGTAAAACTAACAGGCATATTCGAAATTTGCTTTGCTAATTCATTGTATACAATAAATAAATCCTTATTATCGACATCTAAAACGCCAGTTCTTTTAACTGCTTCGACTCTTCGAATATCATTGCTAGGGATTTTTGCCGGTAAAAATATATTATTATCTGCCAATTTTCTTTCCATAATGTTTAGTTAATATATTATAAAGGACAAATATAACTTCAACAAAATTTTTAAATAAAAATAGAAGAGAAAATTAAATTTATAATGAAACTTAAAAAACTAAAAGTATTTATTGTAGGTAATCAAAAACCTTATTGGGGTGGTAAGTATTTCATTTTTGTAAAATTAACTGCAGATAATGGAATAATTGGACATGGCGAAGTTTATGCTGGATCTGTGTCACCCAAAGTTATGGAATATGTCATCAATGATGTCTTTGATAGGCATATGAAAAATGAGGCCCCAGAAAATATTGAGCTCATGTTCAGAAGGGTTTACTCAAGTGGTTTCTCACAAAGACCTGATCCTACTGTTATAGGAGCTTTCTCTGGGCTTGAGATGGCATGTTTAGATATATTAGGTAAATCATTTGAAAAGCCAATTTATTCATTACTTGGTGGATGCATGCAAAATAAAATTAGGTCATATACTTATTTGTATCCTCTTGAACATCATAATAAGGAAAAATTTTGGTCAAGCCCAGATATGGCAGTTGAAAGTGCAAAAAAAATGATAGATCTAGGTTTCACGGCTTTAAAATTTGACCCCGCTGGTCCATACACTATAAGGGGCGGGCACCAACCTTCAATGTTTGATATTTCCTTGTCTATTGAGTTTTGTAATGCACTTAGAAAAGCAGTTGGAAATAAGGCTGATTTACTTTTCGGAACACACGGTCAATTTACAACTTCTGGTGCAATTAGACTGGGAAAAGCACTTGAAAAGTATAATCTACTTTGGTTTGAAGAGCCAATTCCTCCAGATAATATTGATGAATTTAAAAAAGTCTCAGAAGCAGTTAATATTCCAATAGCAACTGGAGAAAGGCATACTACAAAATCTGAATTTGCATCATTACTAAAAAATGGTGGCGTAAGTATTCTGCAACCTGCTTTAGGCCGTTCTGGTGGTATTCTTGAGACAAAAAAAATAAGTGCTATTGCAGAAGTATTTAATGCACAAGTAGCTCCCCATCTCTACGCAGGGCCTGTTGAGTGGGCTGCAAATATACAATTAGCATCAAGCATTCCAAATCTTTTAATTGCAGAAACAATTCTTACTGGTGGTGAATTCCATTTAAAATTGATAAAAAATTCAATCAAATGGGAAAATGGTTTTATTTTATCTCCACAAGCGCCTGGTCTAGGGATAGAATTTGATGAACAACTTGCTAATGATAATAAATATAATGGTGATAAACTACATTTGGAAATGCAGGAAGAACCCTGCAATTATCAAAAAGAATTTTAATAACAGTTTAATTTGCTTCTAAACTTATACCTAATGACTCTATAGCTAAATCAGGCATGACAAACAAACCCATTGTAGAAATTATAGGCAAAGGATTTTGAGGGTTAATATTAAACGTAAGTTTTCCGCCTTGTTCAATAAATTTTGATATACTTTTAGAAAATTTTTCAGCATTAACTGGAATAAATGGTGAAAGAACTGATTGGATAATGTCATTTGAAATATTAATTACATTCTCTTCTGACATTCCCATATTGGATGCATACATTATAATAAGAGGCTTTCTTACACCTAAATCTTCAATCTGTAATTTAACTTTATTTATTTGAATTTTACCTAACTCCATGAGCATTTCATTATTAAAGTTATCTAAATTTTCAAAATTCTGATTTTGCAATTCATCAATTAAAGATTGATTATTTGAAAAATAATTAAATGTATCTAATGGAACTGAATAATCAAATTCTAAATTTAATGCAGCTCCACCAATAATATTTAATCCTAATTTTGAAATAATTTTTAGCATTAGCGCCTTATCAAAAACTTCACTATGCGTATTTAAATCTACAGTCAAAGACTGTTGACCAATGGAAGCTAAAATGACATTTAGTGGCAACATTTCTATATTACCTGGGCTTGCAGTGAAACTTACCTTTTCAATTTCAAAAGAAGTTTCTTGTGCAAAATCTTCACCTGATGAAAGTTTACTATATTTGATTTTTGGAAAACTTATTTTTTTAATACCTAAATCAAATTCGTTATTTTTAAAGTTAACTCCTTCAATATTAAAGCTGAAGTTTTTATGCTTTAACATATCGTAATTTGATGCGCCTTGAGAAAATTCGTCCTCAAGAATTTTTGAATTAAAATCTGTAATAGATATTTTATCAATTGAAATTTCAAATCCAAATTCATCGTCAAAAGCTAAAATTTCATTGATTGAAAACAAGTTTACAACTACTTGACCTTCTTTATTTTTTTGACTTTCAATTTTAAGTGTTTTTGCAGTACCTATTAACTCATCATTATTAAATTTATCAAATAATGAAATATCAGATGCGAAACCGTTGTAGGAATTTGTATCTATATTTCCAGTTTTATAACTTAATTTTAAACTAGGGCCAAAATCAATGAGTTTCTCAGCATATGATTGATGAGTAAATATAATAGAGATAAATAGTAAAAAAAATAGACGTAACATGCTATATCAATTAGTTTGTTTAATATTTATTAAAATTACTTTAATAAAAAAATTTTAAAATGATAGTAAATTTTATTTTGGAGTTTAAATGGAAGAATTAATTTCAGCAAAATTTGCTTTAGAAAATTTATATAATAAATCAAATGTAGTTTTTATTGATTCTACATTTCATTTACCTAACTCAGGCAGAAATGCATTAGAAGAATTTAATTCATGTCATATACCTAACGCTCGCTTTTTTGATATCAATAAAATTTCTGACCAGAGTTCTGACCTCCCACATATGTTACCTAACGAAGTGTTTTTTTCAAAAATGGTTGGTAAACTAGGAATTAATAATGATGATACTATTGTAGCTTACGATAATAGTATATTCTTTTCATCTGCTAGAGCATGGTGGATGTTTAAAATTTTTGGGCATAAAAATTTAAAAATAGTTGATGGGGGTTTTAAAGCTTGGAAAGATCAAGGTGGTCCTTTAGAAAGAAAGGAAAACATATTTAAAGAAACTACTTATGTTGCTCAAAAGATAAATCTCAACTTATATGACAATTTAGATAATATAATGGAAGATTTAGATAATTATAGAAATAAAGTCATAATTGATGCTAGAGGTGAGGAAAGATTTTTTGGACAAGTTGAAGAACCAAGACCTAAAGTAAGAAGTGGTCATATTCCTTCGTCTTTAAATATTCCAATTTCATCTTTAATTGATAAAAAAACAAACTGCTTTAAATCAACAAGTGAAATAAATCAAATTTTTATAGATATTGGTATCACTAATAAAGATGCAGAGCTGGTTATGACTTGTGGATCAGGTGTAACAGCTTGTGGACTTGCGATAGCTGCTAATTCTTTAGGCTTTAAGAATGTAAAGGTTTATGACGGAAGCTGGAGTGAATGGGGAGCAAACCCAAAAACACCGATAGAACTCTAATGATCTATTATCTGGCTTAAGAAAAGTTTCGTTCTGTCAGATTTAGGATTATTAAAAAATTCATTTGGTGAATTCTGTTCAATGATTTGCCCTTCATCCATAAAAATCACTCTATTAGCTACTTTTCTTGCAAAGCCCATCTCATGAGTTACAACAATCATTGTCATCCCATCTTCAGCTAGTTCAATCATCGTATCCAGAACTTCCTTTATCATCTCAGGGTCTAAAGCAGAAGTTGGTTCATCAAACAACATAATTTTAGGCTCCATGCAAAGTGCACGTGCAATAGCAACTCTTTGCTGTTGACCCCCAGATAATTGTCCAGGATACTTAAGGGCTTGTTCCGGGATTTTCACAATTTCTAAATATTTCATAGCGAGTTCATCAGCTTCTTTTTTTGACATTTTTCTTACCCATACTGGTGCTAAAGTACAGTTTTCTAGAGCAGATAAATGAGGAAATAAATTAAATGATTGAAAAACCATACCAACTTCACTTCTTATTTTATCAATTTTTTTAACATCATCATTTAATTCAACATCATCAACTTTTATTATTCCTTTTTGATGTTCCTCTAACCTATTTATACATCTTATAAGAGTTGATTTCCCAGACCCAGAAGGTCCGCAAATTACTATTCGCTCTCCTTTATTAACAACTAGATCTATGTCTCTTAATACATGGAAGTGACCAAACCATTTATTCATGTTTGAAATTTCAATTACAATTTCGTCAGAGACCTTCATCTTTGATCTAGTATTGGATTTTTTTGCTTGTGATGTATTCATAATATATGTTCCTTAATATTATTTATTCTCTCTGCTAAGCTTGTTTTCAATAAATATTGAGTATCTCGACATACCAAAACAAAAAATAAAGAAAACAGTTGCCGCAACCAAGTAACTCGTAGAATGCTGAACGTGAGAGCCCCAATTAGCATCTTGTGATGCTGATCTTAAGATACCCATTACTTCAAAAATACCTATTATAGATACTAATGTTGTATCTTTAAACAAGCCAATAAAAGTATTTACAATTCCAGGCAACACATGTGTCAATGCCTGAGGCAAAATTATAAATCTCATAGATTGTGAATAAGAAAGCCCAACAGCAGAAGCGCTTTCATATTGCCCCCTAGGTATTGCCTGTAATCCTCCTCTGATCACTTCAGCCATGTAAGCAGAAGAAAATAAAATTATTCCTATAACAGCTCTCAAAAGTTTGTCTACATCCGCGCCTGAGGGCAAGAATAGAGGTATCAAAACTGATGCTGCAAATAGAACTGTGATAAGAGGAATACCTCTCCAAAATTCTATAAACATAGTACAAAGAAGTCTGGCGATAGGCATATCTGACCTTCTTCCCAAAGCAAGCAATACTCCGAAAGGAAGAGATGCAACTATACCTGTTATAGCTATTAAAAGAGTGAGGAGAAGACCTCCCCAATCAAGAGTATCTATTGGTGCTAATCCATAATCAAAAGCAAAAAGAATTAAAAGTATGAAAAAAGAAAATAAGATAATTGAAATAAAATTAAATAAAATTGAAAATTGTTCTAAAATTTCGCCTAAATAATTCCTAGCTGATAAAAAACCTAAGATATATGAAATTATAAACAAAATTCCAGTCCAAATAAAAAGTGAGGTATTTATATCAAAGTTTGCACCTGTAAGCAGAATAAGAGAAACAACTGGAAAAACAGTTAACATACATAAGCCAACCCATTTCCGAGCTTTACCTTTTTCCCACATTACATAGCCCATACCTATGACTAGAGCAGCATACACCAAATTAGCTCTCCACAATTCTTCTGTAGGAATTCTTCCATATATAAGAAATTTCTTTTTGGCAAAAATAAAGGGCCAGCATGCACCATACCAGTCAGCGGGCAATTCCCCACCTTGTTTTACTGTTGCACAAACCTTTCTTTTAATGCCATCAGGATCGGTAAAGACAGCTGATAGAATTGCAAAATCAATAAATGAATATATTAATCCACCACAAAAATATAAAAGCCAGATAGTTAATGAAATCATCAATATAGACAGGATTGAAGAGGAAATTGAACTAAAATTTGACATGGATGAAAATAAATTTCTCCATAACCAACCTGTGATACCTACCTGCGTAAGAGGTGGAGGCTGTTCATTTACAATACTTTTTCTAACAAATGAATAACTAGATTCCATTATCTTTCCACTAATTTTATTCTGTAATTAAACCAATTCATAAATAAAGATGTTATGAGACTAAATGTTAAATAAACTAAAGCCATCATAAAAATCATTTCTATTTCTCTTCCAACTTGGTTTAATGCTGTTCCAGCAAATACTGAAACTAATTCAGGATAAGCGATAGCAACAGCCAATGACGAATTTTTCGTAAGATTTAAATATTGTGAAGTCAAAGGTGGGACTATAACTCTCAAAGCTTGAGGAATTATAATCAATCTTAATGTATTTCCTTTTGTCATTCCAGTTGCTAAAGATGCTTCAGTTTGCCCTTTGTGAATAGCTGTAATACCTGCTCTAACTATCTCAGCTATGAATGCTGCTGTGTACAAAACCAAAGCCATCCAAAGTGCTATCATTTCTGGGTGTACACTCATTCCAGCATTTTTAGAAAAACCTTGTTTTAGCTTAGGGCCATCAGTTATAAATTCAGGTACTTGTAATTCAACAGGAAAACCTGATTTCAATGACAAAAATGTAAAAACTGTTGCAGGTATTATCAAAATAATACCAATGTTAATTTGGAAAAGAGGTAATTGCTTTCCTGTTTCTGTCCTAAGTCTAGAAGCATAGGAGCTCATAATAAATGCTAAAATAATTGATATGATTATTGAAAATAAAAATATTCCTGACCCATCTAAAAATAAAGGCTTTGGAATATACAGACCAGTTACATTTATACCAGCGTATGAACCTAAAACATCAATTTTTTCCCTTTTCCCAGGGACAGCTCTTAAAACAGCAAAATACCAAAAAAATAAATGTATTAACAGTGGGATATTTCTAAACATTTCAATGTAAACTGAAGAGAAAAATTTTAATACAATATTATTGGAGAGTCTGAATATACCTATCAAAAAACCTAGAATTGTCGTTGCTAGAATGCCTGTAATTGCAATAACAAGAGTATTTACAATTCCTATAAAAAATACGTCTAAATAAGTAGATTTTCCAACCTGGTAATCAAAAAGCCAAGTTCCTAATGTTGGCAATATACTAAAACCAGATGTGTTATTAAGAAAATCAAATCCAAATTTATCACCTCTAGCAGAAATATTATTAGATGCATTCTGTGCAAACCAATAAAATAGAAAAATAACAGTTAAAAATAAAAAAATTTGAAATGCGATTGATCTGAATCGTTTATCAAATATTAGGTTTTGTATCATAAAGGAGTTTTTTCTATATTTAGCACAAAGTGAACAATTACTTTTTTTAATATAAATGTCAAATTTGAAATGACTTAAGAAAAACTACTTTCAAAATAATCGTTATCAAATTTTGTATAAGAAGAAGCTCCAGACATTATACTTGACATTAATGATCCTGTTTCAGGCAAAACTTTATTTAGAAAAAAATTTCCTGTTGCAATCTTTGCTTTATAAAAACCCTTGGGATCGTCATTCATTTTTCTATGTGCAATATCAATATATCTAACCCAAACATAGGCAAGAGAAGTTAAAGCAAACATTTTAAGATAATCCGTAGCCGGTCCTGCACCCTCTTCTGGATCTGATAAACCCTTGGATGCAATAAAAGCAGTGGTCTGTTGTAATCTTCCAAATGACTTTATTAAATGAGGCATGGTCTCTTTAAGGTTATAATTAAAAGTATTTTCTTCAATATATTCTTTGACTACATGAAAAAAACTTTTTAACAGCCTACCGTTATGCATTGGTAATTTTCTGCCTACAAGATCTAATGCTTGGATACCATTAGTACCTTCATATAACTGAGCAATTCGAGCATCTCTTACAAATTGTTCTACACCGTGGTCTTTTATAAAACCGTGACCACCATACATTTGAACAGCCAGATTTGCTGACTCTGAACCTATATCAGTTGCATAAGCTTTAATTATGGGCGTCATCAAAGCGACCCAGTCATCTGCTCTTTGGTTCTTATATTTATCTTTTTCAGTTTTAGAAATATCAACTTGAAGAGCCGTAAAAGCTACAAGACCTCGAATTCCCTCATTCAAGGCCTTCATTTTAAGTAATGTTTTTCTGACATCTGGATGAACTATTATAGGATCAGCAGCCTTTTCAGGGTTTGAAGCACCCTTAAGAGATCTACCCTGAAGACGTTCTTTCGCATAATAAAGAGCAGATTGGTAGGATACTTCTGACATACCTAAACCTTGTACGCCAACCATTAGCCTTGCTCCATTCATCATAATGAACATGGCTTTCATCCCTTTATTTAAATCACCTACTAGCCAGCTTTTTGCTTCATTGTAATGCATAACACAGGTAGAACTAGATTTAATTCCCATTTTATCTTCAATAGACCCACAGCTTAAACTATTATGATCACCCAAAGACCCATCATCATTAGGAATTATTTTTGGGACTAAAAATAGACTTATACCCTTAATTCCTTTTGGTGCTCCAGGAGTTCTTGCAAGTACTAAATGTATGATATTATCACTTAGATCTTGTTCTCCTCCCGTAATAAAAATTTTAGTTCCTGTGAGTTTATAGGACCCATCATCTTGAGGGGTCGCCATTGCTTTACTAAGACCAAGATCAGTTCCACATTGTGGTTCTGTCAAATTCATTGTTCCTGACCACTCACCTGTTGCCATTTTAGGAAGATAAAGATCTTTTAGTTCTTCAGACGCACTTTTTTTAATTGCTTCAAAAGCATTTCCAGTTAAACCTGGGTAATTTCCAAATCCCATATTCGATGAGGTTATCATTTCATCAAAAAATACGTTAAAAATATAGGGCAGTCCCTGACCTCCATATTTCTCATCTAAAGCTGCACCCTGCCACCCACTTTCAACAAATTGTTTATATGCTTCTTTAAATCCATTAGGAGTAGTTACTTTACCTTTATTGAACTGACACCCTTCTTTGTCTCCAGATTGATTAAGTGGCAATAATATTTCTTCACAAAATTTTGATGACTCTTCTAAAATGAAATTAAAATCATCAAGTTCTAAGTCATTTTGCTTAAATAATGTATCTGAAGCTCCTGAGTTTAAAAAATCTTCTAAAATAAACTTCATATCATTTAATGGTGCATTATAAGATTGCATTACATACTCCTAATTAATTTCTTATTATTTTTCCTGTTTCTAGCAATTTTTCTATTCTTTCTTGAGATTTGGGCTCTTTAAATAAAGTCTGGATAGCAGAAGATTCAAGCTTAAGAATCTGGTCCTCATCAACTTCATTAAGCATATCTGTATCACCACCTGACAATACATTTGCGATTTGTTCACCAATGAATTTATCATGTTCAGAAATTTGACCAGCGTCTTTCATACTATTTAGCCCTAGCTCTAGAGCAGAAAAAGCTGTTTTACCAGGAAGTCTGAATGAAGGTTTTTCAGGTGGTGTAAAGTCATTAATCATCTTCAGTGCAACCATTTTTGCGTCATACAACAACCTATCTCTATTCATTGTAATTCCATCTTTATCATTTAAGAATCCAATTTTTTGAGCCTCAGGTGCAGACGTCGAAGTTTTTGCTAAGCCTATAGTATTAAATGCCTGCATAATTGCTGGCATAGGCCCTTTAGCTATAGACTTTGAATCTTGGAACCTATTTAATAACTCTTTACACCCTCCCCATGCAGGACAGATACCTAAAGCAGCTTCAGTTAACCCAATATAGCTTTCTACGTGGGCTTGAACAAAATTGGAGTGTAATAAAATTTCGCATCCCCCTCCAAGGGCCATTCCTGAAGGCGCTGAAATAACTGGAAATTTTGAATATTTTAATTTTTTGTAAACTTTTTGACCATTCTCAACAATGTTATCAACTAGTTCTGATTCCAATCCAATATTACCTAAAAATAAAGCTTCGCCTACATTTGCTCCAGCTGAAAACATTGAACCTTCATTATAAATAATCATTGCTTTATAAGATGAATTTACAATGTCAATTGATCTACTAAGAAATTGCATTGTATTCATATCAATAGAATTACCTCTACTATGAATTTCAAAAACTGTTACACCGTCATCAATATCCCATAAACTAGCAGTAGAAATTTTTTCAATAGGCTTTTTAGACTTTTTAATATCCGATAGAATAAGTACACCCTCTGGCCTATCAAAATCTTTATAAAAATTTTTGTTAAAGTCATAATATTGAAGTTTTCCTTCTTCAACTTTATAAAACTTCTCTTCTGATAATTTATTTAAAATAGTAGGAACAGTTTTATTTTCACTTAAAAGTCTATTTTCAATCCAAGATTTACCAAGTTTATCTATTAATTCAAAAGGCCCAAATTCAAGTCCAAAGCCATTTTTCATAGCACTATCAACAGAAGTAATATCATTAGAAATTTCAGATGTATGGTTTAAAGTGTAAAGAATAACCTCTGAAAGAACGGACCAAGCATATTTTGAATAGATATTATCGATCTCAAGAAATTTAACCAAGTCTTTTTTTCCTATTTTCAAGCTATCGATCGTAGGCTTTTTACTCTCAGAAAACTTTTTTGTAGAAAGATTAATAGATTTCTTTATTTTTTTACCGTTAATACTTTCTAATTTATAAAATCCTCCAATTCCTTTTCTTCCAATTAATTTATTTTCAAGCATGTAATTAAAAATTTCAGGAATTTTTTTATACAAGTGATATTCATCATTACTTTCTAAATTATCTATCATTGAAGATAATACATGAGGCATTAAATCAAGACCAACTACATCTAAAAGACCAAAAACGCCAGTTTTTGGAGCGCCAAATACTGATGAAATAATTAAATCTGCTTCTTCTACACTTAAACCCATTTCAATAGCCTTCATGGAAGCTGACATCATCCAGAATACGCCAATCCTATTTCCAATAAATCCTGGTGTATCTTTACAATCGATAACAGTTTTACCTAATTTTACATCACAAAATTTACTTATTATTTCTTTAAAATTAATATTGTTTTTTTCCGAAGATACAATTTCTAGTAATTTAAGGTATCTAGGTGGATTAAAAAAATGTGTAATGAAAAAATTAGACTTAAATTTTGAGTTCCTACCCTCAGTTAATTTTTTTAATGGAATAGTTGATGTGTTTGATGAGACAATTAAATCGTCCTTCATTAAATCTTCAATCTTTTCGTACAGAGATTTTTTTATATTTAAATCCTCTATAATTACTTCGATAACCCAATCACTATTTTTTATAAGGTGAAGATGATCATCGATATTACCTGTTTCTATTAAATTAGTATTCCTAGCTAGAGTTAAAGGTGATGGTTTTATTTTAGGAAGTTTCTTAACAGCTTGATCAGCAAAATTATTTCTATTTTTAGACGAGACATCAGGAATATCTAAAAGAAGTACGTTAACACCCGCATTGGTTAGATGCGCAGCAATACCTGCTCCCATCAAACCAGAACCTATAACAGTTACATGATTAATCATAATTTACTCAACTGCTTCAAGAACTGTTGCAATTCCCTGACCAAGACCAATACACTGTGTAGCTAAAGCGAATTTCTTTCCTTCACGTTTGAGCAACTGAGCAGCTTTACCAGTTATCCTAGCACCTGTGGCACCTAATGGATGACCTAATGCAATTGCACCACCATCTATATTTACACTTTTTTCATCTAATTCTAGATCTTTCACGCAGGCAAGACTTTGTGAAGCAAAAGCCTCATTAAGTTCTATGATGTCTAAATCAGATGATTTTAAGCCAGCTCTACTAAGGGCTTTTTTAGAAGCTCCAATCGGCCCCAATCCCATTACTTCAGGTTCGCAGCCATTAACAGCTGTTGACTTTATTCTAGCTAAAATTTCTAAGTTATTACTTTTTGCATACTCTTCTTCACAAATTAAAGTAGCAGCAGCTCCATCAGTTAATGGTGATGATGTTCCAGCTGTCACAGTTCCATTATTATCAAAAGCTAATTTCAACCCACTCAAAACTTCTTGGTTAGTTCCAGGTCTAATACCCCCATCTTTCATTACATCAACTTTTTTATCTTTTATAATTGTTATTTCATCTTCAAATTTACCATTTGTGTCTGCATTGTTGGCTTTTTCATGACTTGAAATAGCAAATTCTTGTTGTTGGGTTCTGTCAATATTGTATTTTTTTGCGACATTCTCTGCAGTTACTCCCATGGAAAGATAAACGTTTGGATTTTGTTCAAGAAGTTCAGGATGAGGCATAGGATTAAATCCTAACATTGGCACTCTAGTCATACTCTCAACACCAGCACAAATAAATACCTTCCCAGATCCCATTGCTATTGATCCTGCAGCGTTATGGATAGATTGCATAGAAGAGCCACACCATCTATTAACAGTCATTCCAGCAACACTTCTTGGAAGGTCACACATAAAAGTAACTACCTTGCCAATATTAAAACCTTGTTCTCCTTCAGGGAAAGCACAACCAACTATGACATCCTCAATGTCATCTTTATTTAAATTTACATTTGAAATAAGGCTTTTAATAACTTGAGATAACATATCCTCTGGTCTAACTGATTTGAGCCCTCCTTTAAAAGAAACAGTGAATGGCGATCTTGTATATCCTGCAATTACTGCATTATGCATTTTATTATTTCTCCCTCAATTCTCTTCTTAAAATTTTTCCTACATTTGATTTAGGTATTTCATCAACTATTTCAAGTAATTTTGGAACCTTATAAGCAGTTAAATTTTCTCTACAATATTTGGTCATTTCTTCCTTCGTCAATGTTACACCCTCATTCAAAGACACAAATAATTTAACTATCTCCTGTTCATTCTCCCCTTTGACACCAATACACCCTGCTTCGAAAACTTTTTCATGTTTCATAGCAACCTCCTCAATATCGCTGGGATAAACATTAAAACCTGAAACAATTATCATATCTTTTTTTCTATCAACAATTTTGAAAAAACCATCTTCCCTCATAATCCCAATGTCACCTGTTTTAAACCATCCATCTTTAGTAAGAACTTTTTTTGTATCTTCATCATTATTCCAGTAACCACGCATAACTTGCGGACCTCTTATACAAATTTCACCTTCATCACCAACAGGTAAAATTTGCCCTCCATCATTTTGAATAGACATTTCCGTTGAGGGCAAAGGAAGACCAATAGCATCACTGAAAGATTTTCCATCGATTGGGTCTATCGAAGCAGCTGGCGCCGTTTCGGACAATCCATACCCAACAACCATCAAACACCCTGTTGTTTTTTGCCATCTATCACCAACTGATTTTTGAACAGGCATTCCACCAGCTATTGAAATATTTAATTCTGAAAAATCACAGTCTTTGAAATCAGGATTTTCTAGAAGTTTGTTAAATAACGTGTTAACTCCACTAATAAAAGTAAACTTGTATTTTTTTAACTCTTTAACAAAACCTGGTATATCTCTAGGATTTGTAATGAGTATATTATTTGCGCCAAAGTAAAAGAAAACTATAGAATTACATGTTAAGGCAAATATATGATATAGTGGTAATGCACATATAGCTAAATCTTCGCCGAATTTTAATTTATTACCAAGCCATTCGCGTACTTGAATAGCATTGGCAAGTATATTTCTATGTGATAAAATTGCTGCTTTTACTCCTCCAGTGGTCCCGCCAGTGTACTGCAAAAAAGCAATATCTTCCTTATCGATGTCTTGTTTCTTAAATGAAAAATTAGAGCCTATCTTAAGAGCCTCTTTAAAATTTTGAGAGTTAGGCAGTGAATATTTTGGAACCATTTTTCTTATGTTTCTGATTACAAAATTAATCAATATCCCCTTCAAACCTAAAAATTCACCTAAAGATGTAATTATTACATTTTTAACTGATGTCTCTCTTATAATTTCTTGAAGGTTTGCTGCAAAGTTTTCTGCAATGACGATTGTTTCTGAACCTGAATCATTTAATTGTGCTTTTAACTCCCTTGGAGTGAATAGTGGATTTATATTATCTACGACGAGACCAGATTTTAATATACCAAATGTTGTAATGGGATATTGTAAGACATTTGGCATCATAATAGCGACTCTATCGCCTTTGTTTAACTTTAGTTCATTCAAAAAATATGAAGATAGATTTTCAGAATAAGATTTTAATTGTTTAAAATTAATTTTAACTCCAAAATTTGTAAAAGCAGTTTTTTCGTCAAATCTTTCACATGTTTTATCAAACAGATCTACTAAAGAGGTAAATTCGTCTAGATTAATTTCTGCAGGCACACCCTTTGGGTAGCTTTTTAACCAAATTTTTTCCAAAATATTTCTCCCATAATTCTAATCAAGATATAAATCAGTGAATAATTTTTCACCCAGCTTTACACTATACTTATCTAAGTCTTTAATGCCTTCCTCTGCAAGCACTTCTTCATCAATATAAAATTTACCTGTATAACTTTTGCTTTTTCTTTTTAAGATGTAAAAAGCTGCATCAGATAAAATATCTACTGTTCTACAATTCTCAGGTTTAACAATACCTCCAAGCATTCTAATGGCTGCAGTATCAATAGCAGTTTTAGGCCACAAAGCATTTACAGCAATATTATATTTTTTATATTCTTCAGACATACCTATAACACACATACTCATTCCGAACTTTGCTATAGTGTATGCAGTAAATTTTTCAAACCATTTTGGCTTTAAAGTAATTGGAGGACTCATATTCAAAATATGTGGGTTAGTAGATTTTTTTAAGTGTTCCAAACAAATTTTAGAGCATAAGTATGTTCCTCTAAGATTAATATCATTCATTAAGTCAAACTGTTTTGAAGGAAGGGTTTCACTATTAAACAAACTAATTGCACTTGCATTATTAATCAAAATATCGATTGAACCAAACTCTTCGATTACTTTATTTATTGAAAATTCAATTTGTTCTTCAAATCTTATATCTGTTTTTATGCCAATAGATTTAACACCAAAGCTTTGAATTTCTTCTACTGCAGAGTGAATTGTTCCAGGTAATTTAGGATGGGGAGTATCTGTCTTTGCTAATACTGCTATATTAGCTCCCATTGAAGCTAATTTCTTAGCTATTCCTAGTCCTATACCTCTAGAGGCGCCTGTAATTATAACATTTTTGTTTTTAAAATCATCCATTTATTTCTCAAATACTAAAATTTTTATAAAAAAAAGCCCACCAAATTAATGGTGAGCTCTAAATTATTTTTTATTAAGTCTTTATCTTACAGGAGGAGCGTACTGAACACCACCTTGACTCCAAAGTGCATTTACACCTCTATCTAATTGTAGTGGAGTATTAGGACCAACATTTCTTTCATAACTCTCTTGGTAATTACCAACAGCTTTAATGATTCTAACAGCCCAATCATTTGATAAACCAATATATTCACCAAAAGTGCCTTCTACGCCTAATAATCTAAGCATAGCAGGGTCTGTTGAATTCATATGACTATCAATATTAGCTTGAGTTACACCCATTTCTTCAGCATTAAGCATTGCGAAATGTGTCCATTTTACAATATTTAACCAATTATCATCGCCTTGTCTTACAACTGGACCAAGTGGCTCCTTAGAAATAACTTCTGGTAGAAGCATGTGATCGTCAGGATTAGCAAGTTTTAATCTTTGAGCTGCAACCCCTGATTTATCTGTTGTATACACATCACATCTGCCCTCACCATAAGCTGCAATAACGTCAGCTGCATCTTCGTATGCTACGATATTAATTGCCATATTATTCATTCTGAAAAAGTCAGTGATATTAAGTTCTGTTGTTGTACCTGTTTGAGTACAAACATTTGCGCCGTCTAATTCTTTACCACTTGTAATGCCAAGGGACTTTGGTACCATCATACCTTGTCCATCATAATAGTTCACAACTGAAAAGTTAAGACCGAGAGATGCGTCTCTTGTCATTGTCCATGTTGTATTTCTTGCTAACACATCAATTTCACCAGAAGACAATGCAGTGAAACGTTGCTTTGAAGAAAGCGGTGTGAATTTTACAGCTTGTGGATCATTAAAAATTGCAGCAGCCATTGCTCTACAAAAATCAACGTCTAAACCAGTCCAATTACCAGCATCGTCAGGATTTGAAAAACCAAACAATCCTTGGCTAACTCCACATTGGAGGTGACCTTTTTCTTGTACTTGTTTTAAAGTAGCGTGACCATCAGCAAAAGCATTGCTCGCAGCAAGGCTTCCGACTAGTCCTGCAACCATCAGGATTTTTTTTAACATTATTTTTTCCTCATTAGTTAAATTTATTAAAAATTAACTTCTTATATTGTTTTATAAGTAAAACTGGAAGTTAAAATTATTTTTAGTTATTTTATCATATAAATCTTAAATTTAAAATATATATTAGATAAATAAAAATCAAACTTTAAAAATATAATAATTTAAATGTCAAAATCTAAAAAAAATATTTCTACAAGGCTATCAAGAGTTGGTTTAAATCCAAAGTTAAATTATGGAATACCAAATCCACCCGTCTACCATGCTTCAACAATATTATATCCAAGTTCTAAGTCTCATAGAACCAAAAAAGTAAAATTTCAGTATGGTAGATTTGGAACACCAACATCAGAAACATTTTGCAATGCTATAGCTGACCTATATGATGCTGATGGTTCTATTGTAGCGCCCTCTGGATTGGCTGCTGCTGTTGTAGGAATTTTATCATTTGTTAAAAAAGGAAGCCATTTATTAGTTACTGATAGTGCCTATGGAAGTACAAGAAACTTTATATCAAAGTTTTTACCAACAATAGGTGTTGAGGTGGAATTTTACAATCCAAGAATTAAACCCAAAGACTTCGAAAAACTCATAAAAGAAAACACTAGTCTTGTTTATTTTGAAAGTCCCGGCTCTCTTACATTTGAATTGCAAGATTTTCCAAAACTCTGTCAAATTACAAACCGATTTAACATTAAATCTATTGCAGATAACACATGGGGAACAATTTTAGGCCAAAACCCTCTAAATTTAGGTGTTGATGCAGTAATCGAATCATACACCAAATATGTTACTGGTCATAGTGATGTTATGATGGGAGGAGTAATAGCAAGAAATAATAATTTTAGAAAAATTAAAAAGCAGGCAGAAATAATGGGCCAATGTACTAGTCCAGATGATATTTATCTTGCAATGAGAGGTTTGAGGACAATGGAGGTAAGGTTGGAGAAATCCTTTGCCTCATCAGTAAAAGTAGCAAATTGGATTTCAAAAATTTCACATGTTAAAAATGTCTTTCATCCAGCAACAAAACATCACCCTGATAATAAAATTTTTAAAAGAGATTTTAATATAGGTGCTGGTCTATTCTCATTTGAATTATCTGAGAAAGATCCAAAAAAAATTGATAAATTTATTGACAGTTTAGAGCTATTTGGAATAGGAGCTTCATGGGGAGGATTTGAGAGCTTAGTTTTACAGGCTGATTTAGAAAAAATAAGGAATTTTGAAAGTTTTAAGAATAGCACATTAATAAGACTTGCTATTGGTTTAGAAAATCCAGATGACTTAATTGATGACTTAAACAAAGCATTTACTAAATTAAACTAATTATAAATTTTGAGAAAAAATATTATCTATGAATGAAATTAACAAATATGAAACTGAATACCTCTCTTCAATAGAAGAAGTATTGGAAGATGCTAAGAAAGGTAAAATGTTTATTTTAGTAGATGATGAGGATCGTGAAAATGAAGGTGATCTATGCGTGCTTGCTGAATTTGCTAATGCAGAAGCTATAAACTTTATGGCGAAAAATGGAAGAGGCCTAATATGTTTAGCATTAGAAAGACAAAGAGTTGAAACATTAGGTTTAGAAATGATGCAACAACGTAATATCTCAAGGCTTGGAACGGCGTTTACCGTATCGATTGAAGCTAGTGAAGGCGTTACTACGGGAATATCAGCAGCTGATAGAGCTAAAACAATTCAAGTTGCAATAAATAAAAATACAATGCCTCATGAATTGAGCACTCCAGGTCATGTTTTTCCTCTAGTTGCAAGAGATGGAGGTACATTAATTAGAGCCGGCCACACTGAAGCAATAGTTGACATTGCAAATGCCGCTGGCATGACACCTGCTGGTGTAATCTGTGAAATATTAAAAGATGACGGAACAATGGCAAGAATGCCTGATTTAATTACGTTTTCTCAATTGCACGGTTTGAAAGTTGCGACGATTGCAGATTTAATATCCTATAGATTAAAAACTGAAAGTACTGTTAGAAGAAGTATAGAATCTAATTTTCCAAGTCAATTTGGCGGTGATTGGAGAGCAATTGTGTATATTGATACCATTTCTGGTGTAGAGCATTTAGCCTTAGTTATGGGCAATATCACATCTTCTGATTCAATCCCAGTTAGGATGCATGCAGTTAATTTTTTAGGTGATTTGTTAGGAGCAACAAATCAAGATAAGAACGATGTACATTTAGCGTCTGCGATGAAAACTATTTCAAAAATTGGAAAAGGTGCAGTAGTCTTGTTACGCGATTTATCTCCTACAACCATTAGAGATCAATTAGCTACAATAAATAACAATACCTCCAAAGATAGTTGGAAGTTTAAAAATTATGGTGCAGGGGCACAGATTCTTGTAGATTTGGGATTAAAAAATATTTTATTACTTACAAATAATCCTAAAAAACCAGTTGCATTGGACAGCTACGGTTTAAAAATCACAGGTCATCAAAAGCTAGATGCTTAAAAACTAATAGTCTGACCAACTGAAAATTCTATCACTTTTGAAGCATCTTCCTCCATGGCTGAAATAAATTTTTCTGAGGTTTGGTCAATTAATGGAAAAGTACCATAGTGACAAGGCACAATTTTAGAAAAGTTAAAAAACCTTTTACAAGAAAGTGCTGCAACTGCACCTCCCATTGTAAATCTATCTCCTATAGGAACAATGCCAATATCTGGAGTGTGAAGCTCTTGTATTAATTTCATATCACCAAAAATATCAGTATCTCCCATATGATAAATTGTTTTCTCATCTTTAATATGAAATACTAAACCATTTGAATGACCCAAGGAGTGTGATACTCCGTTTTGGTCAACTGTAGCTGAAGAATGATGCGCCTGAACGAAGGTAACGGAGAATTGTTCATGAATTATTGTGCCACCTGTATTACCCTGATTAAAATTATTTAAGCCTTTAGTTTTAAGATAAGAGCAAAGATCTGCATTGGCTATAATTTCTGCATTTGTTTTCTTTGCTATTTCAATTGTATCTCCAACATGGTCATTATGGCCATGAGTAAGAGCAATATGTGTTAAGCCAGAGATAATTTTTTTAATATCTTGGTCACCAAATTTTGGATTTCCCGTAAAAAATGGGTCAATTAAAATTTTAATACCTGAAAAAGTTATTGAAAAAGATGAATGCCCATGCCAAGTTAATTCCATTTTAAACTCCAAATTATTATCTGATCTTAATTAATATTAATTTAAACATTAATATTATAAAAATATAATAAAGAATTGCATAAAAAAATTAAGGAACTTCCAAATGACAGATAAGTTAAAAAATAGCCTACCTATTTCACTTAATTTAAAATCAGTAAATCCACTTCCAGAAAATATTCAAAAGTATTTTAAATTATGTAAAGAAAAACTTGGTTTAATTCCTAATGTATTAAAAGCTTATTCTCATAATACTGAAAAGTTAAACGCTTTTACAAACATGTATAATGAAATTATGTTAGCTGAAAGTGGGTTATCAAAACTGCAAAGAGAAATGATAGCAGTTGTGGTTTCTTCTATAAATAAATGTTTTTACTGCCAAGTAGCACATGGCGCATCTGTAAGGGAACTATCTAAAAATCCTGAATTAAGTGAAGAGTTAATCATGAATTATAATATAGCTGATATTTCAGATAAAGATAAAGCTATGCTAAAATTTTCAGATAAAATGACTACTTCAAGTTATAAAATTCAAGAAGAAGACAGAAATATTTTGAGGGAACACGGTTTTACAGATGCCGATATTTGGGACATTGCTTCAGTTGTTGGTTTTTTCAATATGTCTAACAGAATTGCCTCAGCTACAAAAATGATACCTAATAATGAATATCATTTCAAAGGAAGATGATTAATAGTTTTTCTTTGAAATTGTATATGATTCATCATTAAAATATAAGCCTCCATACTTTTTAAGCACTTCTTGAGTAATTGCAAGATAATCGACTGTTTTCATTGCTTCTTCTAATCTTTGCTCATCAATCTGCCCAACATAAGTTGCTGCATTCCAGGCAGCAAAGAGAGTAGAAGTTCCAATACTAGCCTCTAGTTCACTTGGTAAAGAGTGCATGTCATATTTGAAGATTGATCTATTATCTGAGTTTGATTTTATATTATAATAACGACTATCAGAGCCAAGCTCGTTTTTTACGGCCTTTAACAACATATGTCTATCACTTGCAAAAGGATTGTCATTGGGCCAGATCTTTTTTAGAATTTCATGCGCGGGATCTTGACCACTTGAATGAATGCCTATTAACCTGCCCCCCGGTCCCAAAGACCTTACAAGTGGTAATAATACGTTTCTTGATTTCACTTCGGGAGATACTCTAAGTCTGTAAGGCTGAGAAGCTAGGACCAAATCATAATCAGCCTTCTTAACATCTTGCTTTGGAATTACATCATTTAACAAAAATTTATGATCTTCCCTGTAAATAGTTAAAACAGTAGGTCTCTCGTATATTGGGTTCCCTGTTTTTGGACTATGGCCAGCTTGCCAATTTTCATCCAAAAACCCTCTTAGGTCATTTAGTTGCTCTGAAAACTCATGCGATGATGTACCCTGAAGAGCTACTTCTTTCCATACCATAGAATTTGATGAAGCCATGGATTTTGGTTTTAGCCACGGCGCCTCTGAATAAAAAAGGTTTGTGAAAACTAGAACAGAGGCTGGATGTTCGAATAATCGATCAGACATCTTAGTAAGACATATTCTAACATCTTCAAGACTGATTTCTTTACCTGAAACATAAAAAGGCATTGTAGGAAAGCGATGATGCATTTCTCTCATAACACCAGCAAGAACAGTTCCATCACCCATGCCAGCATCAAATATTCTTAATGCTGGAGGCTTAGGTCGTACATGTCCTAATTCCATTCCAATTCTCTTAGAGACAACCTCTTTTTCGCTACATGTAGAAACGAATAATAAATATTTTTGACGATTATCAAAAAATCTAAAATTTTTCTTTTTAGATTTGCCTTCTTCTATTCCATTTTTTTTATTCAAATTCTTATCATCATTTGGAAGAACATGAAGATCTGCATTATCTAAACTAGTTTTACCATTATTACTTTTCTTATTCATAAATTTATTAACTTTTTCCCATGTCTCTGGAGTAACTCTAGCACCCGTTCTAAGCCTTGAAACAAATTTTCCATCATTTACAGCTTTTCTTCCAAAAGTTGATTCTGCCATTTTATGAGTTTTACAATATTCAATAACAGCATCTAGCAAGTTATCTTTTGACATAATAAGTTTCTCCCCAATCAAAGAATCATTTATCACATATTAATATTGGGCAGAAAACCACAAAATTTTAATTATTATAATGTGGGATATTTCCCACTTTCTTTAATTAAATTTGCAGTGTTTATTGCATTAATAAAACTTTCAGGAGAGGCAAGATTTTTACCAGCTATATCAAAAGCTGTTCCATGATCTGGGCTAGTTCGTATAAAATCAATTCCAACAGTAATATTTACCCCTTTATCAATTCCTTCATACTTAATTGGAATTAAACCTTGATCATGATACTGGGCTACCACAATATCGTATTGCCCATTCTTAGCATTCATAAAAACTGTGTCGCCTGGGAAAGGACCTCGTGCATCAATTCCCTTTTCTTTAGCAAGTTCTATAGCTGGTTCAATAAAGACTTTCTCTTCATTTCCAAATAAACCCATCTCACCGGCATGTGGGTTTAGAGCAGCTACCGCTATTATTGGGTCTTTTATACCAAACATATTAGCTCCAATATAAGCATTCTTTATTGCTTTAAATTCGTTTTCTACACAAATTTTTTTTAATGCCTCTGCCATTGAGCAGTGAAGCGTTACAAGAACAGTTTTTATACTGTCATTACATAGCATCATTGACACGTTATTTGATTTACTGTGTTCAGAAAAAATTTCAGTATGACCAGGAAAACTAATATTTGCTAGATTTAAAGCTTTCTTATTTATTGGCGCTGTAACAACTCCAAGAAGTTTTTTTTGCTTTGCTAATTTAATAGTCTCTAGAATAGCATCGTAGCTAGCGCGACCACTTTCTTTAGAAGTTTCTCCAAAATTAGGTTTTGATTTTAGTTCGCTAGTTACCAATAAATTTAATACATCTTTATCAAATATTGCTTCAGATAATGAGTTTATACAGTTCAATCTAAGAGGAATATCAAGTATCTTAATTATATTTTCAAAAACCATAGCATCACCAAAAACCACGTAATTAGTCATTTTAAGTTTATTTATAGACTTAACAATTATCTCAGGACCAATGCCAGCAGGATCACCCATTGTCAGTGCTAACGGCAAGTTACTATTCTGCATGATTTTCTAAAATACTATTCATCATAAATAATATATATTACTCTTTTATTATATCTAAAGTTAAATATAAATTTATATATTATGAAACTTAATGAATTAGAAAAAGAAATAGAATCAGGAAAATTTGGAGAGCCAAGGAGATTAGCTTTAGAACATCAAAAAAAAGTGGGGCGATTTTTTGATGCGGAAAAACTTATTGAAGTTAGTCAAGTTCATATCATGGCAGATGCTGAAGCTCTAGGTTATTCTGGTATAGAATTTTTAGAAAATCTTTCAAATTATGATAAAAGTGAAAGAGAGGTTTGGGTCCCTACAATAACAGATCCAAGAGGAGCAGACTTTAAAGCCTATGAAAATATTAAACAATCCAAAAGCTTTGTTGATATGGAGAAAAGGGCAATAAAAGCATTTAAAAGTCTTGGTGTCATGATGACTGATACTTGCATTAATTATCAAGTTTTTATGCCACCAGTTTTAAGAGAGCACTTAGCTTTTGGAGATACGGGTTCAAGTATTTACGCAAATAGCGTCCTGGGAGCCAGAACAAATTTTGAGGGTGGGCCATCTGCATTAGCTTCAAGCTTAACAGGAAGAACACCAATGTATGGTCTTCACCTTGAAAAAAATAGAGTGCCAAACAAAGCCTTTTTAATTAAATGTGATCCAAAAGATTTCAGTGACTGGGGTGCATTAGGTGCTATTATTGGTAAGCAGATGAATTCATATTGGGACATACCTATCATCTATGGTTTAAATATAAAGCCTACGTCAGATGAACTAAAACATTTTGGCGCTGCAATGGCATCTTTTGGGTCAACTCCATTGTTTCATATAGATGGAATTACACCAGAGTCATATCTATTCAAAAATTTGAAAATAAAACCAGAGCCTATAACAAAATTAGATTTAAATTTATTTTATAAAAACTTTCACCCTAATGACGATAGATTAGATGTTGTTGTTTTTGCTGCCCCTCAATTATCTTTGGATGAAATGAGAATTTTATCTGAAATGATGGATGGCAGAAAAATCCATCCAAACATTAGTTTAATAGTGTGTACAGCACCCTCTGTTAAGGTTTTATGTGATACAAATGATATTTCCCAAAGAATTGAAAATTCAGGTGGGATAATTCTTGAGGGTGTCTGCTTTTATAATATGCATGCCCGAGAAATTGGAGAAGCCAACGGATGGAAAAGACTGATGAGCAACTCTGCAAAAATATCAAATATTTTGGGTGGATATGGTTATGAAACAATATTAAGCACTATGGAGAAATGTGTCGATTCTGCATGCCAGGGAAAAATAGTTAAATGAATAAAAGAATATTTAAGGGGCATATAGGTATTGGTGATGCAGTTCAAGGCGAAGCCCTTGTAGCAAATGATAATTTTAGTGCTAGATATGATCTTGATAGGAATAAAGGTATATTTTCAAGAAAATCTCATAAACTTTTTAATCAAAGTTATGTAAATAAAATTCTAGTTTTAAATGTTGCTAAAGGTGGTGTCGCGTCAGCTTGGATGCTTAAAAGTATGATTGATATTAATATTGCACCTAAAGCACTTTTATTAAATTTTGCAAATCCTATAATAGCTCAAGGTGCAGCACATGCTAATCTCACACTCATAGATAGATTTAAAGTAGATATAACAAGCGTTATTCAGAGTGGCTATATATTGAAATTAATACCTGAAAACGGATGCATTGAGGTTTTAAATGACAAATCAAAATAACTCAAAAAAATATATCTATAAGATATGTGATCAAAAAACATGGGAAATTGCTCAAAAAAAAGGTGTTTTCAAAGGATCAGGAATAGACCTGACAGATGGTTTCATTCATTTTTCAACTTCCGAACAGGTTAAAGAAACTGCTAGATTACATTTCAAAGGAGTTAAGAATTTACTGTTAATAAAAGTTAATACTGAAAAATTAGAAATTAAGTGGGAGACGTCTAGAAATAATAAACTTTTTCCTCATCTGTATGATGTTATGCATCTAAGTAATGTGGTCTCAGTTTTTGAATTAAAATTAGATAAAAATAATAATCACATACTTCCTTCAGAATTTAATGATTAAAAAATTATTATTAAAATATAATAATTTTCCCTTATTAATTATTGCAGCTATTGTTATGATTTTTTCTGGGTTCTGTGCTTCTCTGACGGCAGCATTAGTTAGGTTCACGTCACAAGACTTACACCCTTTCCAAATTGCATTTTTTAGAAGCTTTTTAGTAATACCTTTGGTGGCTCCACTAATTTATAAAAATAGTTTTAAAATTATAAAAACCACTAAACCAACACTTACATTAATTAGAAGTTTATCGGGTAGTGGCGCAATGTTATTTTTTTTTTATGGTATAAGCATAACTGAATTATCAAAGGCTCAATCTTTAGCATTTACAATTCCTATTTTTGCAACCTTACTAGCAATATTAGTATTTAAAGAAGTTGTTGGAATAAGAAGATGGAGTGCAATGATAGTCGGGTTTTTGGGAGTTTTAATAGTACTAAGGCCTGATTTAAATATCACTATCGGCCCAATATGTGTTCTTATTGCATGTGTTTTATGGTCCACTTCTCTTTTAATTGCAAAAAAACTTACTGAAACTGATGATAATATTTCTATAACATTTTGGCAATCAGCAGGAGTTATACCTTTATCACTAATAGCTGCTTTATTTGTTTGGGAATGGATTAATATTCAACAATTTGCTTTATTATGTTTGATTACTTTTGTATCAACTTTAGCTCAATTATCCTTAAATTTTGCTCTAAAAAGGGGTGAGATTTCCTTTCTGCTTCCATTAGATTACCTAAGATTACTATGGGCTGTATGGCTTGGCTATATAATGTTTGGTGAAATTCCACTTCAAAATATTTGGATTGGAGGAACTATTATTGTAGCTGCAACAACATACATAAGTATAAGAGAAAATTACAAAGCTAGTTTATTAAAAAAGGTTGAACCAAAAATTTGAATATTTTAACAGTTCTTAAAATCATTATTTAAGCATTTATCTGCTTTTTCTGAGGCAAGATGTTTTTCATTCTCATTCATTTCAGTTAATAAAATTTGAAGTAAAGTCTTTGCATCATTGTCTCCATGCAAACTGGCTATTTTCCACCACATAAAAGCTTTTACTTTATTTCGATTTAATCCCATTCCTTGATCATACACATACCCTAAAGATACTTGAGCTGGCGTATAACCATCCTCAGCAGACTTTTTGAACCATTTGTAAGACTCACTGTAATTTTTTTCGACGCCCTGCCCTTTTTGAAAAAGTACTCCAAGACTATTTTGAGCTATCGCGTCTCCCTCTTCAGCCAGTTTATACCAAATTTCAAAAGCTGTTTCATAGTCATTGTTTTTGTAGGCATCAAAACCTTTGAGTATGTCATCCCCAAAAGCTGAATTTGAGATATATATGTTAAAAATTGATAGAATTAAAATAAATTTTTTTAACATTTTTTCATTACCTAATTTTAAAAATTATCATTTATTATGAAAGGTTATTTAAAAATAGCATACAAAAAAAAAATTTTCTAATAGAGTTAACTATGTTTAATCAACCTAACATAGCTTTAATAAGTATTTTTTGTGCTATAGGCGCATCATTTTGCTTTTCATTGAGTGACTTTACCATCAAAATTTTAAGTGTTTATTATCCTTTACATCAAATCATATTAATACGTTCAGTTTCTGCTTTTATATTTACCATCTTCCTTTTTGTACCATTAGAGGGCGGGTTTACAGCTTTAAAAACTAAAAGGCCATTGGCTCATTTATTTAGAGGGCTATTGTTAGTATTTGCTAATCTATTTTTTTTTCTTGGGTTAGTATCTTTACCTATTGCTGAATGCTCAGCAATATTTTACGTTGCACCCCTTTTAATAACAGTTTTCTCTTCTGTTATTTTAAAAGAAAAGGTTGGGTTCAGGCGATTTTCTGCACTAGTTATTGGCTTTATTGGCGTCTTAATTATTGTAAAACCAGGGCAAATCAGTTTTGAGTGGGTTTCATTACTCCCACTTTCAGCTGCTATTTGTTATGCTGGTCTTCACATAATGACTAGGCAAATGGGCTTATCTGAAAAAGCCTCTACACTGAGCATTTACATACAAATTTCATTTATTTTAGTTAGCATGTTAATGGGAATAGTTCTTGGGGATGGTCAATACTCAGGCTTTGAAAACCCTTCACTAGAATTTTTAGTAAGAGCTTGGACATGGCCAATCAATACTCACTGGCTAGCAATTATCGGTATTGGAATTTCCAGCTCAATTGGAGGTTATTTAATTTCGCAGGCCTATAGATTAAGTGAGGCTGGTTTAATAGCACCATTTGAATATACTACTTTAATATTATCAGTAATATGGGGAATTGTTATTTGGAGTGAATGGCTTAGTTTAATTTCACTTTTAGGTATAATGTTAATATTACTATCAGGAATTTACATTGCTGTTCGTGAGGTAGAAGTGGGCGTTAAGCCAAGCGCAAAAAGAGCCTCTGGCAGAAGATAAAAATTATTATCCACCAGTTTTTAATTTTTCACCATTGATTATCATTTTTGGGCTTTTCCCTATTTCAATTAACTCTGGCCTATTTTTTAAGTATTCAGCAATATTATTAAGCTTTTCAAACTCACCCATGAAATTGGTTATCTTTGGAAATTCATTTAAAATCTCGTTATCAAGCAATTTAGCTAAAGAAAAGTGATGGTAAGCTGAAAAGTCGCAGTAATACGGTTTTTTACCAAAAAAGAATGGCCCATTTGATAACTTTTCAAGTTGCCTTGTAAAATTTTTCAATTTTGTTGGGAATGTTTCTAAAAACTGTTTTTTAAGATTGTTATGGTGCTCTCCAACAAAAACATTAACAGTAGGGTTAAGAGGGAAAAAAAGTTCGTGTGTTGATTCAAAAATTGAGTCAGCTTGAGCGGCAATCATTTTATCTTCAGGCATTGTCCCGGTTATAGTTGCTAAAAATCTTACTATTGAATTACTCTGCCAAATTTCAATTTTTTCATCTACAATTAATAAAGGCAGCTGATTAAAAGCAACATCAGATTTTGCCTCTTTCCAAGGTTTATTAAAATACTCACTCGCCATTGTATAAGAATAATCTATGTCAGCAAATTTTAGCATCATTTGAGGAGCCTCAGCTAATGCTCTCAATCTAAAGTAAATTAATTCTAATTTTGAATAACTCATAATACTTTTAACCACCCCTTCTTGTAAAATCTCTACTAACATTTCCCCAATGACATCTTGGATAAAATGGAAATTTATCAGTTGCAAAGTAAACAAATTTACCATTTAATTTACCACCGTTACACTTATCTAAAGAACCTGAACCCTCTTTAAAAATATAATCTTGAAGGTAACTTCCGTCGTAATCACCGAAAGGTTCACTCTTTCTTTGGCCATTTTTTATTACCCACGAAGATGTGCGTTTTAGACCTAAATAATGAATCTCATGTCCATCAGCTGCATACCCAACTAATGAATTGCCATCAAAATTATGTAATTTATCTGGCATCCCATGATAATGATATAGCCCCTTATTATCAACATGCGCATTATTCTGATCAATACCAAAAACATTTCCATTTGGTGTAATAGCTTCAAGGTTCCATCCAGAAGATTTATCTCTACTATGCTTTCTCGGTGATGATGCATCATACCAATCAGCAGTACCCGGTCTGATAGGTATTCCTGTCAATGTTATTCCAACTGTCTTTGCTTTGTTATTTACAAAAGTATTTTTTACTGGATTTGTTGGAAAACAATATTTTAGTTTTTGTGCCTTAAATGAATGTGGGTTTCCTTTATTAGGAAATTTACCAATTTCATGATTAGGCGTACCATTTGAAGTTATGCAAGTTTTTAATCCTTCTTTTGACAGAGATACTTCATTAGAAGCATAAGAAGTATTACATATTATAAATGTATATAAAATTACAAAATTAATAAATCTCATTTTTTAATCATTAAATATAATGCCTCAACTAAATTAAAGTAATATCTTTATTAGCTAAGCATGTAAAGGATTAGCTAAGCCATTGGTTTTATGGTGCACTCACAGAGATACGAAGTTAGTGTTCATATTAAATAAATACTCATTTAGAAAACAAAATTGCTATCTCTTTAGCCAAATTATTTATTACTCAAACTAACATTCAAATCGTTATGCTCAGTATTATTCTTCTAAAATAATACCAAAACGATATTATATTAGATCAAAATATTTATATTAACTTTAAAAGAAGGCTTGTGTAACTAAGTATTGAACAATACTCCAATAGGCAATGGAACATAAAGAATACTAGCGAATAAATAATAAGCCAGTGTAGTGATGAAAATGGACTGACAAACGGATAGTAAAGCATTTTTTAAATTCATTTTTTCTTTATTAAGATAAGAGTTCATTAAAAATATAAAGATTAAACTGCTTATAAAAAAACCAAAAAACTGAATAAATAAAATAAATCCAGCTATTATTAAGAAACCTATAATCACTCGATTTTGTTCCGCTTTATTGTAAAATATACTTATTTTGTTTGGTGCAAAAAAACCTTTAAAGATAATTGCAATCCCCAAAACAGCTGTACAATAAACACAAAAGTTAACGAAAAGAACTCCATAAAAACTTAAATCGACAATTGACCATGCAACAATTGCTGTCAGGCAAATAGTAATTATCCCCATCACTACGTCAGCATTTATTTTTCCATGACTAGACTTTTGATCTTCAGTTTTTTCATTTTCAAGAGCACGTCTTCTGAAAAGAATTGGCCACAAAGCGGTAATGACGCATAACCCTATAAGCACTATGCTAATAGGACTACTTATCATATAAAGTAACACACTTCCTTTTGCACCTCCTATCATTGTAGATTGCACC
This sequence comes from Puniceispirillales bacterium (SeqCode), assembly GCA_045565515.1. GTDB lineage: Bacteria > Pseudomonadota > Alphaproteobacteria > Puniceispirillales. The sequence continues at coordinate 45,555 of JBJLFF010000007.1, forward strand.
AGACCTTCTTCTATATAGGGCCCCAAAATAAAACCCAGTACAAGTGGGGCTGGATGGTAGGAAAGCTTATTAAGGAAGAAGCCTATCCCTCCAAATAAAAGCATCACCCAAACATCAAGGAGATTATTTCGAATTGCGTACGAACCTAGAACTGTCATTAAAAGGATAACGGGTGCCAAAGATTTTGCGGGAATATTTATCAAAAGACTAAACAAAAAAGATCCAAGGGATCCAAAAATTAATATAGCAAAAGCTGCCACAAATAGTCCCATCATAAATGTGTAGGTAACACCCCCATAAGTTGCAAACAGATCAACACCCGGTTGCATACCATGCAACATTAGAGCTCCAAGTATTATAGCAGCAGGTGGTGATCCCGGTATCCCAAGTGTTAAAAGTGGGATTAATGATCCTGGTGCCATCGCACTGTTTGCTGCCTCTGATGCAGCTACTCCCCTTATTGTTCCTTTGCCAAATTCCTCAGGGTTCTTATCCCAGCGCGTGGCCTCGCTGTAAGATACCATACTAGCTATGTTACCCCCAGCACCAGGTGCTATCCCAACTACCAAGCCTATCAAAGCTGATCGGATCAATAAAAACGGCATCTTTACAAGATCAAAGATAGTTGCAAAGAGAACCTTCAGACTGGGGCGAATTTTTTCTCCTGTGTAATTTTCTTGCCCTTTACCAATTATGGTAGACAGTATCTCTGGTAAACAGAAAAATCCAATTAATGCACCAGCTAAAGATATTCCACTTTGCAACTCTGGAAATCCAAAAGTAAGTCGAGCATCTCCAGATAGTGAAGCCATGCCAACGGCAGATAAAATTAGACCAATAAACCCCGTCAGATAACCTTTTAGCAAGCTTCCACTTGAGAGAACAGAAATTATAGTAAGACCAAAAATTCCCAGCCAAAAATACTCTGGAGGTCCAAATTTTAGCGATAGTTCTGCAAGCGGTTCTGCTAATGTAGCAAGGACTATATTAGCAATTATACTGCCAACAAATGACGCAAATGCTGCTGTCACTAACGCTTGCTGAGCCATCCCTTTTTGGGCCAATGGAAAACCATCGAATGTTGTGGCTATCGCTGCGGGAGTACCGGGCGTGTTAATTAAGATTGCTGGTATAGCATCTGCATACATCGCCCCAACATAAATACCAGCAAGCATTATTAAACCTGCAGCTGGTTCCATTCCAAAAGTAAATGGAACTAACAAAGCTAGACCCATTGTGGCTGTGAGACCAGGCATAGATCCAAAAACAATGCCTAAAAAAGTTCCGAAAATAATCAACAGCAAATTCCATCCCTCGAGGGCATGGAATAGGCCGTTGATTATCCCTTCAAACACCTAAAAATATTTCGTTTTAATTTAAACTCATATTTCTATTGAACAAACTTCTTGACGATTGGTTCCCACGCAACCTTTTTTTCGGCAATTAGTTTTTGTGACGATGCAGAGTCAAGTGCGATTGGCATAATACCAACTTTCAACTTAACCTTTTTAGTTTCATCAAGGCCGGCAATTTTAAGGAAGGCTTTTTCAAGTACCTTTATATGTTCCTCAGGCGTTCCCTTTGGGACACCAACTCCATGAAAAACAGAGGAGTAAAGAGGATATCCATATGATTTAAAAGTAGGCACTTCAGGACTTACCTGTATTGGATTCTCAGTAGCATACGCAAGGGTCCTTACCTTATCGCCATGAGGCATTTTTTCGTTAGGACCAAACCAACTCGCCATTGTATGTCCACCGAGTAGTGCAGTCTGTTTTGGTTTGCCTCCTTTGTGTGGGACGTAGGTAGTTTCGATTCCTGCCATCATATCAAATTGCAAGTTAGCTATATGCGTCGCATCCCAGGTTCCTGAACCACCAATCGTGAGTGCGCCAGGATTTTTTTTAGCGTAGTTAATAAGATCATCCAAATTTTTAAACGGAGAGTCTTGGAGAACCGTTAAACCGAAAGGTATTTGTTGAAATAGAACAACTGGTATAATGTCTTCTGTCTCATAACCAGGCTCACGAGCCAATGGTTGTAAAATAATGTGAGGAATGTTAATCCCTGACATAAAATAGCCATCAGCTTTTTGCTTTACTAAGTTGGCCCAACCAATAGATCCACCTGCACCAGGTTTGTACTGAATAACAATCTTCTTACCAAGTTCCTTCTCAAGATGTGGTTGTTGGTGACGCGCCCTAACATCTGAGCCTCCACCTGCAGAGAAAGTAATTTGGTAAACAACATTTTTTTCCGGAAAATCTGCTAGAGAAGGCATGCAGAGAAATAGTAAAGGGGTTAATAAAGCGATAAAAAATTTATACATGGTATCTCCATTATATCGTTAATATTTGACGGTTTAAATAACTCTTAAATAGCTTGTTTGAATTTTACTTACAAAGCCTCGGTTATTCAACTTCTAGGAGACTTCACATCAAAACAGCTTTAAAAATCAACGTTTCCGTCATCTTATAGAAACCCAAAAGAAAAATAAATTCAACAAAAAAACCTTTATAAAATAATATTACCCGATTTTAGAAAGTAAAAGCTGAGCAATAGTAGAACCCAAAAAAATTAATGGGTTAGTCAATATTGGCTAACCCTTTGATTTACTGGTGACCCTGGGAAGACACGAACTACCAACACTCTGATTAGAAGTCAAATGCACTATCTGTTTTATTAACTTTGCTTTTTTTGGTTACATAGCACTTTTAATACTTTCTTCAATATATATTTCTCTTAATTTTAAACTTTTTTCACCTGGTTTACCATCACCTATTTTTTGATTATCTATTTCTACAACTGGTCCAATAAAAGTTGTTGCTGATGAACAAAATGCTTCTGATGCATTCTTTGCTTCTTCAATAGTAAATGGTCGCTCTTCAATTTTGATTTGTGACTCTTTAGCGTATTTTAGTATTGAAAGTCTTGTAACACCAGCTAAGATATTTTTAGATAAATTTCTGGTAACTAAAGTATTGTCTTTAGTAATTATATAAGCATTATTAGATGTTCCTTCCGTTACGTACCCATCTTGAGTCATCCATGCATCATCTTTACCCACTTTTTTGGCCATCATTTTACACATAGAAGGAGGTAGTAATTGAACTGTTTTAATATCTCTTCTGTCCCATCTAATATCTGGAACAGAAATGACTTTTATCCCTTCTTTTGCAATTTTTGATTCTTCTAATGATTTAACTTGAGTAAATAAAACAACTGTTTGTTTTACATCTTTGTCTGGATATTCAAAATCTCTATCAGCTTCACCTCTAGATATTTGAAGGTAAATTAGCCCCTCTTCCAAACTATTTTTTTTTATTAGTTTTCTGTGAATAGTTAGTAAATATTCAGGAGAATATGGCATTGTCATATCTAGTTCATTTAATGACCTCTCCAATCTTTTAATATGACCATCCCATTCAATAATTTTCCCACCTATTATTGCAGTTACTTCATAAACAGCATCAGCAAAAAGAAATCCCCTATCAAAAATTGAAACCTTAGCTTCATTCTCATATTCAAAATTTCCATTAACATAAACAATTCTACCAGACATATATTTTCCTTTTATTATCCCCATAAATTTTTTAATGGAGGGTGAATTCCTTTTTCATCATATTTAAGTGAATTATCTCTATCTTTTGATAATAGCAATGGACCATCAAGATCAACCCAAGATACATCTTGAGAAAGCATAACAGCTGGTGCCATTGCTAAAGATGAACCTACCATACAACCCACCATAATTTTAAAGCCCATAGCTTTAGCTTCTTCTTTTAACAGTATAGCCTCAGTTAAACCTCCTGTTTTATCTAATTTAATATTTATAATGTCATATTTGCCTTTGCAAGACTCTAAAGACTTTCTATCATGACAACTTTCATCTGCACAAACTGGCAATAATCTCTCTATACCAATTAATTCGTAATCCTTTTCTGCTGGTAAAGGTTGTTCAACCATTTTAACGCCTAGTTCTAAAAAATATGATGAAAGATTTTTATATTCTTCAATAGACCATCCTTCATTTGCATCTACAATAATATCAGAGTTTGGAGCGTTTTTAGCAATAGATTCAATTCTTTTTAAATCTAAATCTCCTCCTCCAAGCTTGATCTTTAAGATTGGTCTGTGGGAATTTTGTTTAGCTTGATGAGCCATATTTTCTGGTTTATCAAGAGATAAAGTAAATGCAGTTTGTATAGGTTGAGGCCTGTTCAGATTTGCTAATTCATAGGCAGGGATATTTTTTGATTTTGCTTCTAAGTCCCAGAAAGCACAATCTAAAGCATTTCTTGCCGCTCCAGGAGGTAGTGCTTTTTGCAACTCTGATCTATTTTTTACTGATATACTTGTGATTTGATTAGAAACACTTTCTATTGTTTCATTATATCTTTTGTAAGGAACACATTCGCCTTTTCCTAGAAAACCATCTCTTTCTATAGATACTGTTAAAACTTCTGCTTCAGTTCGCGAACCTCTAGAGATTGTAAATACCTTTTTTAAAGGAAAGGTATGATTTGTTAAATTTATTCTCATAAATTAAATCTTAGTTAGCTCTTGAACTAGTCTTTTAGTACCTTGTAATACTGGATCAACTGTTGGAATACCCATTTTGTTTTCTACTTGTTTTAAATAGTTTTCAGCTGATGATTTTTCCATTCCTGAGGTATTAATTGAAATTCCAATTACCTTTACATTTTCATTTACTACTCTTGCTACTTTTAATGCCATTTCATTTAAATCTTCCAAAGAAGGTAAAGAATAATCTGGTAATCCTCTCATATGCTCTCTAGTGGGCTCATGGCACAATATTAGAGCATCTGGTTGCCCACCATGTATTAATGCCATTGTAACGCCTGAGTATGATGCATGAAAAAGACTTCCTTGACCTTCTATAATGTCCCAATGGTCATCATCATTATTAGGTGTTAAGTATTCAATTGAGCCAGCCATGAAATCCGCTATTACAGCATCTAAAGGAACCCCTTCTCCAGTTATTAGAATACCTGTTTGACCAGTTGCTCTAAAAGAGGCTTTCATACCCATATCTTTCATTTGTTTTTCTAAAGATATAGCCGTATACATTTTTCCAACAGAGCAATCAGTTCCAACAGCAAGACATCTTTTCCCAGATCTTTTTTTGCCATTAGCAATAGGGTAATTAACAGAAGGAGTCCTTACATCTATTAACTGCCTTCCATATTTTTTTGCCACTGAAACCAGTTCTGGTTCATCATTTAGTAAATTATGTAACCCTGAAGCTAGGTCCAATCCATTTTCAAGAGCCTCTATTAAAACAGACATCCAATCTTTAGAAATAATACCGCCTCTATTTGCTACACCGATAACTAGAGTTTTTGCTCCTGCAGATACTGCTTCTTTTACATTCATTTTTTTTAGTCCCATATCTGCTTTGCAGTTAGGTAAAACAATTTGACCTACTGAAAAGCCTGGCCTCCAATCTTTAATGCCTTGAGCAACTTTACCAGCTAATTGATCAGCTGCATCTCCTAAGAAAAGAACATAAGGTTGAATAATAGTCATAAAAAAATTCCTAAATTTTTAAAATATATATTTAATTTATAAATTAAATGGTTACAAATATCAAAAGATTATCAAATTTTGTAAATTGCAAAATTAATTTTAACTAATCCATTCTTTTTTGACTTCTTCTTTACGTTCAAATTGATATAAACTATTCTTTAATTTTTTAAATTCAAAATCCTTTAATAACTGTTTTAAAGACCATATAGATGCTCCTCTTAGAATTATATTTTTGGAATTTAAGAATGTTTTCACTATATTTACCAATTTAACATCTTCACTATTACCTGCTGCAATTAGACAATTGCGCATCATTCTTATATAACCTGTCCTTTTGATTGACGTACCAGAAGAAAATTTACGAAACTCTTCTTCTGTAAATGAAAGCCATTTATCTAAAGGTAATAAATTTAATCCTTTTTTTTCAGAAAGTTTTATATCATTTGTTTCAGATGCAAAACTATTCCAAGGACAAATAGCTAAACAGTCATCACAACCAAATATTCTATTACCTATTTGTTTTCTATATTTTATTGGGATTTGTCCTTTATGTTCAATAGTAAGATATGAAATACACTTCCTAGAATCTAGCCTATAAGGTTCAGGAATTGCTCCTGTTGGACAAATATCTATACACTTGGTACAACTTCCACAATGATCAGCATGATCTTTTTGTGAAGGTAATTTTTTTGATATTAAAATTGTAGCTAGTAATAACCATGAACCATATTTTTTACTGACTAAGTTTGTGTGTTTACCTTGCCAACCAATTCCTGCTTGAGATGCTAGTGGCTTTTCCATAAGAGGAGCTGTATCTACATAAACCTTAACGTTTGTATCTATTTTAGAAGCTAATTGGCTGGCAATCTGTTTTAATCTTCCTTTTAAAACAGTATGGTAATCTTTTCTTCTTGCATAAGCTGCTATAAGACCAGATTTTTTTATATTTAAATCTTCAAGAGGATTGCTTTTTGGGCCATAATTAAATCCAAGAACAATTGCCGTTTTAGCATTAGGCCACATTTTTTTAGGAGATAATCGAACTTCTTTTTTTTCTGCAAGCCAATTCATATCTGCATCAAACTTATCTTTTAGAAATTTTTTAAATCTAATCTTAGTTAGATTTGTTGTAGTTGCATTTGTTATCCCGACAACATCAAATCCATTATCTTTAGCTAATTTATTTATTAATAAAATAGAATTTTTCATTATAAAACATTACTTTATAAAGGTTTTAAGTCTCCATTTAACCTTTTAGTTAAAAATTTTTCTTCAAACTCAATAAATTTATTTTTTTTAATGGCAAGCCTTATTTGTTTCATCATTTGCTGATAAAAATTGATATTATGATCAGTTAAAAGCATTAAACCTAAAATTTCATTTGTTTTGAACAAATGATTGAGATAAGCGCGACTATAATTTTTGCATGTATTACAGGAACAATTATCGTCAAGAGGTCTAATATCTCTAATATGTCTTGCATTGCGTATATTTATTTCACCTCTTGATGTGAATGCTTGGCCGTTTCTTCCTGAGCGAGTTGGTAAAACGCAGTCAAACATATCAATACCTCTTTTTATTGCACCCAAAATGTCTTCAGGTTTTCCTACACCCATTAGATATCTTGGTTTTTCAAAATCTATAGTTGGTACAGTAAAGTCTAGAGTTTTAAACATTTCGTGTCTTCCTTCACCTACAGCTAAACCTCCAATAGCATAGCCAGGAAAATTCATTTTTTGAATAATATTTGAAGATTCTTCTCTTAACCTTTGATGTGTTCCTCCTTGAATTATTCCAAATATTGCGTACCCTTTACGTGTTTTATATTTTTCTAAAGACCTTTCAGCCCAACGCATAGATAATTCCATAGATTCTTTTGCGACTTCAAAAGATGCAGGCCAACTAGTACATTCGTCGAAACACATTGTTATAGTTGAATCCAGTAGGTTTTGAATCTCAATACTTCTTTCTGGAGTTAAATTATGAATACTTCCATCTATTTGTGATTTGAAAACCACCCCCTCTTCAGAAATAGTTCTTAATTTACCAAGAGACATTACCTGAAACCCACCTGAATCAGTTAATAGGGGGCCGTCCCAGTTCATAAAGTTTCTAACACCTCCCATTTCATTGATTATTTTTTCACCTGGTCTCAGCATTAAGTGATATGTATTAGCTAGAATTATTTTTGAGGCACTTCTTTTTAATTCCTCCACTCTTATAGCTTTCACTGTTGCAGCAGTGCCTACAGGCATGAACACAGGAGTTTCTATATCCCCATGAGCTGTGTTTAAAATTCCAGATCTTGCTTTTCCATCTGTAGAATTAATTTTAAAATGAAAACTATCCATTTTTTCTTCTCAACATGCAACAATCTCCATAAGAATAAAAACGATAATTTTTTATTATAGCATGATTATAAGCTTCTTTTACTTCCTCTACCCCAGAGAAAGCATATACCAACATTAGTAATGTTGATTTAGGTAAGTGAAAATTAGTTAACAAAATATCTGGAATAGTAAATTTATATCCTGGAGTTATAAAAATATCTGTATATCCAGAAAATTTTTTTAAGACCCCACTATTTTTTTGAATAGATGACTCTAAAATTCTTAGTGTTGTTGTGCCTACACAAATAACACGACCGCCAATTTTTTTACAATTTTTTATATTATCAACTACAGACTGGGACACGCAACCCCATTCTTCATGCATTTTATGATTTAAGATATTATTCTCTTTAACAGGTAGAAATGTTCCTGCCCCAACATGAAGAGTGATGCTATTAATTTGTATTTTTTTTAATCTTAATTTTCTAGTTAGTTCTTTAGTAAAATGAAGACTGGCTGTCGGAGCGGCTATAGCACCTATATTTTTTGAAAAAATACTTTGATAATCTTTGAGATCAGACAAATTCTCTTCATTTTTTCTTTTAATGTATGGAGGTAGAGGCATTTGGCCAATATTTTTTAATTTTTTTAGTAGTTCATAGTTATTACAATTAAAACTTACTTTTATTTCACCATTTTCAAATTTACCATCAACTTTAGCTGACAGATCTTTAAATGATAATGTATCACCTATTTTTATTTTTTTAGCTGGTTTAATAAAACAAAACCAAGAAGTATGATTTATTTTTTTATGGAGTGTCATATTAATACTGGTAGTATTTCTTTTTCCAATTAATCGAGTTGGGATCACCTTAGTATCATTAATGATAATTAAGTCTTTTTCTGTTAATAAATCAGGTAATTCACTAAATATACGATCTGTGTATTTACTTTCATTAATATCAAGAAGCTTTGATTGATCTCTTGGGTAAACAGGTTTTTGAGCTATTAAGCTTGCAGGAAGTTGGTAGTCAAATTCAGATAACTTCATATTAATATATTTGAACAACCCCAACTATCTTTTTATTTGTATTAGTAACTATAAGTGCTTGAATTTTAGACTCTACCATTTTGCTCTTAGCTTCAGCCATAAGTATTTTTTCATTTATGGTAATAGGATTCTTAGTCATTAAAGATCCAACTTTTGTACTTATTAGATCATTATTATTTAATAATAATCTTCTGAGGTCACCATCAGTTATAATTCCAATTAGTTCATTATTTTCATGAACTATAGCTAATCCCAAACGACTTTCTGTCATTACGATAATTGCCTCTTTCATAAAATCATTTTCGCTTATTAAGGGAAGGTTTTTTGTGATCATTTTTTCTTCAACGGTCTCAGTTAGTGATTTACCAAGAGAACCTCCTGGATGTGTTAAGGCAAAGTCTTCTTCAGCAAACCCTCGAGCCTGCATTGCTGCTATTGCTAGGGCATCTCCTGAAGTCATAGTTAACAAAGAAGATGTTGTAGGCGCTAAATTTAGGGGGCAAGCTTCACGGTCTATAGATATATCTAAGCAAATTTCTGAAGATAAACCTAAAGTACTGTTTGATTTACTCGTCAGACTTATTATATGGACGTTTAATTTCTTCAATGGGCCAAGTAATTTTAGAATTTCTTCAGTCTCTCCAGAATATGAAATTAATATTATAATATCTTTATTTTTGACCATACCAAGGTCACCATGAATAGCTTCAGCAGGGTGAAGAAAAAAACTAGGAGATCCAGTAGATGCTAGTGTTGCAGAAATTTTCCTTCCAATATGTCCAGATTTTCCCATTCCACATACCACTATGTGGCCTTTTGAAGATAAAATTAATTTGACAGCGTTATTAAAAGATTCATCTAAATTAATGGAAAATCTGCGTATAGAATCAGAATATGTTTTGCATAATTCTTTTGCAGTTGGGATATAATTAGTAAGTGACATTTACAACCTTTTCTAAAAATACTTAGTTTTTAAATTAAAATAAAACAATAATTAACTTAAATTAATAACTTAGCATAATTTTTTCTGCTAATTTGATATCCTCTGGGGTATTAATATTAAAAAAAGGATCATGTTTATCTTCAAAATATACTACAGATGGATTAAAATTTTCTGTAAATTGATCTATCTTTCTAACTCCATTATTAAGAGAAATCTTTAGTTTTTCTCGCAAAGACATATTCCAAATTGCAAACACTGGGTGAGTTCTGCCTAATGAACTTGCAACTGCAATTAACTTCTTATTTTTTTTTGCAGATTCGTATAACCTCGTAACTAAATTATCTGGGAAAAAGGGTGAATCAACAGGTAAACTTACAATCCACTCGATTTTTTTGTTTTTTTTAAAAGACCATTCCATACCAGTTAATATACCTGCAAGAGGACCAGGATGACCAAATATTACATCAGGAATAATTTCTATTTTAAATTTTAAAAAATCTTCAGGATTATTATTAGAATTAAGAACTATATTATCAGTTTGAATTGAAATTTTTTCAATAATGTATGATAAGATAGGTTTGTTTTGCAACTCAATGAGAGCTTTATCTTTACCGCCCATTCTCCTTGCTTTACCGCCGGCCATTATTACTGTTGAAATCATTTACTAGCAAATAAAGTTATATAAAAAAATAAATAATTAATCATCAATTATAACTCTATTTTCTCCAGATAACACAAAAAACCTTTTTCCTTTCATGCGCCCAATTAGAGTTAAGTTAGCATCTTTTGAAAGTGAAACACCACTTTCAGTAAATCCTGATCGAGAAATTAGAATAGGTATTTCCATTTGAACAGTTTTTATAACCATTTCTGATGTTAATCTTCCAGTAGTGTAAAAACTTTTATCATTACCTTTTATTTTATTTAAAAACATCCAACCTGCAATTTTATCTACTGCATTATGTCTTCCTACATCTTCAACATATGCAATCACATTTTTTTTCTTGCATAAAGCACATCCATGAATAGCTCCTGCTTTTAGATATAAACTTGGAGTTTCAGTTATAGTTTTAGAGATATTTTTCATCCATGATGATTTTATACTAATATTTTTATTTAAAACTATATCTGAAAACGTTTCCATTATATCCCCATAAACAGTTCCAACTGCACAACCGCTAGTTCGAATTTTTTTTGATAGTTTTTTTTCATAGTCAGTTTTTCTTTTAGTTCTCACGATTATTACATTTATTTCTTCATCATAGTCTAATCCAATTATTTGATCATCTTGCTTTAACATATTTTGATTTAGTAGATAACCCACTGCAAGTTCATTAGGCATATCACCTAAGGTCATAGTAGTAACTATCTCTTGTGAATTTAAATAAATTGTTAATGCTTTTTCTGTGACAACTGAAAGATTAATTTTTTCTCCAAGCTCATTAAGACCATCAACGTTTTGAGTTAAGGTTTTATCATTAATATTTGGATATAATAAAATAGACATATTCTATATTCTTATTTTTATTTATGTATATAATGAACTCTGAAATATATAAACGCAAGACTTCTCATTAATTAAGAAAATTTTATATTTGTAAATATTTTAATGGATATATTTTTATGAAACTTCACTTTACTTCTTCTGATCATCCTGAAGCTATGAAAGCATATGAAAAACTAAAAAGCTTATATGGACATTTTCTTTTAAATGAAGCTGACACTATTGTTGCAATTGGAGGAGATGGAATGCTTTTGAGAGCTTTGCGTAACAGTATAGAAACAAACCTTCCAGTATTTGGAATTAATCGTGGAAATGTTGGTTTCCTAATGAATGATATCCCTCTTGAGAATCTTACTCAGAGAATAAAAGATGCAGAGGTTGTTGAAGTTAAACCACTTGTAATGAAAGTTTTAACATCTGATGATCAGATTATTGAAGCTTCAGCAGTAAATGAAGTTTCACTTTTAAGGCAGACACATCAGGCTGCACATCTGAAAATCATTATTGATGGAAAAGTCAGACTTGAAGAATTAATTTGTGATGGCTTAATAGCATGTACTCCAGTTGGAAGCACGGCATATAATTTATCTGCCCATGGCCCAATTATACCTTTAGACGCAAATATTATTTCATTAACCCCAATAAGTGCTTTTCGTCC
>JBJLFF010000008.1:0-56888 GCA_045565515.1 Puniceispirillales bacterium (SeqCode)
CCAATGATCTTCCAGCAAAACAAATAGATAAAAATCGCATTGAAATTTTCAAAAATATTTTTTTACAAATAATACCTCCTATTTTCTTAATTCTATCAGTCTTGGGATCTATATTTCTAGGAATAGCTACTCCAACTGAATCTGCTTCTGTAGGAGCTATTGGTGCAGCAATCATTGCTTTATTTAGAAAAGAATTAAATCTAAAAAACCTAACATCAGCAGCCTTAACAACAGCTAAAATGAGTTCATTTGTATTTGTAATACTCATTGGAGCATCAATGTTTTCTCTTGTTTTTAGAGGATTTGGTGGTGATGAAATAATTAGTAAATTTTTAACTAATCTACCTGGTGGTGAATATGGACCATTACTAATGGTAATGTTGACAATATTTATACTAGGTTTTTTCCTTGATTATATAGAAATCATATTTGTTATAATTCCACTTGTGGGCCCTAGTTTAATAGCCAATGGAGCAGACCCTTTATGGCTAGGAATATTAATTTCACTAAATTTACAAACAAGTTTTTTAACACCACCATTTGGATTTTCATTATTTTTCTTGAGAGGTGTAGCTCCTGATCATATTAAAACAATTAATATGTATAAAGGTGTCATTCCTTATATATTTATTCAAATAATATCGATTTTTTTAGTTTTTTGGTTTCCAAAAATTGCAACATGGTTGCCAAGGTTATTAAATTAGAGGCCACTTAAGGCCTCTAATTATTTAAATTTATTATACAGAATCTGGATATTTAAAAGATAGGTTTCTAATTCTAGCAAATTCAGATTCACCTTTTGTTGACCAGTCCATAATGTTTTTTCTAAAAGAGAGTAGGTGGTTACAAATACCTTTAGTTTCAGAGCTTATTGATCCTCTTTCTGAAACTACTTCACCTGCAGCATTACCAAGTGCTATTAACACTTCATCTGGAAATTGTTTTAATTGAACATTATGCTCACCCAGTAGTTTTTGAAGAGCTGGACCATTTGCAGCTTGAAAACGACTAAAAACAGTCATATTGAATGATTTAGTCATATCATCAATCAAGCCTTGAGTAGCACTATCAAGTTTTTCCCAAGAGGCAAGATCCATTGATAAATCTAATAGTGTTGAAGGCTCATGCCAACCTGGACCATAATAATATTTAGCAGCTTGGTATAATCCTGCTCCTAAGTCAGCTGCTGGGCATATCCATTCTGCGGCATCAACTGCACCTGATGAAAGTGAAGGCAAAACATCTGAACCAGCTAATAATACAGGTGTTGCACCAAGCTTTTCAATAGTACGACCACCTAAACCTGGCATACGCATTTTTAAACCATTATAATCTGAAGGAGTATTAATTTCTTTGTTAAACCATCCTCCCATTTGATTTCCTGTATTTCCTAATGGTAAAAACTTTAACCCTAGTGAGTTATAAATTTTGTCAGCAGCTTCAATACCTCCACCATAATAACACCATGCGTTTTGTTCCATAGCGTTCATTCCAAATGGGCTTGTTGCAACAAATTCAATAGCATCTGATACATTAGTCCAATAATAAGGTGCACCATATGATGCTTGTGCTGCTCCTGATCTAACAGCATCTAAAGCCTCTAATCCTGGAACAAGTTCTCCAGCGTGGAAAACTTTTATTTTAAGTTTTTCGGAGTAAGTATTTACATTGTTTGCAAATGCTTGAATTGCTTGACCAAGAAGTCCAGCTTTCCCAAAAGCAGAAACTAAAATCCATTCCTGATGTCCAGCTGAAATTGCTGGTGATGATAGTGTAGAAGCAGCTGTAACACCAACTCCAGCAACACCTATTTTCTTTATAAATTCTCTTCTTTTAAAATTATTTTTTTTCATTATTTCCTCCATAAATTTACATGCATTTAATGAATCTCTTATATGCAATATAAGTATAATACTAAAAGATGATAAAAAAAATTTATTAGTCAATAAAAATTCAAATAATAAATAGTATTAAAATTAAATTATATAATTTAATTATTTTAAATTATCTGTTAAAAAATATGTTTAATAAAAGCTTTAAAATGGGAGGATTAAATGGTTGCAAAAAAGAAGGCTGCAAGTAAAACAAAAAATATAAAAAAAGTTAAATCAAAAACTAATAAGGCAATAACTCAGAAGACTGGTAATAAGTCATTAAGTTTTTATGAATGGCTCCATAAACTAGGAATAGGGTAAGATCTTATTCCTTAGGCATGCCTGCTATTTCTAAACCTTCCATTATAATATCTTTGATTATAGTAGGAGCAACTTTTTCATAGTCCTTTAGAGTTTTAACATTAGGTCTGAGTTCTTGGTATTTATTTAAATATTCTTTTGAGACATCTATATTACCTTTAAGAGCGTGTAGACTTGCCATAAAACCATATGCTCCAGAAAACCCTGGATTTTTTTCAAGCATATATGTAACGTCATTTATAGCTTCATCATAGTCTTTTAGACCTATATTAATTAACCACATACCTCCCGTTAAATATCTTTCTCTGTCTGGGCCAGAAGGAGCAAGCTCCAATGCTTTTAAGGCATGTTCCTTTCCTTTTTGAAATTCTTTAATGTTTGTTAGCGCCAAGCCATAATCATAGTTTGCAGCAGCATGGTTAGGATTAATATTAACTGCTTTTTCCATTAATGATAAGCGTTTATCATAATCTTTTTTTAAATTATAAGAACGACTAAGAACTATTACCGCATCTGGATTATCTGGATCTAAATCGAATGCTTTTTGAGCATTTTTGTGGTATATATTTTCGTTTTCCTGTCTTTTGTCTTGAAGCTCGTGATCAAAAATTTCAGTGTACCCTGACAAACATAAGACATAGTTATCAGAATTTTTGGATCAAGTTCTATAGATTTATAACAGTGTTCCTTTATAATATCTTTTCCTTCTCTATTGTTATAAGCACTAAGAGCTCTTAAATATTCATCCCAAGCATTTATATTCTTTGTCTGTTTTTTAACAACTCTCTTACCTTCTTGTTCTTTTACTGCAGGTGAAACAACAGCTGCAATAGCTGAAGAAACTTCATCTTGCACTTCAAAAATATCATCAAGACTACGATCCCATTTATTTGACCATAAATGGTGATCTTCACTTGCATCAATTAACTGAGCAGTTATTCTAACTTTATTTCCACCTTTTCTAACACTGCCTTCAACAACGTATCTAACTCCTAGCTCTTCAGATACATCCTTTAAATTTACATTTTTTCCTTTATAGGTAAAACACGAATTCCTTGATATTACTGGGAATGTTTTCCATGAAGATAAATTAGTTATTATGTCTTCCGTAATGCCATCAGCGAAATACTCTTGCTCTTCATCTCCACTCATATTTGTAAATGGTAAAACTGCTATTGAAGGAGGTTTGGTTGGTTCTTCTTC
Source organism: Puniceispirillales bacterium (SeqCode) (assembly GCA_045565515.1). GTDB lineage: Bacteria > Pseudomonadota > Alphaproteobacteria > Puniceispirillales. The sequence goes on from JBJLFF010000008.1 coordinate 3,399, forward strand.
AGTTTTACTCTTGTTTTCTAAGTCTCTTTTCTCAAGATCTGGATCTGATAAGTCAAAAGCATGTACAGTCGTATTCTTTACTTTTTGCTCACCTAGATCATTAAAAACAAGCTCTGTTTTTTTATTTACAAAATCTAAAATGCTTTTTGAAAGACAAACTCCACCAGGTTGAGACAAAGCCTCCAGCCTAGCTGCAACATTAACACCATCACCGTAAAGATTTTCACCCTCAACGATAACATCTCCCATATTCAAACCAATTCTAAAATGCATTTGAGCGTCTTCAGTAACATTTGCATTTCTTTCTTTTACAAGGTTTTGAAATTCTTTTGCGCAAATTACACCTGAAACGGCGCTTTGGAATTCAGCCAAAACACTGTCACCAGCAGTATTAAATACTCGCCCACCATGTTCTTTAAATAAATTATCTAAAATGTCTCTACATGAACGAAAACTTCTTAATGTTTCATCTTCATTGACTTCCATCATTTTACTGAAACCAACAACGTCAGTAACAAATATGACTGCTATTTTTCTTTCTATATCTTTTGACATTGATCATTCTTCATTTATTTAAGGTTAAGAAAATAATAAAAGTTTATTATATAATATATAAAAAAAAGTATTAAAAAATAAACCCCATCATATTATAATTTATATTATAGTTAAATTTTACTAAAACTATATTAATAAATATTAAATTGTATATTTAACTTTTTAAATACAAAAAAGACATTATTAATATATCGAGAGTTTCTTTTTATTCCACCAGGCTCTTTAATTCTTTTGATATTCCAACCAACGTATGTAAATGATCTAACTAATATGAAAATATCTATTAATTTTAAATTTAAGAAATTAGTATCTAAATACCCTTTAGTTAATTGATCTTGGATTTTATTGAAGTTTTTATCATTTATAAAATGTAATAATGTTGTAGCTAGATCAAATATTCTAAAACCAAAACCACTATCATCAAAATCAATAAGGTTTACTTTTAAATTATTTTGAAACAATACATTATCTCTTACAGCATCAGCATGAATTAAGCCGTAGTCTAAGTTATCAATATTGTTATTTAAAATTTTGTAGCATTCATCTCTCAAAAATAATATTTCTTTTTTTTGTTTATTTGATAACTTTGGATTTTCCCAAAACTTATCCCAGAGAGGGTTTTCACCAACCAATCCATTAATGTTCCACTCTCTTTTATAAAAATTATCTGGTTTAATCCAATTATCTGAGAATTTGTGTAATTTTGCTAATTCCTTTCCTAAATTATAAAAAACTTTATCTTTAGAAGTAGAGTTATCAATAGTATTAATTTCAGATAAATGTTTTCCGTTAATCCAAGTTAAAACTGAAATATATCTTCCGTCTATGATTTCCAATAATTTATTATTCATTGATTTTACTGGTTTGGGGACATTAATTTTTCCTTGATTTAAAGCCTGTAACCAATTTAATTCTGAATTAATTTCCTTTTTTGAGGAATAATTTTTTCGATGAATTCTTAATACAACTTGTGTTCCAATATTATTAAAAGTTTTGTAAGTAATGTTTTCTCTGAATGCAATTAATTCACATTCCTGGTTTTCTATGCCCCAAATAGTTAAAGCCTTCCTGAGGAGACTGTTATCAAACATTATAACATATTTTTTTTAAGAACTTTATCCAACTTTTCTAAAAGAAAATCAGTATTTTGTTTTGAAAAAGTCATAGGAGGTCTTATTTTTAAGGTATTGTAATTGATACCTAATTTGCTTAATAAGATACCTTCATCTTTCATGTCATTTACAATATTTGAAGTTATTTCCGATGCTGGTGTTTTATGGTCTTTATTTGTAACAAGTTCTATTCCAAAAAATAAACCAGAACCTCTAACATCTCCAATTAAATCATATTTTTTTGCGAGTTTTTTTAAACCATTTTTTGCGTAATTTCCTACAGAATGTGCATTTTCTAACAAGTTTTCCTCTTTCAAAATTTCTAAAACTGATAAAGATGCAGCACAAGAAACAGGGTTTCCTCCAAATGTATTAAAATATCTATAGTTATTACGAAATTCCGACATAATATCATAATTAGTAATTACGGCGCCTACAGGGTGACCATTTGCCATTGGTTTTCCAATAGTTACTATATCTGGTTTTAATCCAATAGTTTGATGAGACCACATATTTGATCCAAGCCTTCCAAATCCAGGTTGAACTTCGTCCGCTATAATCATTCCATTATATTTTTTTATAATTCTTTCAGCAGGCTTTAACCAACCATTGGGTAGATCTGGAAAACCCTCATTAGCAAAATAAGGACAAATTATTATACCAGCAAATCCAATGCCTTCTTCTTTAAATTCAATTATTTTTTCTTCAATTTGTTTAGCAAAATTTTGTGAGTACTCATCAATAGATTTACTACCATTCATCCTATAACTATCTGGGGCTGACACACGTTTAAAGAAATCAGATAAATAATTACTAGAAGGATTTGTATCACTTAATTGTGATACTAGAGCTGTATTGCCGTGATAAGTGTGATTTGTGGATATTATACCCTTACATTTGGTAACATTTTGAACAATTCTTAGTGCAATGTCATTTGCTTCTGAACCAGTGCAAGTCATTATAGCAGTAGTTAATTTATGATCAAATGTTTGAGTTAATTGATCAATATAATTTAAAATTCCTTCATGAATATAACGAGTATGAGTATTTAAAGTAGATGCTTGTTTAGTTATTGCTTCAACAACTTTTGGGTGACAATGGCCTACATGAGGAACATTGTTATAACAATCTAAATACTTTTTACCGTCTTTGTCCCATACCCAAACATCTTTGCCTTTTACTAAGTGAACAGGTGAATTGTAGAAAGTAGGAAGGTTTGGTCCTAAAAACTTATTTCTTTTTTTTAATAAACTATCAATTTCATTCATTTGTATAACTTACTTAAATTTTATTAATCTAAATTTAAGTCATCTAAAGATATTCCAATGTAATTTTTTATTTTTTTAGAATTATCGACTTCATGACATAAACACAGAACTAATTTAGATAAAAATAATTTTTCATTATCTCCAGCTTTGTCAATGCCGTCAGCGACTAAATTAAAGTATTCTTCTATTTTTACTGTTTTTTCCATGATTAATAAAACCTATCTCATTATAAACTATTTTATTTAATTCAGTTATGTTCAATTTATTCCAGATATAAACAATATATTTATCAGGTCTTACTAAATAAATAAAATTACCGTAATCATTATTTCTTATATTTATTGAATGTATATTATGATCAATACTTATATTTTGACCATTTAAAATGAAGTAAGAATTAGGAATAAAATCAAATAGAAAACCTTTTGTTAATTTAATGTTCTTTAGTCTTTGGCCTATTTTAAAGTTGGATTTATCTTTGTAAGAAAATTTTTTATATTCAAAATCATATTTTTCAGCCTTAGACTGTCTAGGATTTATTAAGGATCTATAAAAGCTATTTTTTATTGAAAGTGATAAAACAGCATTTTGCATTAACTTATAGCCATTAGTTGGTGGAGACATAAAGAGAGTACTTTTTTTTGATTCATTAAATATATTTGTAATCGCTTTTTTTCTTTCTGAATCATAAGTTCTCAAAAATGATAAAGGTTTTTTATTATTTAATATATATGGTAATTTCCATCCGATATTATGTGCATCAGCAATTCCAGAGTTCAAACCCTTTACTCCAAAAATTGGAACTAGATGCGCTGCGTCACCGCAAAATATAACTCTATTATGAACAAAGTTTTTTAGAGATAAACAATGAGCTTTATATTGTGACCACCAAACTAATTCCCATTTTTTTTTAATTGATAGTGAATTTAAATGATCTTGAATCATATTCTTAACATCTTGTGTGGATATTTTTTTTTCTATTTGATTTTCTAATGAATAGTCTATTCTCCATATATTAAAAGGTTGCTTATGCATTAGAGCAGTCCCTTTAGGATTCGACGAAGGGTAAAAAAAAGCTAGTCTTTCTGTTGGATAGTCTAGCTTTATTTTAATGTCAGATATAAGATAATTACCAGAATAGCTTTCACCTTCTAATTTTAGTCCTAATTTTTCACGAATTTTACTTTTTGCGCCATCAGCAGCTAACAAAAATTTTGATGTAATTTTATATTTATTTTTAAACTTTTAACTTCTAATTGAACATTATTATCATTTTTTAAAATATCTGTTATTTGGTTATTCCAACGAATTTCAATCTCTTGTTGTAAACATTCTTTAATTAGAATTTCTTCTAATATAGACTGTTGTAAATTAGTCATTGGCTTATATTTTTCATTATCATTATCAGGCATTTTTAATTCAAAGACTTTTTCATTTTTATAAAAACTTTTGCCGTTCACCCATCCTAAACCAATACTACTAATTTTATCTGCTACTCCTAATGATTGGAAAGTTTCCATACTTTCCCTTGATATACATATAGCTTTACTGCCATCAGGAATAAAATTATTATTAGTAATAATTATCGCTTTTATATTTTGCTTTTTCATTTCAAGTGCCAGTGTTAGCCCAACTGGTCCACTTCCAACAATAACAACATCAAATGCATGTATTTTTGTATCATTAGGTTCGTATGACTGAAATTTAATTGATGAGGTGTTACTTGAATATTTTTTCATAATATTAATAAAAATTTTTTTTATAATAATGTAAATATATATATTAAAAATTTAATTAATTAAGGAGTCTAAATAATGCCAATAATAAGGGTTGATATGCTTAAAGGGCGTTCAAAAGAACAAAAAAGAGAGCTTGTAAAAGAATTAACATCTGCATTTAATAAAGCATGTGGTAGTAATCATGTGGGCATTGATGTTATTTTAACTGAAATTGAAAAAGAAAATTGGAGTATAGGTGGAACACTTTTTTCAGATAAAAAACAAGAATAAGATAAATTAATGAATATCAAAGATACTTTTGATTTAATTAATTTTGAAAATTCTAATATTAATGAAAAAAATAAAATAGCATCAAAAATTGACGATCATCTTAAGAATATTGGTTTCTTAATTGTAACCAATCATGGAATTAAAAGTAATATAATTAAGAATATTTCATTAGTTTTGAATTCTTTTTTTAATATGGATCAAAAGTTTAAGAATAAGTTTATGGCACCATATAAAGGGTATCCTTATGGATATTTCAAGTCTGAAAGTGAAGCATTAGCTAAATCAAAAGGTTTAGAGACACCGCCTGACTTGAAAGAAAGTTTTAATGGTGGGCCATTAAAAACTCCCAAAGGCAAAATTAGTAAAGGTGCATTGGATTTTTGTTATTTACCCACCATTTGGCCTGATGTTGATGATTTTGAAAAATCATGGAAAATTTACTATAATGAAATGGAAAATTTATCTAAAAGACTTATGTCTGTATTTGCAATTGCACTTAAATTGCCATCTGATTACTTTACAAATTTTATAGATAATCCAATTTCAGCACTGAGAGCATTAAACTATCCTTTAATACAAAAAAAAGTGCTTCCTAATCAACAAAGAGCTGGTGCTCATACTGATTATGGCAGCCTTACAATTTTATTGCCTCTTGATTCTATTCAAGGTTTACAAATTAAAAACTCTAATAATCGATGGGTTAATGTTCCTAATGTCAAAAATTCTTTTATAATCAATATAGGAGATCTTATGGCTCTTTGGACAAATGATCGCTGGACTTCAACTTTGCATAGAGTTATTCCTATGAATAGACATAAGGATAGAAAAACACTTGTTTTTTTTCATCAACCAAATTGGGATGCAAAAATAAAATGTTTAAGTTCTTGTGTAGGTGAAGGTAGTAAATATTCAGAAGTATTTTCTGGTCCGTATTTAATGAAAAAATTTAAATCAACAACATAGTTATTTCATGGCTCTATATAGTTTAAATAATATATATCCATCCTTACCTAAAGGAGATTTTTGGATTTCAGAAACAGCTCAAGTAATTGGAAGTGTTAAAATTGGTATTAATGTAGGTATTTGGTTTGGAGCTGTAATAAGAGGAGATAATGAACCTATTGTAATAGGCGATAATACAAATATTCAAGAAAACACTATAATACATGTAGACAAAGGAGCTGATGTGAATATTGGTTCAGGTTGTACAATTGGACATAAAGCTATTATTCATGGTTGCACTATAGGCAGTAACACATTAGTTGGGATGGGTGCAATAATTCTTAATAATGCTTATATAGGTAACAACTGTATAGTTGCTGCTGGATCACTAATTACTGAAGGAAAAAATTTTCCTGATCAGACTTTAATCATGGGTTCTCCAGCAAAAGTTAAAAGAAATTTAACAGACAAAGAGATTGAACAAAACAAATTATCAGCAAATCATTATATTGAAAATTTTAAAGTATTTAAAAAAAAATTAAATAAATTAAGTTAAGGAGTTAAATTTTGGATCTAAAAATTATATATTTTAATTTTCCATTTTGGAGAGCGGAAGTATCAAGAATATCTTTGTTTATAGGTAACATTCCCTTTGAAGATAAAAGACTTACAAATGAAGATTTTTCTTATGTTAAAGAACATGGACATATGAAGGATGGTACAAAAATACCATTTTCACAATTTCCTGTTTTGGTTATCAATGGAGAAGTAATTGCTCAAACAGGAGCTATTGCAAGAATTTGTGGTAAATTAAGTGGTTTATACCCTGAAGATATAGTTGAAGCTGGTAAAGTAGACCAAGTTATTGATGCTGCAACTGATATAAATATGTTGATACGTCCCTCAATGAGAGAAAACGATCCTATTAAGAAAAAAGAAATGCGTGAAGATTTATCTAAGAATGATCTACCACGATATTTTAGTTACTTAGAAGATTTACTATCAAATAATAAATCACAATGGTTTGTTGGTAATAAAATGTCTATTGCAGACATTGCTATTTGGCGTATATCAGGATGGTTAACATCTGGAATTATAGACGATATACCAAAAAATCTTATCGATAAATTTGATAATTTGAAAAATCTTTATTCATTAGTAAATAATGATAAAAAGATAAAAGAATGGGTATCGAAAACATACAAATAATTATGAAGATTTTTTTATTTATTTTTATTATTCTATTTAGCAGTCATTCTTTTGCGTATATCAATGAAACTTATGACTGTAAAATGAGAAACTTTATTGGCATAGACAAGGATGGTCTTCCTAAAAAATGGCGTGAGCAAAAGTTTTCTTTTAAATGGAAAGATGATTTCACAATTCAATTTGGAAAAGGAGGCTATTTTAATCAACTAGTTTCAGAAAGAATAGGGTGGTTTAGTGCAAATAAAGATAGTTTTAATATTCATCATGATATTTACATAATGAATTATGCAAATAATTCGTTTTGGTTCTCACATGTTAATCCAGAAAGTGGAATTCTAAACATTCATGCAGATTGTAAAAAGAGAAAATAATTATCAATTATTTCATTTAAGATAAATATATCTCATTAAATTTTTTATTTAAATAATCTATTAATGGCTTTTCATCAATGTTTTTCTCTATAGCATTAGATATTATATTTTCTGGCTTTTCAGTACTTCCATAAACATAAATATTTTTTTTCAGCCACTCTAAAATATCACCAAACTCACCATATTGAACTTTATTTAATGCTTCATTATTAGTATCTAAGATTTTCTCAAATAAGCATCCAGCATAAATATTACCTAATGTATATGTTGGAAAATATCCAAACAATCCAGCTGACCAGTGAACATCTTGAAGAAAGCCATCTGATAATTCTTTAACATCAAGCTGAAAATCTAGTTTAAATCTCTCATTCCATGCATTTTCAAGTTCTTCGACTTTTATGTTGTCTTTGAATAACTCTTTTTCAATGTCATATCTCATAAGGATATGAAGATTGTAATTGACTTCATCTGCTTCTGTTCTAATAAATGAATTCTTTACATTATTAACCATTTTATAAAAGTCTTCATCAGATTTAACTCCAAAATCACCAAATCTATCTTTCATTAATTTAAATAAATAAATACAAAATTGTCTGCTTCTACCAAATTGATTTTCAAAAATTCTTGATTGGCTCTCATGGACACCCATTGAAACGCCACTACCATTTGGAGTAAAAATAAATTTTTTAGGAATATTTTGTTCATAAACAGCATGCCCAGTTTCATGAATTGTAGAAAAAAAACAATTAAAAGGATCTTTTTCATCTAGTCGTGTTGTAATTCTTACATCATTGCCAGATCCAGTAGAAAAGGGATGCTGTGATATATCAATTCTACCAATATTAAAATTATATCCAAATAACTCAGCTAAATTTTTTGAAACTTCTAATTGAATATTTTTATCAAAAATAAAGTCAATTTCATTAATTTGATATTTTTTTTCTATTATTTGCTGTCTTAGATTTATCAAATTTGGTCTTAAGTTTTTAAAAATTGAATCTAATTTATTTGAAGTCATTCCTGGCTCAAAATCATCTATAAGTGCATCATAGACATTATTAGATTTCGATATAATTTGTGCCTCTTGTCTTTTGAGATTTATTACCTCTTTAAAATAACCAAGGAAATCAGTAGTATTTTTTGTTTTATTAGCTTCAACCCATGACATTTGAGATAATGAGCAAATCTTTGCAATTTGAGTAGCTAAATCATTTGGTATCTTTGACGCTCTAAGAAAAGATCTTTCTATATGCTGAATATTGGAATTTTGTTCTTGATTTAAATCTGTAGTATTTACTTCACCTAATAAGTCACTAATAATTTTATTTGATTTTCTCTTATGAATCTCACTTTCTAAAGATGCAAGGCAATCAGCTCGCTGCAAAACAGATCCTTTTGGCATCATAGTTTCCTGATCCCAAGCTATTAATCCTGAGGCATGCGAAAGAGCCTCAGTTTGCTTTACATATTTTATAAGTTCATCGTATTTTTTGTTCATTATAATTAGACTTTATTAATTTCTATGATCTCACTAACAAATCAAAACTAGAAGCTCGTTTAATTATCTTTTGAACATATTTAAGAGAAACATTTTTCACATTTAAGCTTATTTTTTTACTCTCACCAATATATTTTAGAGGGTTCATTATTTCTTTTATTTGTAAGGTGGTAAAAAAATTAGATATAGTTTTATCTTTAGCTAAGCTTTCCATCACACTTATATTTTTTGTCATTGACTTTTGAATAACTGAATGAATTTTATCATGCGCATCCTGCCTACCAATATGTTCGGCTAAATTATACATTAAATTTTCAGAAGCAATATAATCTTTTTCAGAAAGAAGGTTATCTTCCATCTTTTTATAATTTATATTCAAATTATCTAATAAGATATTGAAATTATTAAATAACCTTAAGGACAGTGTTGTTGACTCTTTTATTAGATTATCAATTATTTTGTTATACCTTAAGTCACCCTCATGTAATGGCATTCCAGCTTCAATACTCGAAGAAACTTTTCCTCGAAGTAATGCAGATTCCTCAATTACAGTTAAGATTATAAATGGATTTACCTTATGAGGCATTGTAGAGCTTCCAACCTGCCCTTTAGTTTGTTTTTCAGATATTTCACCAATACTCTGAGACATAAGAGAATAAATTTCATTAGCTATTTTCCCAATTATCATACCTTGAAATGATAAAGAGAGAAGATAATCTATGCTTGTTTCTAAAGATGTTCGGTTTGGGACTAATGAATTATTAAAACCTAAATTTTTAGCTAACTGTTTTGTTAGAGCCTGTCCTTTACCATTAAATCCATGCATGGCTCCAACAGCACCTCCAAAATAAAGACAAAATAAACTTTTTTCAGCATCTATAAATTTTTTATCTAATCTCATTAAACTTTCTATCCAACCAGATACTTTGAAACCAAATGAAATTGGAACTGCATTCTGTCCCATTGTTCTGCCTAACATTGGAGTTTCAGAATATAATCCGCTTAGTACCGATAACTTTTTAATGGATAAGCTTAAATTATCTAGAATATTTCTATGAGCTTCTCTAATTAATAAATTTCTACCAGTATCGATAACATTTCTAGTTGTTCCACCCCAATGGACATAGCCTCCAGAATCTTTATTACATTTTTTTGAAAGTTCTTGAACAATTGAAAGAATTAAAGATTTTGTTATTTTAAAAGACTTTTCTATATTTTTAAGTCCTACTACATTTAACTTTGCATTTTTTGATATCTCTTTAGCAGCTTTCTTAGGTATAATACCAACTTGCGATTGAGCAAGTGCTAACTCACCTTCAACTTTTAAGTAGCTATCCCAGAGATTCTCCCTATCAAAAATTTTATCAGGATTATCTATTTTCTTAATTAATGTCATATTTAGTATTTATTTTTTAAATATAAAATATATAAAAAATTGAATTAAATAAATTAATAAATTTAACAAATAACATTTAAATGAGTTTTTATGAAATTTACTGGTACAAATGAATACATATCCACTAAAGATTTAACAATTGCTGTTAATGCCGCAATTACACTTGAAAGACCTTTGCTTGTCAAAGGAGAGCCTGGAACAGGTAAAACTGAACTTGCTAAACAAGTTGCTAAATCATTGGATTTAAAAATTTTTGAGTGGTCTGTTAAATCGACAACTAAAGCTCAACAAGGTTTGTATGAATATGATGCTGTAAGCCGTCTAAGAGATAGTCAGATTGGAGATAAAAATGTGTCTGATATCAAAAAATATATTAAAAAAGGGAAAATTTGGAATGCGTTTGAAAGTGCCCAAAAATCAGTCTTACTTATAGATGAAATTGATAAAGCGGATGTTGAATTTCCTAATGATCTTTTGCAAGAGTTAGATAAAATGGAATTTTTTGTTTATGAAACTGGCGAGGTTATAAAATCAAAAAATAGACCGATTGTAATAATAACATCTAACAATGAAAAGGAGCTCCCAGATGCATTTCTAAGAAGATGTTTTTTTCATTACATTCAATTCCCAGACCAGGAAACACTTATTAAAATTATCAATGTTCATTTTCCAAAAATCAAAAAAATTATTTTAGATAGAGCTCTACAAAGGTTTTTTGAAATAAGAGAGACACCTGGTTTAAAAAAGAAACCATCTACTTCTGAAGTTCTTGACTGGTTAAAATTACTTTTAACTGAAGATATTGATCCATCTGAGTTAAAAAATGATGGTAAAAATTTATTACCTAAACTTCATGGTGCCTTATTAAAGAATGAACAGGATATTCAGTTATTTGAAAGATTAGCCTTTATAGCTAGAGGAGAATAAATAATTTATGTTTCTAAACTTATTTTTAGAACTTAGAAGTTTTAGGGTTTCTGTAAGTATAAGAGAGTATTTAAGTCTCTTAGATTGCTTGGATAAAAATGTAATTCCTTTTAACGTAGAAGACTTCTATTTCCTGGCTCGAACTTCATTAATTAAAAATGAAAAGTATATCGACAGGTTTGACCAAGTATTTTCAAAAGTTTTTCAAGGAATTGAGAAACTTTCCTTTGAAGAAATTTTAGATAAAGTTGATATACCTATAGAATGGATTAAAAAACTTTCAGAAAAACTATTAACTTCTAAAGAGATGGAAGAAATTAAATCTTTAGGGGGTTTTGATAAATTAATGGAAACCCTTAAAAAAAGACTTTCTGAACAAGAAAAACGTCACCAGGGTGGAAGCAAATGGATAGGAACAGCTGGAACGTCACCATTCGGTGCGTATGGCTACAACCCTGAAGGTATAAGGATTGGGCAAAATGAAAGTAGGCATAAAAAAGCTATAAAAGTTTGGGATAAAAGAGAGTTCAAAGATTTAGATGATAAATCAGAACTAGGTTCAAGAGCAATGAAGATAGCATTAAAAAGGCTTAGGCAATGGGCTCGTACAGGAATAAATGAAGAAATAGATCTTGAATCAACAATTAGTTCAACTGCTAAGAATGGTTTTTTAGATGTTAAAACGCAACCAGAAAAAAATAATGCAGTTAAAGTTTTATTGTTTTTGGATGTAGGTGGGTCTATGGATTCCTATATAAGGAAAGTCGAAGAATTATTTTCTGCTTCAAGAAGTGCGTTTAAACATCTGGAATATTTTTATTTCCATAATTGTCTTTATGAAGGTGTATGGAAAAATTAATCAAAGAAGATGGAATAATCAAATTTCTACAACTGATATTTTTAATACTTTTGGAAAAGACTATAAATGCATTTTTGTTGGTGATGCTTCAATGAGCCCTTACGAGATTTTATATGCAGGAGGTGCTAACGAACACTATAATAAAGTACCAGGCAAAGATTGGCTTCAAAGGGCAATTACACAGTGGAATTCTCATCTGTGGATAAATCCAGTTCCACAAAAATATTGGAATTACACACAATCAATAGAAATAATAAATAAAATTTTTTCAGATAGAATGGTTCCGTTATCGTTAAGTGGCCTAGATAAAGGAATGAGGCAATTAATGTCATAAATATTAAATGTTAAATGTTTTAGCAAATCCTGAAGTTAATAAATTGCCATATAATATATCGTTTTTCATCCATTCTTTAAGAGACTTCCTCAATTTAAGCAATTTTTTTAGGTCTATTCCTGTACTATATCCCATTGACTCAATCATATAAACACAGTCTTCTGTAGCAATGTTTCCAGATGCTCCAGGTGCATATGGGCATCCACCTAGTCCACCTAATGATGCATCGAACCTTTTTACACCTTCATCAATAGCAGATATTACATTGGCTAACCCCATACCTCTGGTATCGTGAAAATGAGCGGCTAATGGTATATTCTTAGATATTTTATTAAGACTTTTAAATATTTCTTTTACTTGATTAGGGTTTGCATACCCAACTGTATCTGCAATATTTAATTCTTCTGCACCAATTTCTAGTAATTTTTCACAAATTTTTATGACGTTCTTTTTTTCAACATCACCCTGAATTGAACAACCAAAGCTTGTTGCAATAGCTGCTGATATTTGAACTTTATTTTTTAACCCTCGAATATTTCTTTCCCTTACAAAATCTTTAAACATTGACAATGATTTTTCTATTGTCGAATTGACATTAGATCGATTGTGCATTTCACTTGCAGACAAAACAAAATTAATTTTTTTTGAGTTGTTATCTAAAGCTATAAGAGCACCTTTCAAATTAGGTACTAATACTGATGGTATCAAATTATTTATTTTATTAGAGGCATAAACAATTTTTGAAGCGTCACTAAATTGTGGAAGAACACTAGGAGGCACAAATGAAGTAACTTCTATTTCTTTGAAACCAGCTTGGGATTGCAGAGAACACCATTTAATTTTAATTTCTGATGATAATTTAGTTTTTGATAATTGAAGGCCATCTCTTAATCCTACCTCTCTTATTTGAATTGAGTTTTTCAAATCTATTTGCCTTTAAACTTTGGTTTTCTTTTTTCATTAAAAGCAAGAACTCCTTCTATTCTATCTTTTGTTGGTATTGTTCTATTATAGGCTTCAATTTCAAAAGACAATCCATCTGAAAGACTCATCTGTAATCCTTTATGAATAGACTGCTTGGCCTGCTTAACAGCTATAGGTGCCTTTGATGAAATTAGTTCTGCTATTTTAATTGTTTCATCTAAAAGCTTATCAACTGGGAAAATGTCATTTGCTAAATTCCATTTTACTGCTTCTTGTGCTGTAAAAACTTTTCCTGTTAGTATTAATTCTTTAGCTCTTCTTTCACCAACGGCTCTACTTAAAGTTTGTGTTCCACCTGCACCAGGAATTATTCCAAGTCCTAATTCTGGGAGAGCAAATTTTGCATTTTCTGAAACATATACAAAGTCAAGTGCTGCTGCTATTTCGCATCCTCCACCAAAAGCAGCACCATTTATTGCTCCAATAATAGGTATAGGACATCTGATTAATGCTCTAATCATTCTTTCATATACCAAATGCTGTTTTTTCCAATCATCGTCTGACATACCATTTCTCTCTTTTAAATCTCCGCCAGCACAAAATGCCTTTTCCCCTGATCCTGTTAGAATAATAGACCTTATATTGTCTGAAGACATTGATAGATCTTCTATTAATGATGTTAACTCTTCTGACATTATAGTATTAAAAGCATTAGATGATTTGGGTCGGTTAAAAGTGACTAATAAAATATGATTATTTATAATTTCTGTAAGAATTGTTTCAAAACTGCTTTGCATTATTTATTGCCCATGTTCAAATAATAATTATAATTTATTATTTTACTTTTTTTTAAAAAATAATAAATAATTAATATCTTACAAATTTATTTAAAATTTCAATTATGGGTTTTCAAAACGAATTATCAGATATAACTGTAGTTTCCTTAGAACAAGCAGTAGCGGCCCCATATTGTGGACTACTTTTAGCTGAAGCCGGTGCAAGAGTTATAAAGGTAGAAAGACCTGAAGGTGACTTTGCAAGGGACTACGATAATGCAGTCAATGGTAAAAGCTGTATTTTTGCTTGGCTTAATCGTGGTAAAGAGTCTATTTGTTTAAACCTTAAAGATGAAATTGATCTAATATTTATTAAAAAACTAATATTAAAATCAGATATTTTACTTAGTAATTTAGCTCCTGGGGCTCTAGATAAATTAGGAATAATTATTACTAATTTAAGAAAAGAAAATCCTAAATTAATTTCATGTAAAATTACTGGATATGGTGAAAGTAAAGAAGCTAATAATAAAAAGGCGTATGATTTTTTAGTGCAAGCTGAAAGTGGGCTATGTTCAGTTACAGGAACTGAAAATTCTCCTTCCAAAGTTGGTATTTCTCTTACTGATCTTTCTACAGGTTTGACAGCATATTCAGCTATTTTAAGATCATTAATTAATAGAGGGAAAACTGGAGTTGGCTTAGATATTTCTATTTCAATGTTTGATGTTATGGCTGATTGGATGAATATGCCACTTTTAGCTCATAGATACATGGGAGGAGCTCCTAAAAGGACTGGTCTAAAACATTCTTTTATATCGCCTTATGGAGTATATAATTGTGGTGATCATGGTAAGGTTTTATTATCAATTCAAAGTAATAGAGAATTCCAAAATTTTTGTGTAAATATTTTAAAGAAACCTAATTTGTTTAAAAATGAAAAATTTACTGATAATCCTAGCCGAAACAAAAATAAAGACGAATTAGATGAGCTAATTAACAAAGAGTTTTCAAAATATAATGTCTCAGAAGTATTGGCTTTATTGAATGAGTTTAATATTGCTAATTCAAGGCTTAATTCAGTTGAGGATTTATCAGATCACCCTTTTTTAAATAATGGAGAGGCAATAATAGAGGAAAATATAGTGACAATTGCAAATTTGCCAGTTTTAAGCGATGGCATTCAAAATAAAGAAGTTCCGGCTCTTGGCGAACATACAATCTCTATTAAAAATGAATTTAAATAAATGTACTATAAATATCATAAATTTAATCAAGGAATAAAATGAATTATACTTTAAATCATTTAGAAATTAGAGAGGCTGTATCAAAATTATGTAACAACTTTGATGGTAAATATTGGCAAAGCTGTGATAAAAATAATAGTTATCCTCAAGAGTTTGTCAATGAACTTACAAAAGCTGGATATTTATCCTCTCTTATTCCAGAGGAGTATGGCGGGCTTGGTCTTCCATTATCTGTTGGTGTAGCAATTCTAGAAGAGATACATAGATCAGGTTGTAATGCAGCAGCTTGCCACGCTCAAATGTATACTATGGGTACGTTATTAAGATACGGATCAGAATCTCAAAAACAAGAGTATCTTCCAAAGATAGCTAATGGGTCCTTACGACTGCAGGCATTTGGCGTTACAGAACCTTCAAGTGGGAGTGATACGACTTCATTAAAGTGCAATGCAATTCTAAAAGATGATGTTTACTATATTAATGGCCAAAAAATTTGGACAAGTAGAGCTGAATATTCTGATTTATTATTATTATTAGCCAGAACAACTCATAAGGATAAAACTGAGAAAAGGACAGACGGTTTGTCAGTATTTATTGTTGATCTCAACAAGGTTCCAAAAGAAACAATTACTATTAAACCCATAAGAACAATGATGAACCACGCTACTACTGAAATATTTTTTGACAATATGCCTGTTCCTTCAAAAAATCTTATAGGTGAAGAAGGTAAGGGTTTTAAATATATTTTATCAGGTATGAATGCAGAGAGAATTCTTATTGCAGCTGAGTGTATTGGGGATGCAAAGTGGTTTATAAATAAAGCAACAAATTATTCCTCCGAAAGAAAAATTTTTGAAAGACCTATAGGAAAAAATCAAGGAATTCAATTTCCTATAGCACGTGCATATAGTCAAATGAGAGCTGCTGAGCTCATGTTAAATGAAGCAACAAAACTTTTTGATGAAGGACATAATCCAGGCGAAGAGGCTAATCTTGCTAAATTACTATCTGCTGATGCACAATGGTCCGCTGCGGAAGCTTGCATTCAAACTTATGGTGGTTTTGGTTTTGCTGAAGAGTATGATATTGAGAGAAAATATAGAGAAGCTCGTCTTTATCAAGTAGCCCCAATTTCAACAAATATGATACTCAGCTACATAGCAGAGCATGTTTTAAAAATGCCTCGATCATATTAATGCAGAATACTGTATCAGAAACCATTACTGATTTTTTAAATGAGGTTTCAGATAATTCTTTTTCTAATAGCTCTAAAGATATTTTCAAAATTTGTTTAGCTGACTGGATCAGTGTATCAATTGCAGCGAATGACAACGATGTTTCTAAAGTTATTCTATCTCTGCTAGAGGATAATAAAGAAAGTAATGACTCTTTTGTTTTCGGTACAAAATTATATGCTTCACCAAGAATAGCAGCATTGATTAATGGAACCATTTCACATGCTTTAGATTACGATGACACACATTTTGATTATCTCGGGCACCCTAGCGTAGTAGTTATTTCAGCGGCATTAGCGATAGCTGATAAATATAAGTTAAATTTCGATAAATTCATGAAGGCAGTTATTATAGGAATGGAAGTTTCTTGTAGGATAGGTGTTTGGCTTGGTCGTGATCACTATAGATCTGGTTTTCATATTACATCAACAGCTGGTATATTTGGTGCAACAATTGCTAATTCTATCTTATTAAATTTATCTAAAGATGAAGTTATTAATGCTATTGGCATAGCCTCATCACATTCTTCCGGATTAAAAGTACAATTTGGTACTATGGTTAAGCCATATCATGCTGGAATGGCTGCCTCTTCGTCTATTGAATCAGTTTTATTAGCCAAAAACGGAATGGTTTCTTCAAATACTGCTATAGATGGGAACCAAGGTTTTGGTGCAACACATAATGCTGAGTTTAACAATGATGCATTTAAATCACTTGGGAAAAAATATATATTTGAGAACTTAACTCATAAGTTTTATGCCTGTTGTCACGGGACGCACTCTACAATAGAAGCTCTATTACACTTAAAAAATAAGTTTAGAATAATTGTAGAAGATATTGATAACATTAGTATTTTTATACATCCTCAGTATTTAAATGTGTGCAATATTCTTTTACCTAAAACTAGTTTAGAAGCTAAATTTAGTTATAAAATGATAACGTCAATGGTAATGAACGAAATTAATACTTCATTAGTACAAAGTTTTTCAGATGAAATTTGTAGAGATGAGAATATTCTTTCTTTTATGAAAATTGTAGATGTTTATCCTTCTAAAGAAATTTTTGAGACATCTTCAAAAGTAACCATTAAAACAAAAAGTAAAAAAATTTTTACATATGAATATGATTTGAATAACTTAAAAAGTATTAATGATAGAAAAAATAAAATGATATTAAAAACATCATCTTTATTAGGTAATAAAATGTCAGTTTCATTGTGGAATTTACTTGAAAATGAAGAAGAATTGCCTTCAAATTGGATTTGGAATAATTATAATAAAAACCTATAGATAAGTGATAAATATGCATCAAGAAATATTAAAAAATCGTTACACAATAAAAGCTTTTGAAAATAGAGGAAAAAGGCCAGTTGAGTTGTCTCATCCACTTAATATGAAGCCACATCCATTGTCATACATGGAACTCCCCTATGATCCGGAATATTTTTTATATAATAGTAGAATGTCACCTGAATCTCTGAATAATATTAGCCCAGATGAACAATACTGGGCGGTTAGACAAAATGTAATTTTTAGAAATACTGGTGAATTCCCTGTTGAGATTTCAGGGCCTGATGCTGAAAAATTTGCAAATTATATTTTTACAAGAGACGTTACAAAAATTAATCCTGGAAGGTGCTCATATCAGTTTGCATGTTACCATGATGGAGGAATGATAACAGACGGAGTTATGCTTCATCTTAGTAGAGAAAAATTATGGATGGCTCAAGCTGATGGTGAGCTAATTAAATGGTATTTGGCATTTTCTAATAAGTTTGATGTAAATATAAGTGATCCAAATGTGTTTGTTACACAAATACAGGGTCCAAAATCAATGGATGTTTTAGCTGATGTTATTGATGGAGATTTCCCTGATCCTTGGAGATATTTTGATATAGCTGAAGTTTCGGTTTTAGGTGAACCTTTAATTATCACAAGAACTGGATTTACTAATGAACTTGGCTGGGAATTTTACTTGCGTCCTGAAAATAGTGCTGAATTAATAGGCGAACATATTATGAATGCAGGAAAAAAATATGGGATAATTTTAGCCGGCACACCTGGATTTAGAGCAAGAAGAATTGAAGCCGGTCTTTTATCTGCCAACAATGATTTTACAAGTAAAACAACTCCTTTTGAGGTTGGACTAGGGCGTTTTGTTGATTTGGAAAAAGATGACTTTGTAGGAAGATCAGCTTTATTAAATTCTGAAAGAAACAGTAAAATTTGGGGTTTGAAAGTTGATGGCGGCATTGCTGTAAAAGGTCAAAATCTTTCAATTGATAATAAAAATATTGGAGTAATTAGCTCCTCAACTTGGTCCCCATATTTAGAGTGTGGTGTCTGTATAGCAAGATTTGATAAATTCGATTTGAAAGAAGGAGAATTTATTAACGTAAATGGCATGAATGGGGAAATCTTAAAAGCGGAAATTTGCAGTCTACCAATGTATGATAAAGATGGTTTAATTTTAAGAGGAATTGATAAAAATATTCCTTTGAATTCCAATCCTTGGTTTGTAAAATGATAAACAATTTAAATATAGAAGAACAACTTAAAAACTGTGTAAAGAATAATAATGAATCGTCTTCTATACCACCTATATGTTATTCAAATCATAAAATTTTAGAAATTGAAAAAGATCTTCTTTTTAAGAAACAATGGATTTGCATAGGTCATATTAAATATCTAAAAAAGCCTGGAGATTACTTTACAAAATTAATTTCGGATATTCCTATTATAGTAATTAGAGATAAGTTACTTCAGATTAGAGTTTTCCTAAATGTTTGTAGGCATAGATCAGCTAGGTTATTAGAAGGAAAGGGGAACACGAGTGGAATTGTTTGTCCATTTCATAGCTGGGCATACAATTTAGAGGGCAAATTAAAAGGTGCTCCTAACATGAATAAAGCAAAGAATTTTCATAAAGAAGAATTTGGATTAAAAGAATTTCAATCTGAAGAAAGACTTGGATTGTGTTTTGTTAGTTTTGATGAAAGTAAACAAAAACTTGATGATCAAATAGATAATTTTGAGGTCATCCATTCTAAATGGCCAATGGAAAATCTCATTTCCACTAGGCAAAGAACTTTTACTGTTAATTGTAACTGGAAAGCATTTTTAGAAGTATTTAATGAATATTATCATTTGCCATTTGTTCATCCGGAAACTATTGGGGAAATATATCAAGAACCTGATTTACCTGATGAGACAAATGGATCATTTACATCCCAATCTGGAAAAACTTCTGGAACAGGTGCTCTTCTTGAAAAAGAACAAGAATTTGCATTACCAAGAATGCCAGGTCTAAATAAAGAAGCTTTTAATTCAGTTAGGTATACATGGATATTTCCTAACTTAACATTTGCAATTGGTGATGATGCTTTATGGATATATGAGGTTTATCCATTAACATCAGAAACCTGTGAGGTTTTTCAGACTACTTGCTTTCCAGAAAGCACAACTAATTTAGATAATTTTGAAACACTTTCTAAGCAGTATTATCATAGAATGGATGCAGCAATAGAAGAGGATATTCCAGCTTTAATCAACCAACAGAAGGGATTAAGGTCTTCTTATGCTGAGCAGGGTAGGTTTTCACCTCTGCTGGAAGCTAATGTTGCTTTCTTTGCTAAATGGTATGCTAAAAAACTTTATACAGTGATAATTTTAATTTCATTGAAAATTAATTATTAAATGAAACTAAATACACTAAAATTTGAAAAAATTGATCAAATAGCTAAAATTACTATTAATAGGCCTGAAAATTTTAATACTTTAAATAGTCATATGTCTAATGAATTATTAAAAGTAGCTATATCCTGTGATGAAGATGAAAATATAAAAGCTATTATTCTTACTGGTTCGGGTGATAAATCTTTTTGTGCTGGAGGTGACTTATTTTCTTTTAAAAACTCAGGGAGCAAATTATCTAGTGAAGTAAAAGAATTTATTATTTCATTACATGGGGCAATTTCTAAATTTTGCCGTTTAAAAGCTCCTATTATTGCATCTATTAACGGAGTTGCGGCAGGAGCAGGCCTTTCATTTGCATCTTTTCCAAGTTTAGCTATCGCAAGTACTGAAGCGACTTTTATTTCTTCATATACAAATATGGGCTTAACTCCAGATGGGTCATCATCGTATTTTCTTCCAAAACTTATTGGGCAAAGAAGATATATGGAACTTGTATTAACTAACAGAACTCTCTCAGCAGAAGAAGCATTAGATTGGGGGTTAATTAACAAGGTTGTTAAACCCGAAAAACTAGAAACTGAAACCATGAAAATTGCTAACTTATTATCAAGAGGACCTCTTTCTGCACATGGGAGGATAAAAGATTTAGTTTTAAATTCTTATCAAAACTCATTAGAAGATCAACTCGAACTGGAAGCTAGATTTTTTACAAACTCTTTAAATACAGATGAGTTTAAGGATAGATTGAGTGAATTTACTTCAAAAGATAAAAAAAAATGATTATTTTTGATAAATAAATTTATTGACATAAATTTTCAATTACAGTTAGCGTAAGTCATGAAGCATTCGCATTTAAGAAAAATAGACCCTAACTTTAATACAGTTTTCAAGCCTGATGGTACTCCAAACATAAACGACAGAGTTGAAATTGGACCTACTCAACTTGCTTTTGATGAATGGTCTAAAGCAAGCATTCAAATTCCTAATTTAATAGAAATGAGAGAGTTTAGAGTTAAAAGATTAGTTCAGGAATTAAATAAAAGAGATCTTGATGGAGTTTTAGTTTTTGACCCTCTAAATATCCGTTACATAACCGATACAACAAATATGCAATTATGGAACTCTCATAATCCTTTTAGAGCATGTTTTATTTCAAATGAAGGATATATCATTTTATGGGACTACAAAGGGCTTAACTTACTTTCTTCATTTAATCCTCTTGTAAAAGAAGTAAGAAATTCTGCTTCTATGTTTTATTTTGCCAATGGAGATAAAACAAAAACAGATGCAGAAAATTTTGCAAAGGAAATAAAGGGGATTTTATTAAATAAAAATAAAAGCGCTAATAGACTTGCTGTTGATAAAATACAAATTCACGGATTAAGAGCATTAGAAGGCCAAGGCCTTGATATTCTTGATGGTGAAGAAGTTATGGAGAGAACCAGAGCCATAAAAGGTGATGAAGAAATAAAAGCTATGAGATGCGCCATTCATTCGTGTGAAATGGGTATGCATGAAATGAGGAAGCATTGCCTTCCGGGAGTTACAGAAAATGATATATGGGCAGTTCTTCATTCTGAAAATATCAAAAGAGGGGGTGAATGGATTGAAACTAGACTTTTATCATCTGGCCAAAGAACAAATCCATGGTTTCAAGAGTGTGGACCAAGAGTAATACAAAATAATGAAATATTAGCTTTTGATACAGATTTAATTGGATGTTATGGAATATGCGTTGATATATCGCGAACATGGTTTGTAGGTAATAAAAAAAATATTACTACAAAACAAAAAGAATTATACACAGAAGCTTACCTTCAAATTAGGGAAAATATTTCAATTATAAAGCCAGGTATAAATATTAAAGATTTAGTTTTTGGTGGAAGACAACTACCCAAAAAATATGAAGAGCTTCGTTATAGTTGTAAAATGCATGGAGTTGGATTATGTGATGAGTGGCCTTTAGTTCAATACCCTATTGACTATGTTGAAGGTGCATTTGACGCTATATTGGAGCCTGGTATGGTTCTTTGTGTTGAAGCTTATATTGGCGAAGTAAATGGTCTTGAGGGAATTAAACTTGAAGATCAGGTATTAATAACTGAAAATGGCTATGAGAATTTAACAAACTTTCCATTTGAAAATGATTTATTAAATTAGCTTTGTTTGAATTTAGAAGAGGCGCCACTGAGCGCATCAAATGATAGTGATACACATTTATACCTGTTTTTAAAATTTTTAACCGGAGAAAGATTTTCAATTTCTAAGAAAGGTAAATCAATAGATTTATTATTTAACCAAGAAATTAACTTCTCCTTAAGCTGATCTGTATTATCAATATTTAGTCCAATTACATTTTTTGATAAAAGGCCAGAAGAAGCTTCACAAATAGAGCAACCCCTTACTTGATGACCATAATTAGCAATTTTTCTTTGATTATTTATAATTAAATCAATAGTTACTTCATCTCCGCAAAGGGGATTTTTTGAGACAAATCTTACATCATAATTTTTAAGTAAACTTAGTTTTCTAGCTTCTCTAGCAAACTCTAATATTTTAGTTTGGTAAAGATCTTCAAGAGATTTATCATCCCCCAAAGAAGGCACCATTTATAAGAAGATATAAAGAACCAAATAAGCATCCATAAGAAAGATAAATCGTCCAATGCGTAGACATATAAACATTTTCTTCTGGTACATTTTTTGGTAATGGTTTTTGTTTTTTATTAGCCATATATTAAGTTCATTTTTTAAATTTGAATTATTAAATTTTTATAAGAAATTATTAAATAATTCAATATTTATTAAAAATAATGAAAAAAATATAATAGAAGTTCAAAATCTCTCAAAATTGTATAAACTTCCTTCTAATTTTTTTTCTACAAGTAAATTAATTAAAGCAGTAGATAATGTTAGCTTCAAAGTTATAAAAGGTGAGACTTTATCAATTATTGGAGAATCTGGTTCAGGTAAATCTACTATTGCAAAAATGCTTAATGGCTTACTTAAACCAGATAATGGTAATATAAAGACAAACAATCTAGATTTAAAAAAATTGAAATCAAATGATCGTGCAAAAATTATTCAACCAGTTTTTCAAGATCCATATTCTACATTAAACCCAAACCATACAGTCGGATATATAGTATCAAGACCGCTAATTTTAAATAAAAATTTAGATCGGCTATCTATAAAGACAAAAGTAGATGAAACTTTAAAGTTAGTTGGGCTTGCTGAAAATTTTTATTTTAGGTTTCCAAATCAACTTTCTGGGGGGCAAAGGCAAAGAGTAGCTATAGCAAGAGCAATAATATTAGAGCCAGAAATTCTAATTTGTGATGAACCAACCTCATCATTAGATGTCACTATACAAGAACAAATCTTAAAATTATTACAGTCATTAAAACAAAAATTAGGAATGACAATTATTTTAATAAGTCATGATATCTCAGTTGTTAAATTTCTATCTGAAAGAGTGCTTGTAATGTTAAATGGTCAGATAGTAGAGAGTGGTTACACAAAGAACACTTTAAAAAACCCAAAAAATAAATATACAAAAAAACTTATGACAGCTGTCTATGAAGTATAATCAAAAAATAGAAATATCTAAAATAATAAATAATTACAAAGTAATACAAACCCAAGTGAAAACAGTATGAGAACTGTACTTCTTCCAACTTTGACTGCAGAATTCCCTGATTGTACAGAGCTCCTTTGAATTACTTGATAAAGAAATGTTATTAAACTTATTATATTCTTAGAAAAAATATCCCATATTCTGAATACTCTGTTTATAAAAATATTAATTATCTTATAAAAAAGTACTCTGTAAAACCAATCACTATTTAAAACTGTTGAATTTAATTCTGGAGGATAAATCTTGAAGTGCCATAAACAAATAAAAGCAAAAACAGCAAACATAAGTAGTTGAAGTTGTGAGAGCACATGGCTAAAATCATAAGGTTGATAATAAGTATTATATGGTAAAATTTGATAAAATTGAGATGGGAAAATTCCTATTAAAATACAAAGTAAAGAACTCAATAACATGGCCACAATCATATTCATCGGTGCCTCTTTTGGCTTTAAACCAGAGTCGTGCGCAAAAAATGCAAAGAAGGGGATCTTTATACCTGAATGATGAAGAACGCCAGCCGAAGCAAAAAGAAGCATAAAGTATATAAAAGTTAATCCTTCATAACCCAAAGAAGACATAATAAGAGACTTTGCTACAAATCCACTAAACAAAGGAAAGGCTGAAATAGAAACTGCACCAACTATTGAACAAATTGCTGTTATAGGCATGTATTTGAAAAGACCCCCTAGCTCAGAGGCTTTACATGTCCCAACTCTGTATAAAACTGCACCCATACTCATAAATAAAAGACCTTTATATATAATATGAGCAAATGCATGCGCTACTGCTCCATTAATAGCTAATTCTGTACCAATCCCTATTGCCACAACCATGAAACCTAATTGGTTATTCAAACTGAAAGCAAGGACCCTTCTTAAATCATTCTCAATAACTGCAAAAAATATTGGGAAAAAGGTCATTAAGGCACCAATATAAATTAGTATTTCAACCCCAGCAAACGATCTTGCTAAAGCATATATAGCTAATTTTGTTGTAAAAGCTGATAAAGCAACTGTTCCTACTTCACTGGCTTCAGGATAAGAGTCTTGAAGCCATCCATTAAAGAAAGGAAATGCAGCCTTAATTCCAAAAGCAATGAAAACTAATAATCCTGCTGTTGAATTAATATCTAATTCTTGAAAAATCGCTTCATTACTATTTTGAAATAATAAAATAGCTCCAGATAATAATAAAATGCCTGATCCTACTTGGATGACTATATATCGTATGGCAGATTTGTATGCTCGATATGTTTTTCCACAAAAAATTAAAATTACAGAAGTAAATGCTGTTGCTTCCCACCATAAGAAAAGTGTAAATAAATCACCTGCATGAAGAGCTGCAATTGCAGCTCCAGAATAGCTTAAAATTGCTAGTTGCTCTTTCCAATCCTTTATATGACTCCCATAAATTATCACCAAAAAAGCTGCAATATGAAATACTATAGCAAAAGGAAAGCTTAAGTTATCAGAATGATGTAAAATAAATTCAATGTCTTGTAATTGAATAATTAAATGTGAACCCTCAGCAGAAAACAGTGCGCTTGCTGAAAGAAATACTAAAAATAACATATAGAATTGTCTGTATATATGAGGGAAAAACGGGACAAGAAAAGCCCCCAAAAACATCACAAGACCTGGAGGAAAACTATTTATCATAATAATCCTCGTCTCGCATAAAAATTGATCTTAATGCAACACCAATTCTAAATATTACTATGCACGAAATAAATCCAAAAAATGCTGGGAAGAATAAAAATTCTTCATATTTTGTTTCCCCATGTCTATCACCAGCAAATTCTAGTAATAATAGTACAATGCATATTAATAATGCTATACTGTTCGCGGTTCCAAAATTTTTAATAAGTTTACTAAAGATGTTCATGGGTAATAAATAATTAAATTAACTAATTCTAATAATGGTTCAATGTAAAAAAACAATAATAGTACTATAAATGCTGAACAAACAGCAGGATACACTGTTAAAGGGTGATTTGTAGACTTAATACTCTCATTTTTATCCATAAAGAATGCCCTAAATACAGGATCCAATAAATAATAAGTGTTTAATAAAGTAGATATAGCGAGAATAATAATGATAATAGTTAATTCAGATTGTGCAGCTCCTAAAAGTAAATAAAATTTACTCCATGACCCACCAAAAGGAGGAATGCCAATTATTGAAAGAGCTCCAATAGAGAAGGCAAAAAAAGTTAAAGGCATTTTATGACCCAGGCCATTTAAATCAGAAATCTTGGTTATTTTTGTTGATACGTATATGGCACCCGCACAAAAGAACAAAGTAATTTTACCAACACCATGCATCATTATATTTGAAACAGAAGCTATTAATGAATAATTAGTTGCAATTGCTCCTCCCAATATAATGTAAGAAAGCTGACTAACAGTTGAATACGCCAAGCGTGCTTTAATATCGTTTTTAGTAATTGCAATAACACTAGATAAAAATAATGTGATTGTTGAAGCCCAAATTAAAAATGTACCCGATCCACTACTGTTCATAAATTCAGGTCCAAAAATATAGCAAATTACCATCAAAATTGAAAAAACACCTGCTTTAACAACTGCAACTGCGTGGAGAAGGGCTGACACTGGTGTTGGAGCAACCATTGCTGCTGGAAGCCACCAATGTAGTGGCATTAATGCTGCTTTTCCTATACCAAAAACAAACAAAAATAATAATATTGGTGCATTACTCGGATTAAATGAATTTTGTAAAATCCCACCATCTGTGAAGTTAAGTGTTCCTACTGAGTACCATACCCAAATTATAGCAGGCAAAAATAACATTAAGGATGAGCCAACAAGAATGCCCAAATATAGTCGACTTGCTTTAATTGAGTCTTCTGTTTCTTTATGAACCACTAATGGATAAGTAGCAAAAGTTAAAAACTCATAAAATATAAATAACACTAGTAAATTACTAGACCACGCAACGCACAATGCACCAAATATTGATAATGAGTAAAATATATAAAATCTAGTTTGATTTTTTTCATTATTACCACGCATGTAACCAATTGAATATATTGCAGCTAATATCCATAATCCCGAACATAATAATCCAAAAACAGCTCCTAAAGGAGTAACCTTAAAAGAAAGAGATAAGTCATTAAATATATTGAATAAAAAAAGCTCAGGTCTTGAGCCATTCATTAATTCAGTTGTTATATTTATAGTTGCGTAAAATGATATTAGTGAGCCAATTACACCTATTGAGTCTCTTATATTTTGATTACTTTTAAATATATATATTAGTAATGGAGCTATTAATGGTGGTAGCAATGCTAAAGTTATAAAGTTTACTGAAGAAAAAATCATACAACCTTCCAAAATATAGCATTACTAGCATTTAATGCAGAATTAACTACTGGGTAAGCATAAATTCCAAAAAGAATATTAAAAATAGCTAAAACTAAAAGTGGAAAATAAACTTTGGGGTCTTCTTTAATAAGCAAATCTTTATTATCTGGTTGTTTCATCCAGATATTTTCAATCATTTTCCAAGCATAACCAAGAGCTAGAAAACTTGTTAAAACTATAATAAATAAAATAGGCCAATTGCCATGACTAAAAACTGCCTTCAATAAATAAACTTTAGAAATAAAGCCTATTGTTAGTGGTATTCCCAATAAACTTAAAATTACAATAGTTAAGCAAATAGAAGTGATTGGCATTAATTGATAAAGCCCATTTAAATTATTCATTTTAATACTTTGATTAAATTTAATAGAGATAGCTCCAATACCCATAAATAATGCAGCTTTCATCATAGAGTGATTAGCAATATGAATAAAAGACGCCATTATTCCTGATGCTGTTCCAAGAGTAAGCCCTATTGTAATATATCCAATTTGTGACAATGAAGAAAAAGCTAGAAGTTTTTTGATATCTTTTTCAAAAATAGCCCTAATGGTTCCAAAAAATATTGCTACAATAGATGCGGGTAATAAGACCCATTGAAGGATAATAACTGTAAATTCATCTGCATTAAATAATAGTGTAAATAAAATTCTTGCTAAAACATAAAGAGCAGCTTTTGTTGCTGTAGCTGTCAGTAACACTGCTACAGCAGATGGAGCAAATGTGTACGCAGAGGGAAGCCAGATATGTAAAGGAAAAATGGCAGCCTTGACCATCAAACCAATTATAATAAAACTTATTCCAGCTTTTACCGAGTTATTATCAGTTAATTCTGATAATTTTATAGTTAAATCAGCTATATTTAAAGTACCTGTTACTGAGTATAGCAAGCCAACCCCAATAACATAAAATGTTGCACCTACAGCTCCAATTAAAAGATAATTGAAGGCTGCTGTTAAGGCACGTTTATCGTTTTTTGAGCCAAGAGCAACTAATGTTACTGATGATAAAGAAGATATTTCTAAAAAAACAAATAAATTGAATGCATCACCTGTAGTAACAAGACCTAATAAGCCACCTAATGCCAATAACCACATACCATAAACTCTTGATTGTGATTTTTTGTTGATTTCTTTCTTCAATGATTGAAAGGCATATATTGTTGCAAATACACCCATTAAAGAAATTAGAACAATCATGAATGCTGAGGCATCATCAATAATATATTCTATGCCATAAGGAGGAAGCCAACCTCCCATGTAGTAATTAATTTTCCCAATTTCAGAAACTAAAAAATAAAGGGATATAGAAGAATATAAACAAAATAAAGAACCTGCTAAAGCTATAAGCCATGATAAAAATGGAATGGTAACTAAAACTGCTATAGGAGCAAGAAGAAGAGGGACGACAACTTGCAAAGCAGGCAAACTATTTTGAATTATAGTGTAATCTGTCATTTAGAGTTTTCTTCAGTATTTATTAATGCTATTTCATCTTCCTCTATAGTTCCGTATTCACTTTTAATACGTAATATTAGAGCAAGGCCTAGTGCAGTTGTGGCAACACCAACAACAATAGCTGTAAGAATTAAAACATGTGGTAATGGATTTGAATATAGTGAGTCTTTATAACCTGTTAATATAGGTGCTGTACCACCCTGTACTTTTCCTAAGGATATGTAAAAGAGAAAAACGCTTGTTTGAAATATTGTAAGACCAACCATTTTTTTAACTAAATTGTGACGTGAAATTACGATAAACAAACCTGTCATCATTAAAATAATAACTATCCAGTAATTCCATATACCTAAAATACCGTGTATCATTTACTCTTACCTTTCCAAGATGAGAATAAATGAAATAGTATTAGCATTACACCAGCGACAGTTAACCCAACACCAAATTCAATTAAGAGTATACCTATATGTTGTCCATGTTTTGAGTCATGGGCCAAAATACTATAATTTAAGAACTCAGTATTAAAATATAAAGAAATTAAACCAACTCCACCGTAAAGAAGAACTCCCAATATCATAATATTTAAATTTAAATTCTCAGACACAAGCTTTCTACCTTCCTTTAATCCAAAGATAAGTGAATGTAAAATAAAGCCTGCAGCAACTATAACACCAGCCTGGAAACCTCCACCTGGACCATAGTCACCATGGAATTGAACATAAAGACCAAACAAAATAATTGGTCCAACAATTATTTTTGTGCATACTCTTAATATTGGATCATCATTCATTTTCGTCTCTATTATTTCTTCCATCACCTAAAATCAATAAAACGCCTAAGCCAGCTGTAAAAATCACTACAGTTTCACCTAATGTATCGTAGCCTCTATAACTAGCTAAAACTCCAGTAACTAAGTTAGGAATTCCCATATCAGTTTTCGTGTTTGCTATATAATATGGACCAACGTGTTGGTGTATAGGCGCCAGTGGATCACCTATTCCTGGTAGATCAAAACTAGCCCAAATTAGTAAGCATCCAACGATAAAACAAACAATCAATGCAAACATAGTATTATCACTTACAACTTTTTCTCTTTTTGGTAGATGCCTCATGGCAGCTATATATAGAACTGTTGAAAGTCCAGCGCCAACAGCTGCTTCAGTAAAAGCCACATCTACTGCATCTAAACTAACAAATATTATTGCTGAAATTAATGAATAAGCACCAGCTAACATAACTGTTGAAAAAATTTTAATACTCCGAATTGCTACAATAGCAATTACAGCTAATAATAAGATAAGAAAACCATTTACAAAAAATTCAGTCATTACTTATTTCTGTCTTTGTTAAAGGTTGCATTACTTAAAAAAGGTTTTAAACCTGTTTTTTTTGCTGAAATTGCTACTACATGTCCAGAAATAGGACTTGTAAAAATTAGTACAAAACCTAAGATTAGTAGCTTTATTGAAACTATTGTAAAACCTGAATAAACTAATAGACCAAAAATTATAAAGCCAATTCCTGCTGTGTCAATCATACCCACAGCGTGTATTCTAGAAAAAACGTCTGGCAATCTAAACAATCCAACACTTCCAATAAGGATTAAAATTGATCCAATAAAAATAAACAAAAATGAAATAATATTTATTAAAATTTCCATTTAATTCTTCTTGTCTTTGCTTTCACTGAACAATTTTAAAATTGCAATTGTTCCAATAAAATTTATTAGTGCATAAAGAATTGCTATATCAATGAACTCAGGTCTGCCCATGAAAAAGCCATGTAATGTAATTCCTATAATAACAAGGCTTCCAACTGCATTAACTGCTAAAACTCTATCAAAGGCTGTTGGGCCTAAGGCAACTCTCCAAAGGCATATAATTGAAGACAATCCACATATAAATAAACTAAACTCAAACATTCTTGTTTCTTTCTAACCAAGTCACCATTTTATCCATTTCACCACTTTTAACATCTTCAGCCATATCTGAAGAAAGTGCATGCACCTCTAAAACATCTTTCTCTAGTTGAGTTGTAACAGTTCCAGGTGTTAAAGTAATAGAATTAGCATACATAACTCTACCAGCTTCTGTTTTTTGCGATGATTTAACTCTAAAATTTTGTGGATTTGGATTATTAAAAATAATTATTTTTGCAGTATCGATATTAGCTTTAATAATTTCTCTAAAAAGCCAAATTGTATATATAGGTAACCTTATCATCATATGTAACGGTACACCTTCACTATCAATGAAATTTGCTTTCCATGTGACATACAAACAAATTATGCAACTGATGAGACCAAGAGATAAAAGAAGAGGGTCGTAATGACCTGATAGAAGCAACCAAATTATAAAATAAAATATAAATAAAAAAGTGGTTTTAAAAATCATTTATTAGAGGATAATATTCAGTTATTAATATTTTGTTTATGTTTATATAAATTTCATTTTAAATCAATAGATACATAAACAAATAATGTATATTTTAATTATTACATTTATAATATAAATTAAAATAAATTTTACTATTTTTAAGAGGTATAAATGCTTGAACTTCCTGCAATAATTTTAGTCTTTGTTTCTATATTTGGTTTTTTGAACCATAAATATCTAAAACTTCCTCTTACTGTAGGATTAGTATTAATTGCATTAATTTCTGGATTAGGTGTTCTATTACTTGAAGCAATTCTTCCATCCCTTAAATTATCAGATACTATAAGAATTTGGCTTGATGAAATAGACTTTAACAGAACCTTAATGAATGGAATGTTAAGTTTTCTTCTATTTGCAGGTGCGCTTCACGTAGATTTAAATAATTTAATGAAAGCTAAATTGCATGTATCAATATTAGCAACTTTTGGAGTTATTTTATCTACATTTATTAACGGTACATGTTTCTATTACTTAACGCAGTTATTTGGCTTTAATATTGAATATATTTATTGTTTAATTTTTGGTGTAATCGTTACTCCAACTGATCCAGTTGCAGTTTTAGGTTTATTAAAAAGGTTAAAGGTACCCAAAAGGCTAGAAGCAATAATTGGTGGCGAGAGCTTATTCAATGATGGCGTTGCAGTTGTTATATTTTCAGTATTGTTAACAATAGCGTTTGGAAGCGCAACAGGGCACGGTGGGCATGGTGCAATGGATGCAAACGCAATATTAGGATTATTTGTTAAGGAAGCTTTTGGTGGGGCATTACTTGGAATGATTGCAGGATATCTAACATTTTTACTATTAAGATCGATGGATGACTATGTACTTGAAGTAATTGCAACATTAGCTTTAGTAATGGGCGCTTACTCAATAGCTCTAAATTTACATATTTCTGGTCCAATTGCTATGGTTGTTGCTGGTGTTTTTATTGGGAACACTGGAAGACAGTTTGCGATGAGTGAAAAAACAAGAGAGCATGTAACTGATTTCTGGCACTTAGTAGATGAAATTTTAAATGCTGCATTATTTGTACTAATTGGTTTTGAAGTTATTGTTTTATCTGCAGATTTAAACATTCTGAGTTTAAGTATAATTTGTGTAATCGTAGCTGTATTAGCTAGATTAATGGCAGTTTCACTACCTTTAAATTTATTGAACCCAATAATTGCTAAAGAGAAAGGTGAAATTCTTATATTAACTTGGGCTGGTTTAAAAGGAGGAATTTCTATAGCTTTAGCTTTATCTCTTCCAGATAGTGAAATTAAACCAATTATATTAACAGCAACCTACGCAGTGGTAGTCTTTTCAATTTTGATACAGGGATTAACAATAGAGAGTTTAATAAAACGTTTCCATAATGAATAGAAATTTTTTATTTGGATTATTTCTCTCATTATTTACATTTTACTCTCTTTTATCTTTTGCTGATTTCCCAGAAAAAGAAATTTTCATAGCAAATTCAAATGGAGAGATTAAAAAATTTAACGTTGAAATTGCTGATAACAATGAAACCAGATCAAAAGGTTTTATGTGGAGAGAGAATATACCCGATGGAACTGGAATGTTATTCGTTTGGAAAAAAGAAGCTTACAGAAATTTTTGGATGAAAAATACTCCAACTTCTTTAGATATTCTTTTTTTTGATGGTGATGGAAAATTTTTAAATGTTGTAGAAAAGACTGAACCTTTCTCACTTGACAATATTCAATCAACAGAACCATCACAATATGTTTTAGAATTAATGGCTGGATCATCAAAAATTTATAATTTATATGGTGGATCACAAATTTTAAACTTAAATAATTAAAAAATGCTTGAATATTCTTGTTTTTTAATGTTTAAAGCTATTTACGTCGGAGTGTAGCGCAGCCTGGTAGCGCATCTGGTTTGGGACCAGAGGGTCGGGAGTTCGAATCTCTCCACTCCGACCAATTCTCTATTTTTTAACTTTAATCTTTAAAATTTAATTTTTCAAATAGTTAATTATTGAATTTGCAGCTAAGCCTAAAGTTTTATAAGAATTCCAAACATCCTTAGAATGGGATTTAAAAATATTTGCATGACATTTCTGAATATCTAATATTTTATTTCCATTATTGGAAATTATAAAAATAAGCCATTCAGATGGTTTTGCAATTCTCCCACACATGTTTCTTGCTTCATCAGATGCTTTAATTAATAAATTTTGCATTTCAGTTGTCATTCTTATTCCAAAAGCTTCGAAATTTTCATTCTTAATATGTGCTACCATGGTAGAAAGTTTTTTTAATGATTTATAACTATCTTCATTTTCTAAGATTTCTTCTAAAAGAAAATCATCAAAAAATAGTTTACCATCTATATCTGATTTTGCTAACTCGTCGCCCGATATTGTCTTGCTTATTTTAGATGAATTTTCAGTAAACAGAATTTGGTTGTATATTTTAACAAAACCATCATTCAGTAGGTCATTTTCGACTTGATTCAATATACTTTCAAATTTATTTTGATATTCCAAAATTTTATTTTTTTTAATTATTTTTGCTTCTTCTTTTTCTTTTTTAATACGTAAAGCATTAGCCTTTAATCTCGCACGATTTTCTTTTTGTGAGATTTTTAAAGCTTCAGCCTCTGATGATTTTTGCTCTTTTTCTCTTTTTTCAAAAATCAATCTTTCATTGTCAGGGAAAATTTGTTTGCTGATTGATGGTGCACTTAAAGCTAAAATTTGATAAGTTAACCAAATTTCAGGAGAAGCTTCTTTAAATTTTTCAACATAGCATTTTTGAAGGTTTATAGTCCTTTTATCCTTGCTAGATAGAATAAAAACAGTCCAACTTAATGGTTTTGCAATCTTGCCACATTTTTTTCGAGCATTAATTAAAGTTTCATTTAAAATCTTTTCCAACTCCGGTGTCAATTTAATTCCAACTGCTTCAAATTCTTTTGTTTTAATAATTGCGGCTAAAGTGTCTAGTTTCTTTAATGAATCTAAAATATTGCTAGGGGCATCTAAAAAATCTTTAAGAGATAAATCATTAATTAGAATTTTTCCATCAATTGAAGCTTTGACAATATCCTGTTCTTCAGCTTTATGAAAAACAAGTTTAGAATTTTGCTGAAACCTTAGGGGAGAGAACTCATTTTCATAATTTAATTTTAATAGATTATTTTCAACATTATTGATTGATTTTTTGAAAATGATTTTAGTTTCTTTAATGCGCCTAAGATTTTCTTTTTCTTTAGCTAATTCTTCTTTTTTTATTTTTTGTTTCATAGATGGTGTTAATTGAATAAATGCAACAATTTCGTTTGCACCTGGTTTATTATCGTTTTGAAGTGTAATTAGATCCATTGAACCATCACCATTAATATCTCCTAGTGAGAAGAAATCAGTGTTACTTGTTTGATATTTATCTATTGGGATAGTCTCTTTGAGAGGTGGTAAGTACACATTATCACCATCATTTAAAAATATATATGGATGATATTTATGAGGCCCAGAACTCCATCTACCAGCTCCATCCGTTTGCAGAACTAGATCTTTAAATCCATCTCCATTTAAATCACCATGAAAAAAATTATGCGTATATGCACTTACTTGCTCTGGTTCAAAATGTCGATTAGTTTTTTGATTAGGAAAAAATTTTTCCGTCTCATCTAAAAAACAATCTCCATAGTTTTTTAATAATGTAAATCCACTTGTCATCCACATGTAGGGAGACAAAAAATAACCAACTAATATATCTTGATAGCCGTCATTATCAATATCTATAATTTCAATATTTGAAGGTCCAAAATCAAGTTCCTTACTCAATCCTTTTTCGTTTGGTATAAAATTTGATAGTTTTTTATTAGCTTCTTTTCTTTCAGATTCAGATATCCAATGAGTACCAATTCTAATTTTCTTGTTATCTGAAAAATTAAAATCACCATCGCCATAAATTATATGAACTGAACCAATTTCTCTATTAATTTTATTTGGCGCATTAATATCTTTTACTGCAACTACAATATCTAGGTAACCATCACTATTTAAATCTGCAACTTCAACATCACCTGAAAGATAGTAACTAATTTCTTTGCTGTACTCATAACCACTAAAATTAAATATATTATTACCAGTATTAATTAATGGCTCTGTTCTTTCTTTTTCCCCTTCTGATAATGGAAGAATATCAATTTTACCATCTTTATTAATATCTCCAACTGTCCCACTATGGTTCCAGTCATTTTTTCTTATTTCAGGAATTTTTACTTCTTTAAAGCCGTTACCTTTTTGATTAATTAATAAGAGATCGGTCTCCCCTCTAGGAACATCAGACTTTTTACCTTTAAACCCATTTTTAACCCAATGACTATAAGGGTCTCCTGTTGTAAATCCAGCTATATCAATCCAACCATCATTATTTATGTCTGCGGCACTCGCAACCCTAATATGACGTCTTCCAGCTGATTTAGGCATGCCTTCTTGAGGTATGAAACTTCCATCTCCATTTGAAAGGTAAATTATTGGAGGGGAGTTATTTTCGTAGTTTTCGATCATTAGATCGTCAAAACCATCTTTATTGAAGTCAGCTACAATTTTTATTTCTGGAGCAGGATTTCCTTTTTCATTATCTTTAAAAATTTCACCTAATCTAAAACTTTTATATCTTGGAATTTTAGTTCTTATAGGTTCCAATAAGTGATTTGATAAATTAATTTCACTATATACTGCTTGACTAGAAGCATCAGGGGAGGGCATAGAAATTTTATTGTCACAAGATCCTATTTGAGGTAGCTCAAGATTAAATTGAGCATACAAATTAGAGGATTTGAAAATAAAAACTAAAGTTATAATAAATAAATATCTGATCATGATGTTTAATTTTAGTTTTAATTATTATTTAAGACCAGCTTTTCTCATCCCATCCAACAGAATATCTTTAACTTCTTGGTTAATCCCCGGAACAACCTTTTCATAGTCTTCTATAGTTTTGATTTCAGGTCTATTTTTTTGATATTTTTTAAGCCACTCTTTACTTTCTTCAATTTTACCCTCATGTGCCAGAACAACAGCTTTAAAAGCATGATATCTGCTATGATCATTTTCTCTCATGCTCCTATCAACAGATTGATTAGCACTCATCCAATCATTCTTTCCAAGATGACAAAATAAAAGCATTGTTTCATAAAATGGCACTGCCTTACGATTACTTTCATTAGCTCTATTCAAAAATTCAATTGAATTATCATAATCACACTCATTTAAGTATAGCATGCCTTTTGCTTGAAGTGATCTTGAGTGGTGAGGATTTATTTCAACAGCTTTGTTAACAAATTCCCTATATTTTGTTTCATCGTCTGAAATTCTAAACAAAAATGCTACATTCAACACAGAATCAGGATTATAAGGATCAAGACTATAACTTTTTTCTGCTACTTCTCTGTATCTAGTTTCATTTTTCTCACGATCATGTTGAAGAGAGGATTCTAATCTCAGAAAAAACAAACATGAAGCGAGAACATTATAGGCATCCGTTAAATTTTTATTTAAAGCAATTGATTTCTCTGCATGCTCTATTGCTTCATAAACATATTTTATTTTATTTTCAACAATTTTAGCTTCACTACTTTTGTCATAAGAATTCAATGAATGAAGATACTCATCCCAAGCACTAAAAATTTTTAAGTCCTTATTATTTAAGGTGTTTTGTTCATTAATTATAATTGCAGGTAAAGCTAAAGCTGAAAC
Organism: Puniceispirillales bacterium (SeqCode); assembly: GCA_045565515.1. Lineage (GTDB taxonomy): Bacteria > Pseudomonadota > Alphaproteobacteria > Puniceispirillales. The sequence continues at coordinate 40,386 of JBJLFF010000008.1, forward strand.
TTTTTGTGATACCTCGTCTTGTACTTCAAATACGTCATCTAGAGATCTATCCCAAGTTTGAGACCATATTTGAATGTCTTCTTTTGCATCTGTAAGCTTAGCCGATATTCTTACTTTATTTCCACCTTTTCGAATACTACCTTGCACTAGATAATTAGCATTCAAACCATCTGCTATATCTTTAGTTGCTTCTTTAGAGTTTTTATATTTCATTGCTGAATTTAACGAAACGATAGGAAATGTCTTTGATTTTGAAAAATAAGAAATTGTATCTTCTGTTATACCATCGGCAAAAAATTCTTGTTCCTGATCAGTGCTTAAATTCACAAAAGGCAAAACAGCTATGGTTGGAGGGACACTGCCTTCATTTATTTTTGCAGAGGCAGCAGCAGCAGTGTTCTCATCTATTTTAGAACGCTTTTCAAGATCAGGGTTATTTAAGTCAAATGCGTGAACGATAGTATTTTTTACTTTTTGTTCACCTAAATCAGTAAAAAGTAACTCGGTTTTTCTATTTACAAAATCCATTATACTTTTAGATAAACAAACACCACCAGGTTGAGAAAGAGCTTCTAGTCTTGATGCAACATTAACTCCATCACCGTAAAGGTTCTCACCCTCAACTATGACATCGCCCATATTAAGACCTATTCTGAAATTCATTTTTGCATCATCAGAAACAGAACGATTCCTCTCTTTTATAAGTTCTTGAAATTCATTAGCGCAAACAACTGATGAAACAGCACTTTGAAATTCAGCTAGAACAGCATCTCCTGCAGTATTAAAAATTCTTCCACCATGTTCAGTAAATAATTTGTCTAAAATATCCTTGCAAGCTCTAAAACTTCTCAAAGTCTCATCTTCGTTATGCTCCATTGATTTGCTAAATCCAACTACATCTGTGACAAAGATGACTGCTATTTTACGTTCAATGGTCTGATTAAAATTATTTTCTAATTTAACAACGTTCTCATTCATAAATTTAATTTAAACCCGCAATCTTCAGGCCTTTTATAAGAATGTCCGTTACGTCTTGATTAAGTTCTGGAACTACTTTCTCATAGTCAGCTAATGTCTTTATTTCAGGTCTATTATCTTGATATTTTTTTAACCATTCTTTACTTTCATCTAATTTATTTTCATGTGCGAGAATAGCTGCTTTAAAGGCATAGAATCTGCTGTGGTCATTTTCTCGCATACTTCTATCAACAGATTGATTAGCACTAGCCCAATCATTTTTCCCTAAATAACAAAATAGACGCATGGTTTCATAAAATGGTACTTTCGATGGGTCAATTTCATATGCTCTATAAAATGAATCTATAGCGTTGTCATAATCACTGTCAGTTAAATAAAGAATACCTTTGGCAGAAAGAGATCTTGCGTGGTGAGGGTTTATCTCAACTGCTTTATTTACGCATTCCTTATATTGCATCTCATCATCTGAAAATCTATATAAAAAAGCCATATTCATAAGGGCATCTGGGTTATTAGGATCTAAACTGATACTTTTTTCTGATACTTCTTTGTATCGAGCTTCATTTTTCTCACGATCATTTTGAACAGATGACTCAAACATCAGAAAAAATAAAGAGGCAGCAAGCACGTTACATGGTTCTGTAAAATTTGGCTCTAAAGCAATAGATTTTTCTGAGTGTTCTATTGCTTTATAAATATGCTTAATTTTTTCTTCAACAGTTTTAGCTTTGGTATGATTGTCGTAACTATTTAAAGCATGAAGAAATTCATCCCATCCACTAAAAACTTGTATTTCTTTTTTAGTTAGACTTTTCTGCTCATTTGTAATCATACTTGGTACTACCAAAGCAGCTACTTTTTGTGATACTTCATCTTGAACCTCAAAAACATCATCTAATGATCTATCCCAAGTTTGAGACCATATTTGAATGTCTTCTTTTGCATCTGTAAGCTTAGCCGATATCCTTACTTTATTTCCACCTTTACGAATACTTCCCTGAACTAGGTAGTCTGCCCCTAAACCTTCAGCAATATTAGTAGTTGACTCTTTTGAGTTTTTGTAAGTCATCACTGAATTTAGAGACACAATTGGGAATGTCTTTGTTTTCGAAAGATATGATATTGTGTCTTCTGTTACACCATCAGCAAAAAAATCTTGTTCAGGGTCAGTACTAAGATTAGCAAATGGCAAAACTGCAATTGTTGGGGGGACGCTGCCTTCATTTATTTTTGCTGAGGCAGCAGCAGCAGTATTTTCATCTATTTTTGAGCGTTTTTCAAGATCTGGGTAATCTAAATCAAATGCATGCACAAGTGTATTTTTTACTTGTTGTTCTCCAAGATCGTTAAAAAGTAATTCTGTCTTTTTATTTACAAAATCCATTATACTTTTAGATAAACAAACCCCACCAGGCTGTGATAAAGCCTCCAGTCGTGCAGCAACATTAACTCCGTCACCGTATAGATTTTCACCTTCGACAATCACATCACCCATATTAAGGCCTATTCTGAAGTTCATTTTTGCATCATCAGAAACAGAATTATTTCTCTCTTTTAAAAGTTTTTGAAATTCGTTAGCACAAACTACTGCTGAAACAGCACTTTGAAATTCCGCTAAAACAGAATCTCCCGCAGTATTAAAAATTCTTCCACCATGTTCAGCAAATAATTTATCTAATATATCCTTGCAAGCCCTAAAACTTCTTAGTGTCTCATCCTCGTTTTGCTCCATTAACTTGCTAAAACCAACAACATCAGTAACAAATATAACTGCAATTTTTCGTTCTATTACTTGATTAAAATTATTCTCTAATTTGACTACGTTTTCACTCATCTATAACCACACAAATTTTTATTTTTTATACTATAATAATAATAATTATTTACTCAATTATTTTTATTCAAGTATTATTAATAAGTTCTTGTTATCTTTGTTAAATATTTAAATAAAAACAAATATTAATATTTATAATTTTTGTGAGCAAAATCTCATATTTTATAAGTTCAAAATTTTGAAATAATTATTTTTTTAGCCATTTTTTTCCAGGAACAGCGTCTAAAAGTGTTTGTGTGTATTGATGTTTTGGATTGTTAAAAATATTTAATGTATTCCCAATTTCAACAACTTTACCATGCTGCATAACTGCTAATCTATCACATACTTGTGCTGCAACACGTAAGTCATGAGTTATAAATAGGACTGACAAGTTCATTTGCTTTCTTATATTATCAAGCAGTTCAAGTATCTGAGCTTGTATTGAAACATCAAGAGCAGATACCGGTTCATCAGCTATCAAAATTTCTGGTTTCAAAGCAAGTGCTCTAGCAATTCCAATTCGCTGTCTTTGGCCACCTGAGAATTCATGAGGAAAACGATTATATGATTTTTCATCTAAACCCACAATTGATAGTAATTCTTTAGCACGTTTAGTACATTCATCAGAAGAAAACCCTTGGGTGAGGGGACCTTGTGTTATAATTTTACCAACTTTATTTCTAGGGTTTAATGAAGCAAATGGATCTTGAAAGACCATTTGAATTTTTGTTCTTAATGGACGCATCTCATTTCTACTTAATGATGTTAAATCTTTATCATAAAGTAAAACTTCACCACTATCACTTTTTAATAACTTTATTAAACATCTTGCTAAAGTAGATTTTCCTGATCCACTCTCGCCAACTACTCCTAAAGTCTCTCCTTTAAAAAGGTTAATACTGACATCATCGACTGCCTTGACCACTCTAGAGTTTTTTCCAAAACCAAGGAAACTTCTACCACCACCAAAAGTTTTTTTCATATTATTTACTTTTAAAACAATATCTTCTGATATATCTCGTGGTTTTCTTGGTGTTAAACTTGGAACGGCTTTAATAAGTGATTTTGTATAAGAATGAACTGGATTATTTAATACTTGTTCAACAGAACCTGTTTCAACTAAAATACCGTGTTGCATAACAAGAACCCTGTCAGCTATATCCGCAACTACACCAAAATCATGAGTAATAAATAAAACTCCAGAGTTATAGCGTTTTTGCATCTCTTTAATTAAACTTAAAATCTGTGCTTCTGTAGTTACATCTAATGCCGTTGTTGGTTCATCGGCAATTAAGAGTTGAGGACTTAAAGCTAAAGCCATTGCGATCATTGCACGTTGTCTTTGACCACCAGATAATTCGTGTGGATAGCTATTAACAATTTGATGAGGATCAGGTAAATTTACACTTTCCAAAAGTTCTATAGCTTTTGCTCTTCTCTGTTTAGATGACAATGAAACATGATATCTAAAAATTTCATCAATTTGTGATCCTATAGACATAACTGGATTTAAAGCAGTCATAGGTTCCTGAAAAATCATAGAAATTTCGCTACCTCTAATCTGTCTTAGAGTTTCATAGTTGACTTTAACTAAGTCTTTTTCACCAAAAATTATTTCGCCTTTAACCACACGAACGTGCGGTACTGGTAGTAGGCCCATTACAGCTCTTGCTGTTAGTGACTTTCCTGAACCACTTTCACCAACAACACATACTGTTTCCCCAGCTTTAATATTAAGATTAATATTTTGTACTGCAAATTTCCTATCGGAGCCCTCAGGAAGGGCTACATTTAGATCCTTTATTGTTAAAAGGTTTTCAGTCATTACTGTCTTTCACGCAAACGAGGATTTAATGCATCATTTAATCCTTCTCCGACTAAATTTATTGCCAAAACTGTAATTAAAATTGCTATTCCAGGAAATGTGCAAACCCACCATGCTGAACGAAGCATTGTTCGACCTGCTCCAATTAGAAATCCCCAACTCATGATGTTTGGGTCTCCTAAACCTAAAAAAGCTAAGCCACTCTCTATTAAAATTGCAGTAGCAACCATAAGTGAGCCTATTACAATAATTGGACTAAGGCAGTTAGGAAGAATTTCTAATAACATTATTCTTATATCACTCATACCTAACGTATGACATGCCTGGACAAATTCTCTATTTTTAAGCGACAAAAATTCAGCTCTTACTAATCTTGCAACTCCAGGCCAAGACACTACTGTTATAGCAATTACAATACTTTCTATGGATGGTTTCATAATGGCCACAAGTAAAATAGCAAAAACAAAAGATGGTATTGTTTGAAAAATTTCTGTAATTCGCATAAGAAGGTCATCTATAAACCCACCATAATATCCAGATAAAGCTCCAAAAAATATTCCAATAAAAACGGCTGCTAAAGTAGCTATTAAGCCAATCAATAAAGATGTTTTAGCACCGTGTGCAATACCTGAAGCTACATCTCTCCCAAGTGAATCACTTCCAAGCAAAAAACCATTTAAACCTGGTCCTGAAAGAGGTTTTCCAGCAAGACGAAAAGGATCTTCAGGAAAGATAAAACCTGCAATTAAAGCTAAAATAACTACTAAAATTAAAATTATTAAACCAACAACTGCTGACCGATTTCTAGAAAATCTTTCCCAAAATTCACTCATTTAATCAACCTCAATGCGAGGATCAAGAAAGCAGTATATAATATCAACTATTAAGTTAACACCTACCACTAAAGCTGATGACAATAAGAATATTCCCAATAGTAAATTCAAATCCCGAGCGAATAATGATTCAAATGCAAGCATTCCCAATCCAGGCCATGCAAATACTGATTCAACAATTACAGAACCTCCAATTAAAGCTCCAACTTGAACACCAGCCATTGTCACAACTGGTAAAAGAGCATTCCTTAAAACATGCACAAAAGTTATTCGTCTTTCCGTTAAACCTTTTGCTCTAGCTGTAACAACATAATCCAGTCCATATTGTTCAAGCATTGAAGCTCTCATCATTCTGGTATAAAGAGCAAGATAAAACAAAGAAAGTGTAATTGTAGGTAAAACTAAGTGATGTAATATATCTTTTATTCTTGCAAATCCCTCATGAAATGCAGCAATATTTTCCATTCCACTAGTTGGAAACCACCCTAAATAAAGGGAAAAAACTACAATCATCATCAGCCCAACCCAAAATAAAGGAGTAGCATAAGTTATAAGTGCAAAAACAGTTATTACTGCATCCTTCCATGTGTTCAATCTCATTGCAGCAAGAAGACCTAATAGAATACCAAAACCGACTGCTAAAATTATTGTACTAACCATAAGAAGTAAAGTAGGCCAAAACCGATCGATTATTAACTTAGCAACTGGCATATCATGTCTAAAAGAGTACCCTAAATCTAACATCATAACGTTTTTAAGGTATACGCCTAATTGAACAGGAAGTGGCTTATCAAGTCCAAATTTTTTCCGTAATTCCTCCATGTATTCAGGAGTTGCTGAACCAGCTTCACCAGCTAAAACGTCAACTGCGTCACCCTCCGCCATATTTAAAAGGAAAAAGTTTAAAACAACAATAGCCAATATAATTGGAATACCTTGCAATAACCTTCTCGAAACATAGAGAAAAATTTTAGCTGATCTGTTCATAATTTATTTATAATAATTCTGATGGTAATAAATTCATAATATAATTTAAATAAAGATAATATGATTATAAAAACATAGGTGCCAGAAATTATATTCCAGCACCTATATATTATTTAGTTTATTTAATTACTGATCTAACCATCCATCTCCAAAAGATGAATAAGCACCCATTGCAGATCCATAAACATCTTTAAGTTTTGTATTATAGACAGTTAAAAACTCTAACTCAAACAAGTTAACAACAGGCATATCTTCAGCTAAAATAGTTTGGATATCTTTATATATAGCTGCTCTTTTTGTTGGATCAGGTTGTGTCATTCCAGCTCTTAATAATTTATCAAGCTCTGGATTACTATAACGTGAAGAATTAACAAAATGAGTTCCTTTTCTGATCATATTAGTTCCATAATGTCTATGAACACCAAGAACTGGATCAGCTAATTGATAAAAATAATTAAGGTTCATTTGAAAGTCGTAATTATGATAAATACGCTTTAGCCAAGTTGGGACATCTTCATATCTTAATTCTATTTCAATACCAATGTCACCAAGAACTTGCTTAAGGTATTCTCCACCTCTACGCCAATCTTCTCCATAAGGAATAAGGTCAAAAACAGCTTTCATTCGTACGCCATTTCCATCTTTTTTATATCCTGCGTCATCTAACATTTTATTAGCTGCTGCGACATCACCATTTGATGGATAATTTGGCATTTCAGCGTGAAGTCCAGTTGCCTTAAAATTACTAGATAAAGCACTTGTTGCTGGTTTACCATATCCAAAAAAGATTGTTTCAATCATGAACTGACGATCTATTGCTGTTGAAATTGCTCTTCTTACTGCTGCATCAACAAATGGACCTTCTTTTGTATTAAATTCAATAAGAGCCATAGGATTAATCATAGAGTAACCATCAGTTGTTACATCAATGTCATCTCTTTCTTTTAATCTAACAGCATCAATATTTGGAATAGCATTATATGCAGCATATAAAACTTCACCTTTTTCCATAGCAGCTGTTCTTGTTGACGCATCAGGAACAAAACGTCCCACTATTCTATCTATATATGGACCATTATTACCCCAATAATTCTCATTTTTATCAAGACGTATATACTGACCTTTTTTCCATTCATTAAATGTAAAAGGACCTGTCCCAACTGGGTTATTCCCTAAAGGAGCACTTTTTAGATCTTTTCCTTCTAAATGATGCTTTGGCACTATTGGAGATTCATATCCTGTAAAAGCTCTCATCATATATGGAGCTGGGTTATCAAGATTAAAAACTGCAGTATGATCATCAGGAGTATCTATACTCGAAACTTCTTTAAATGAATTTGGACCACGAGGATGAACTTTTTTTAGAACATCCATGATTGTAAATTGCACATCTTCAGATGTAAAATCCTCACCATCATGCCACTTAACACCTTTTCTTAATTTAAATGTAACAGTTTTACCATCTGCACTCATTTCATAGCTTTCTGCTAAAACTGGAATAATGTTTCCATCATTGTCATAATCAAAAAGGCCTTCATAAATCTTTGGTGCCAATAAACCAATTGGTCCTGATGTAGTCACATAGCCTGCCATTGATGGTGGTTCTGGTTGTACTAAGAATACCATTGTTCCACCTGACTTTTGTGCATACAATGAAGTATTCATTATTAGTAAAGAAGCTGTAAATAATATAGCCCCTATAATTTTCAACATTTTCATTAATTTCCTCCCAAAAATAATTTATATGTATTAATTATAATGTTTATATGCTCTATTTGCATATCTATTGAAGCTCATATAAATAATTATGATAGTCAATGAAAAAATAAAATATGATTGTTTCAATAAATTTAATTAGAAAAATATATTTGAATTATATAATAATTAATTTCTTGAATAATACATATATAACAGTAGTTTAAATAATTATATTCATTATAAATATTAAGATTAATATTATTTATTACTTAATTTGTAGAAAATCTATTTTATCAAATGGCCATTCATTATTAAGCTATTCTTTAAATATTTTTCTTAGTCTTTGATGTCATCCAAGATCAATAAAATTTTCTTCTATTGTAAGACTAACACGCCAATTATATTAGGTATCAATAAGACCATTTAAATGATCAACACTACTCATAACTGCATCATAATCTTTTATCAGATTCGAAACAGTAAGAGGTTTAAGAATAAATTCATCTGATGAAAATATCACAGGTACTTTAAAAGTTTTAGGTGCTAATGGTCTGATGTACATTATTATTAACTTAGGTTGAGTGACATTAGTCTATATTTGAAGCATCTTTAAACATAACTTTATGTCTGGCATTAAGAACCCATTCATCAATCTCTTCATCAGTCTGAAAGTTATCCATATTAAATTTATTAATATTCATAATAGTTTCTATTGGTTTTCTCCATCTTTTATATGGTTCTTGAAATGGTGGACCAAATAAAAGTATATCTAAAACAGATAATTCTTCCGGGATTCCCAGTAATGGTTTGATATCTTTTTGTGCTTGTTCCTGTCCAATTGCCGTAACCCACCAAACATTATATCCTAAAGAGGCTGCTGCGAGATGAGCAGACATAGTAGCAGCAGCAAGTGACTGAAGTAATATTCTTTCTGCATTCTCTTTATACATTCTATTTAGATCACTTTCGTCATTTTTTAAAATTGGAAAAGCTTTAATCCACCTCATATCTGAGCAAATAACTATAAATCCAGGAGCCCCAGAAAGTCCCTTATAATTCGGTGTTGGAAATTTCATTTTCAATTTAGCTCTTAATCTTTGTTCTTTTACAAAGTATTCTGAGATATTTTTTTTAATATTTGCATCTTTTACAACAATAAAATGCCATGGTTGTGCATTTGCTCCAGATGGAGCATGCCTTGCTGCATCAATTATTAATCTATAATGATCATCTGGCACTTTAAATTTTTCATCAAACTTTCTTACAGTTACTCTATTTCTAACTATACTCATTAAATCTTTATAATTTTTTGTACTTCCTATTTTGGGAAGCTTAACTTCAGAATGGATATTTTTTAAAGGTTCTTTCACAGTCATTTTGTTTCCTTAATATGATCTTTATTCACATTATGAAATAGAAGCATAGGAGCTATAATTGCTTAACATAGGTTATTATTTAAATATTTTATAACGTTAAAATATTATAACTAAAAATCAATTAATATATCTATATGAGGTAAAAAATGTTTGTAAGTAATCATACTTTTATAGTTCACGAACCAGAGAATATTATTGAAGGATTTGAAACCATAGCTGACTTATGGATAAAATATGGTGCAAAATCTTGTCGGTTAATGGATTTAGCAGGATCTGAGATAGGGAAAATGGGCTTTATAGCAATATTTGATAATATGCAACAGTATGGACATTGTATGGATCAACTGGTTGAAGATGATGAATTTAAGAATTGGCAAAATCAGACATCAGGAACTGCAACATTTACCAGACATAGCCTTGAAAGAAGTATTGCATTAAAAACAGCATAATATTTATTTTAAGTATTTTTTTTTAAAAGTTTAAATTTATACAGTTATAAATAAAAAATTTATGAAAGATAAAATTCTTTAATCTAATAATTTTACAAACTCAACAATAAAAGAATTTTAAGAAATTTATTTTGAAAAATAATCTAGTAATTTTTATCTTAGCCCTTGCTAATGCAGCAGTTGTAGTAGGAATGGGTCTTATTACCCCTTCAATAATTATAATTAAAAATGATTTCAACTTATCTGCTGATATAGTTCAATTAGTCCTTACTTACTATATGGTTGCAGCTGGTTTAGGTCAGTTATTATTTGGAACTTTATCTGATAGATTTGGAAGGAGACCAATTTTATTATCAGGTGGACTTTTATTCGTATTTTCAAGTATAATTGCAACGTTTTCACCTAACATATCTACATTGCTTTTTTTAAGAGTAACTCAAGGTTTGGGCGCTGCTGCCTGCATGTCTATGGCTAGAGTAATAATAAATGACAGTTTCAATAAAACTGAAGCAGCTGAAAAGTTATCTTTGATGACAGCTATAATGGTCATTTTTCCATTATTATCATTAATTTTAGGTGGCTTTATTGCTCAAACTATTGGCTGGATTGGAACAATGTATGTTTTTTTTATTTTTGGCTTAATTATTTTAAATGGTTCATTTTTTTTAATTCCAGAAACTAAAATCAATAACATTAAAAGTTTAGAGTTTAAAAAAATATTTAGCTCTTATGGATCAGTATTGAGCAATACTAAATATTTAATTTTTACATTTATTGGTTCTATTCAGGTTGGCGTATTCTTTTCATCTTTTGGTTTTATGCCTTATGAGTTTGCAAGACTTGGTGTAACTCCTTTAGAATTTGGTTTTTGGATTTCTTTTACTGGAATAGGTTATTTTACTGGTAACATTTTAAATAGATACTTAGCAGCTTCTTTAGGAATTGAAAAATTAATTATTATAGGTTGTATATTCTCTTTGTCTTCATATTTTTTAATATTAGTAATGCATATAAATGATTTTACTCATCCTTTGTATATATCTTTACCTATCATATTGTTTGGTTTGGGAAATGGTTTCACAGTAGCTAATTGTATCATTGGTGGTGTTTCAACTACAGGAAGTCATTCTGGAACTGCAACTGGTATTGCTGGAGCATTGCAGATGTCTTCGGGTGGCATTATTGGCGCAATTGTTATAAGCCTAGGAGGAGATGAAAACTTTCTTTTTTGCTTGTTATTTATGAATTTTTTATGTTTTTCTGCATTGTTATTATCATTTTTAAATTATAAAAATAGAACTCAAACAGCTGTTGGTTGAAAATATTTTGATTAAAAGAAATTTAGGTAATAACGGTACTAAAGTTTTTCCTATAGGTTTAGGGGGGATGTCATTTAGTGATGCTTACGGTGTGACAAATACTGATGAAACACATAAAGTTTTAACTTCAGCTTTGGATCTAGGAATAGACCATATAGATACATCGGATATATATGGTCTTGGTATTTCAGAAGAAAGAATAGGGCTATTTTTATCAAGGAATAAAAAATATAAAGAATATTTTAAGATTGCCACTAAAGGTGGGATTGATAGAAATCAAAACGGATCATCTCGTTTTAATAATAGTAAAAAATATTTAGAGAAATCGCTTGACAATTCATTGAAACGTTTAGGTGTTGATTGCGTAGAAATATATTATGTTCATAGACGTGACCAAAATATCCCTATTGAAGAAGTTACTCAAACCCTTTCTGATTTTGTAAAGTCTGGAAAAGTAAAACAAATTGGATATTCTGAAATTTCACCTAGTTCACTGGAAAAAGCAAACAGTATTCATAATGTTGCAGCAGTTCAGTCTGAATATTCACTTTCAACCAGATACCCAGAACTAGGGCTTATACAAAAGCTTCAAAAATTGAAAGCTACATTAATTGCATTTTCCCCACTTGGACGTTCTTTATTAACTGATAAGCCTCACTCATTTAAAAAAGCTCAAACTATAGCTTTTTTAAAAGGAAACCCAAGATTTTTGGAACCTAACTTAAGTTTAAATATCCAAATAACCTCAAAATTTAGAGAATATGCCTTAGACAATAGTATGTCTGCAGCTCAATTATCTCTATCCTGGCTATTAAAAAAGAATAAAAATTTAATACCTATTCCTGGTACAAGATCATCAGAACATCTGAAATCAATGGCAAAAGCTGCTTATACTGAACTTAATGAAATACAAATGAAAGAAATTGACGAAATTCTTCCTCTAGGCTGGGCACATGGTGACAGATATTCAGAGCATCAATGGATAGGTCCTGAAAAGTATTGTTAAAATTTTTCTTATTTATCATTGAAAATCTATAAAGACTTTCCATATAAGTTATTCGATTATGTTAATTAGGAGAATATATAGTGACAAATAAATGCACTTGTGGCCGTTCACCAACAGGTAATTGTATGGGTTGGCACAAACTAAGTGAAGAAGATTTCAAAAAGAAACAAGATTTATATAATGAAAAAAAGAAAAACAAATCTTAACAAAATATATAACTAGGAATATGTAATTTTTATTATTTATTCCTAGTTGGATGATATAATTAAATTTTTTAAGTCCATATAACTAATATTCCCATATTTTAATCCTACCTTCTTCATTAGAAATCATTTTCTAAAATTAATTTTTAACTGTTAATAATATTTAGTATGTATATTAAATTATAAATTTAATTATACTAACGAGTTCATCATGAGAAAATCCTTAGGTGTATGTTATTATCCAGAACATTGGGATGAAAGTCTTTGGATTAATGACGCAAAGCAAATGTCTGATCTCGGATTAACTTACGTTCGGATTGGTGAATTTGCTTGGAAACGCATTGAGCCTACTGAGGGTGATTTTCATTTTGAATGGTTAGATAAAGCAATCAATATATTAGGTAATGCCGGGTTAAAAGTAGTTTTGGGCACACCAACAGCTACTCCACCTAAATGGGTTGTAAATAAATATCCAGATATGCTATCTCGAGATGAAAAAGGAAATATTAGACAGTTTGGATCGAGAAGGCATTATTGCTTTAGCCATGTTGGGTATTTAGAACAATGCAAAGTGATAGTTACTCAGCTTGCAAAAAGATATGGGGGAAATAAATATATAAAAGCTTGGCAAACAGACAATGAATACGGTTGCCATGATACCACTCTATCTTTTTCTGAAAGTGCTTTAAAAGGCTTTAGGAATTGGCTTCGACAAAAATTTCCTGGAAATGGTAATGATGGTGACATTGATGCTCTTAATAGTAAATGGGGCAATGTCTTTTGGTCTATGGATTATGATGATTTCGAAGAAATCAATTTACCAAATCTAACGGTAACAGAACCTAATCCATCTCATTTGTTAGATTTTCGTCGATATTCGTCAGACAAAGTAGTTGATTTCAATTATGCTCAGGTTGAAATTATTCGAAAATATTCAAAAGCGCCCATAGCTCATAATTATATGGGAAGAACAACTGAATTTAATCACTTTGATGTTGGAGAGAGTCTAGATATAGCAAGTTGGGACAGTTACCCATTAGGTTTTTCTGAAGATAGATTAGAAACCTCTGATAAAGAAAAAAGAGATTTTTCACGTCAAGGAAACCCAGATTTTCAAGCTTTTCACCATGATTTGTATCGTGCTGTCGGGAATGGCAGATGGTGGATTATGGAACAACAACCAGGCCCTGTAAACTGGGCCCCCTATAACCCAGCTCCATTGGATGGAATGGTAAGACTTTGGTCATGGGAGGCTTTTGCACATGGTGCTGAAACTGTTTGTTATTTTCGTTGGAGACAAGTCCCTTATGCTCAAGAACAAATGCATGCTGGTCTCCTAAGAACTGACAATGAACCCGCTCAAGGCTATTATGAAGCTAAAGAGGTTATTAATGAAATAAATTCTTCCGAACCAATTGAAACAAAAAAATCGTCAATCGCAATAATGTTTGATTACGATGCGGATGCTATGTGGAATATTCAACCGCAAGGAAGAGGGCTATCATATTTTGGATTAATTTTTGATATTTACAGCTCTTTGCGTAGATTGGGGCATTCAATTGATTTTATTTCACCAAAATATAAAAATTTTAACGATTATAAGTTAGTAATTGTTTCTGGGATGATGCATATTCCTGAAGAATTAAAGCAAAATTTACAAAACTCTAAGTCATCAATTCTATTTGGTCCGAGAAGTTCTTCCAAAGATGAAAATATTTGCATTCCTGCAACACTTCCTCCAAATCTCAAAAACTTTGATGTTTTAGTCACGAGGGTTCAAACCTTGAGACCTGATATCAATTTACCATTAAATGGAAGAGGAAATATTAAAGGTTATTTTGAAAATATTGAAGGATCAGCTGAAGATTTATTAACTACTAGTGACAAACAGAGTGTTGCAAAATTTTACAAAAACTTATCATATCTTGGCTCTTGGTTAGACAGTGATGGCTTTGATAGTTTATTTGAAAATTTATGTATTAAAGTAGGGTTAAAAGTTGAATCCATGCCATATGGAGTTAGGAGGAGAGAAACTACTAAATATGATTTTTGGTTTAATTATAATTCTCACGATGTAGAAACTAAATTTGGAATAATAAAGGCAGCTGATTTTTTAAAAATTAAACGAGCTTAAACTAGAGGTTTACATTAAAAGTTTTAAATTTATCCTTAAAACCTTTAACCTCTATATTTCCAAATTGAGTGCATTCAATTTTTTTTTCAATTAAAGAATATGTTGAATCTGAAATTAATATACCACTATGAGGAGCTAATGACTCTAATCTTGAAGCCAAATTAACAGGGCTCCCAATAACAGTATAATCAAGTCTTCTTTCACTCCCAAAATTACCTACGGTGCACTCTCCAGAATTAATACCAATTCTTATTTGTAAAGGATTTTTTAATGAATAATTTTTAACCCAGTACTGTGACATTGACTTCATTTCAGACTGCATGTCTTTAGCCATTTTAACACAACTTAACGCATCTTGCTCAATCCCTTTCGATTCAGGATCACCAAAAAAAATCATTACTGCATCACCAATATATTTATCTATAGTAGCCCCATATGATAATGCAATATCAGTCATTTTATTTAAATATTCATTAAGCATTTTTGTTAAAGGAACTGAATCCATTGTGTCAGAAATATTTGTAAAAGACACTAGATCTGAGAAAAAAATGGTTAAATACTTTTTTTCACTTGTTATAACCACTTCCTTCTTTCCAGAAAAAATTGAGTCATAAAGTTGTGGTGATAAATACTTTGATAATTGATTAGCAATAGCTTCAATTTCCTCTGATTTTTCTTTTGCCAACAGTTCAGCTTTTTCAGCTATTGATTTCTGTCTATCTAACTCTCTTGACATATTTGATCTTAACTTAGATTCTAGCTTAAGCTTCATTAATTGTCTTTTAAGAGACTTTAATTCATCTTCAGGAATTTCAACCATTAATTAAATTCAAAAAATTACAAAATTTGATTATTCTCTTTGATCAAGATTTTCAAGAAGTTCACCTAATCTTTCAACAGTTCCATTGTCTACAAAGGAGTTTTCTATTGTATCTGCTTGTTTTAGCCATTTAGCTTTGTCATCTGTCCATAGTTCCACTGTAGGCTTGAAAGGTATTTTATCATGTAAAAGACCAGCAGGAACATAAATAAGCCCATCTAAAACATCAGGTTTTCCATAAATTGTTACTCCACAATTAGGACAAAAATTGAAATGATAGCCATTGCCGCTTCCTCCTGTCATAGAATATCTTTTGAGCTCACCTTCTATGGTTAACTCATCTTCAGGAAGGACAAGCGCATTTGAGGTTGTCCCAAATGCTCTTTGACACATTGTACAATGACATTGAAAATGCATCATAGGATCATATTCAAAACTAAACTTTACGTTACCGCAAAGACATTTACCTTCATAAGACATTTTTTACCTCTTTATGTATTTACAAATATTCTTAGCAACAATGTATAAAAGGTCAAATTTATACTATATTTTTTATAAAATTTAAATCATATTTAAATAATGAATAACCTTATTAATTGTAATCCATCATTGATAACTTTTGATGTTTATAGTGCTTTAGTTGATATCTATACAGGTTTAACCCCTGTTTTTCAGGATATAACAGATATGCCTTATGAAAAATCACTATCAATCGCTAAAGGCTGGCGTTCGAAGCAGATGGAAACGTTGCAACTCAGCAACTCATTAAATAATGGAAGAATTTCTTTTTATGAATGTACAGAAAAATCATTAGAATATATCTGCAAAGTAAATGATTTACATATAAATAAAAATGAAAAAATTAAATTAATTTCAGCATGGAATAATTTACCTTTGTGGCCAGAAGCTCAAAGTGTAATTTACCAATTAATTAATGATAAGTATAAGATTGCAATCTTATCAAATGGTGATCAAGATATGTTAGAAAAACTAAGTACATCGTTCAATTTTGACTTTGATAATATTCTTTCTACTGAAACAAATGGTTACTATAAACCT